>JABXHR010000077.1 GCA_013373515.1 Gammaproteobacteria bacterium | reverse complement strand
TCGGCGACATCATCACCGGCAGCAAAGACGGTGTTGAGAAAACCTACTACATCAAAAATATCTGCGACCACGAAGCCTGCTATGCTGAAGTTGGCTCACAAGCGGTGTCTTACACCACGGGCGTCCCCGCCATGATCGGTGCAGCACAAGTGCTCAAAGGCAATTGGACAGCAGCAGGCGTTTGGAATATGGAACAGCTCGATCCAGACGACTACATGGACATGCTCAACGCCCACGGCTTACCTTGGACGGTTGAAGAGCTAGATGGCCCTGCCAACTTCTAATCCAACTCTAAAAAGCGGCATCACGGCGCTGCTTATATCGACATAAAAAACGGGGCTGAATTGCCCCGTTTCTTATTTAAAATGCCAATGCACCGATCACTGTCGATGCAATTGGTTTGTAGAGCCTAAAACGCGCCCCATTCGATACGATGGTTTGATTCAGTCATCGCCAGCTGGCCATCAAACAAAGATTGATTTTCAAGCCCAGAATCCCAGCCCATCTCTTCATCCGCTTCAATACTGAGCAGCGATTGGCTCAAACGCTCAGCGAAGGATTGCGCCGAATATTCATCGTTTTGAACAACGCTCGTCGATGCAACCGGATAGCTGCGTGCTACTTTCATTGCGTCGAGTAGCATCTCCACATCCATTACTTTTTCAAAACGAACACTGCTCGACCAATCTTCCCACCAACTGTCGATGGTATCGGCAGGGTTCTCGCTGACCCTCGACGCGTCTGCGCCTTTCCAGTCCGTCCATGTTGACGCCGCTGAAGTGGAGATTTTCTCAGCCACCACTTCCAATGGATCGCCCATCGACCCCACAAAGCCACCGGCAATCGTGGCTTCCTTAGCCACAATCATGGCTTGGTCAGCGTTTTGCTTCACCGATGACGCGCCGGTCAACGAAAGATTGTCTGCGTGGATTTCACCAATCACCAGGCGATCGGAACTCAAGATCACTTCGCGCGCATTTGACTTATCAGCATCGGCAGCAATGACCGCGCCCTCGCGGGCGACAAGCGCACCTTGGCTACTCAACGACAAGCTGCCACTGGCATAAAGACTGGCATGATCGATATCGCCCGTAGCCGAAATCGACAAATCTACCGTGGATACCGATTCGATGGACAAGTCGCCAACATTGGCGAGGTAAATGCCACCGCGCTCTGATACCGCCGCGCTTAGCGTCTCAATTTCTGACTCTAACGGGTTGACCGCCAAGCCAGCAGAATCTTGCACCAAGATCGTCAGTGATTGTGCCTTCAGGTCAAGCGCTGCGTCCAGATCGACCACCGATCCAGCACTCAGCGTGATGCTGGTCGCCGATGACAACAGCCCAACGCTCAATGCACCTTCAGTGCTCACGTCAATCCGTTCGGCGACGACTGAGCTCAACTCAGTGGCGCCCTGAGCTTTAATATCCGCCTGCTGAGCGGTCGCCGTTGTCGCACCGCCAATCAACAGCAGGCTCAAGTCCGCATTGGCACTGAGAGCATTGCGCTCTGCATCGAGGGTCAGTCGTGTTTGACTGCCGATACTTTCCGCATCCGCAACCACATCGACCGCGCTGAGTAGACTCTCAGCATTTACTGCATCGATCGCAGCAGTGGTGCTTAGACGAACCTCACCAAGACTGTCGACCGATTCGATCAAAATATCCGCTGTGCTCACCAAAGACAGCAGAGACTGCTCTGCGGCGGACAAATCCGTTAGCGTGACCTGCTCGGTGGTCGACAACGCAGCAGATTGTGCGATTTGACCACTCAAGGTGTCGGCGACAAAATCCACCGCCGCATCGTTGCTATTGCCGACTGACTCTGCATTGATTTGCAAGTCTGCCGCACTGAGATTGCCACCCGACAGCGTCGCTGCATTGATCGTCAGCGCTTGCGCGGTTGCGCTCAGCACATGAGCGGTCGCTGCCACGGTTAGCGTGGCGTTATCCGTTGCACTCAGTGAATTGATCGTCACGCTGCCAATGTCCTGCAGATCGATGTTTGTCGCTGAGATGGTCAGTTCGCCCAGATCAGTCACCAAAGGCTGTACGTTGCCTGTGGCCGTTAGCGCCAGCGTTTGCGCCGTCACATGTGTTTGGCCTGCAATGCCGCTGACATCACCGACGACGTCCATATCAACCTCTACCGCGGTAACAGATTGCAGCATCACACTTGATTGCGCAGAGAGGTTGATCTCGTTCTCTGAGCTGGCTTGCAACTGATCGACATCGATCTCGAGCCGCTCTACCCCAATGCTTGAGGCGCTAAGCACCAAGTGAGCGGTTTGGATGTCGAGCTCGGTGTCGATTTGCGCGTCATTAATTTGCGATTGTGCGGTGAGCACCACTTGATCCGCCACATCGATCGAGTTGATGGCAATGCTACCAGCGGCGGTGAGTTCGAGCACTGCTGTGTTTTCAACACTCACGTCTATGTTGTTGCTTTCGTTGAGATAAAGCGCTGATGCTACAGTGACCACCAATTGATCAATCGATAGATTCAGCGCGCTATCTGCGGTGCCGACATTATCCGTGGTGCGAAGGTCAACCCGTGCAGCGGAAAGATTGACGCCCTCTGCTGCACGCGTGATGGCCGCCGCCGCATCGATGCTGACATTGATCGCACTGACACTTGCCATCTCAGTCGTCGCACCCAGCACCAAGTCCAGCTGACCAATGACATCAACCATCGTAAACGTCGTGCTAGCCGTGGTCTCAATATCGCTATCCGCAGCAACGGTTAGGCTTTCAAAATTGGCTTCCGATTGACTGAGCAAACTGGCTGTCGAGCCGACAACACCGTTCAATGTGTCCACGGCCAACTCAAGCTGGCTGTTGCTCGCCTCAAGCACCGCACCGACGCGTCCAGACACATGGAGGTTCAGCGATTGCGCACTCAAATCTGCATCGGTGTCATCTGTCGCATCAAGTAGGTCCCCTGACACCTTAATGTCCAGCAAAGACTGCGCCGTCAATGCACCGATATTCGTCGTGCTTTCCAGCGCCAAGAAGGCAT
This sequence comes from Gammaproteobacteria bacterium, assembly GCA_013373515.1. Classification (GTDB taxonomy): domain Bacteria; phylum Pseudomonadota; class Gammaproteobacteria; order JABXHR01; family JABXHR01; genus JABXHR01. The sequence goes on along the minus strand of JABXHR010000077.1, from coordinate 20,648 downwards.
TGCTCGCCGCATCATTGCCTTCTGCTGCAACAATATCTAGCAAGTCGGTATCGATATCTAAACGATCCGCCGAAGTGCCGATATCCGCCACTACCGCCAAATGCAGATGGGTGGCACGAATATCGGTATCGTCTACCGTATCGCCATCCAGCAGGCTGCCAGCAGATTGAATGTAGGCTGCTTGGGTAATATCGATGCTTTGTACAGTGATATCCACGCCCGAGTTCTGCAGGTTCAGTGACTCGCCCTGAATCGATATCACGCTGAGTGCATCGGTCTCAGCTAGCCCAATAAACCCGTCACTGACCAGATCTACACTTGCCACGGTGGTGTCCAAAAGGGCTTCTGCCGCCCCAATATTGGCGCTGCTAATGACCACAAATTCACTCGCCGTCACATCCACGCTGTCATCAGCGTCGCTGATATGGCCGATTACCGCTAGGGTGACTCGATCGGCGGCACTGAGTGCGCCCACTGCCAACGACGCAGCGTCGATGCTCAAGGTAGTCGTGGCATCAATGCTGGCATCTGCAGTGCTCTGCGACGCGTGCTGCATGTCGAATGCGCCTGTCACAGCGACAGTAATCGAATCGTCACCGGCAATGCTCGCGCCATCTGCCATGCTGGCATCCCCGCCAATCGTCAGCGCCAGCAATGACTCACTGGTCACAGACGCATTGGCGGCCCAAGTGGCGTTGCCGGTCACCTGCAAAGCTGCGGTGCTGGTGTTGATATCCAGCACCATGTCCTGCGCTTGTGTGAAATGGCCGCTCACCTCAACATTGAAATCGTTGCCGTTGACCACCAGTTCGCTCTGCTCAACACTGGAAGTGTTGCGCTCTAAGCTAGCATCGAGCGAACTGAGTGTGACGGCGCTTTGTGACAATCCCAAGTCACCCGTGATCGTAGCGACCCAGTCATCGACTTGGCCCGACATCTCTGTGGCATTAATTTCCAAACCGCCACTGCTACCAATCTGGCTAGAACCACTTAATGCCAGCATCAAACGACCGACGTCAATGTCTGTTGCGCCGGTGTCGGAGTCGTCCAAATTGACCGCTTCAAGGTAGGCCGTGCCCGAGCCCAGAATTTGTGAAATCGCGATATCGCCTACCGCCACCATCGAGGCATCACCGGTACCCCACTGCAACGCCGTCTCAATCGCAGTACTCGCACCGATTGTGGTTTCCAGCGCAAAGCGGATTTCTCCCGCCGACGTCAGTACAATGTCCGCTTCGCCAGTCGTTGCGATGCCCGAAGCATTTTGCTCAGCACTAAAGGTCTGGGTTTGGCCATCGACGTCGTAAGTGGTTTGATCGACGACCAACGCGCCAACCAAAATATCGCCGCTTGTGGTGTTCAGGGTTACATCGCCACGACCGCCAAACACTTGCGCGTTAACGTTAAGCGCGCTGGCTTCCAAGTAAACACCACCCTCGGCAAAGCTGTATACGCTACGGTAATCGCCGTCGTTGCCATCAACCAAGGTCAAGACATTGTCAGACACCACCGAGATGCCACCCGACAATGACTGGATGTTGCTCATTTTGATGGTTTTCACCACGCCATTCACCGGCGCTTGATTGCTGTCTTCGGTGGTCGCAATGCCATCCTCACCAACCGCGCCGATACTGAGTTTGGCCACCTCACCGACAGTGGCCGCTCCGGTGACATCCAGCACCACGTCGCCGCGCGCATGCACGGCAAATAGATCCACATCCAGATTAATGGCTTGGCGGACGCCAGTTTGGTTGAGTACGCCCACGCCTGCACTCTGCGCTGTGGAATCAATCGCTTGGCTGCGCTCCGCGTTCAACTGCGCCATCGAGAAATTGGTTGCGCTCACATGGGTGCCACTACCGAGGCTATAGAGCGCATCGCCAACCATCGACACCGTCTTACCTGCCGCGGCAGCGGTAATCGATTGGATTAAAATATCGCCATCGGCCACCATTAAAACATGGCCGTCTGTGGCGGTTAAACTCGCTGCTGTCGCTTGTTCAAACGACCCCATCTGCAAGACAATGTCGCCCGAGGCCACATTAATCTGACTGTTGGCCGACTGGGTCAACGCCTCTTCGACATCAATGGTCAGATGTGCGTTGGCATCTGTGGTGTCAAGCGCCACGCCACTGGCCAGTGTCATGCCCTCATTGCTGCTCAGGCGAGACAACCCACCCACACTGTAATCGTTATCAATGCTCAGTGCTCCTGCACCATCGGTCGCGGTGTAGCGAAGCACGCTGACGCCTTCCACATTCAACGCATTGCCAAGCGATACCAATGCGGTAGTCTCGTCGGCAGCGGCATTGGCGGTATTGACGGCGCGATAGCTGACCGTTTCTGCAGCGCTTGCCGCGAGGCTTGTGCTCGTACCACTGTCGAAATTGGCCAGATCAATGAAGGCACTGCCATCGATATCAGTGGTCAACCGGTCAGTCGCCATCGACAGCCGTTTGTCTTTATTGGCCACATTGGCACTGCTATCTAATCGAACAGACTGTGCGGACAAATGCGCGCCAGAACTTAGCGCCAATGCCGCGATGGCGGCACTGTCGATGGCGATACTGTCGGCATTGACTTGGCCAAGGGTGAGATCCCCGCCCGCTATTAGGTTTACTCGGACATCTGCGACGACTTGGCTCAGCCAAGGCGTACTGCCGACGACACCGCGCTCCATCTTAATTAAATCAGACGAGACAAAGGTGACGTTGCCAGCTATCGCCTCGACCGCTGCACTGCCCATTTCAATGTCTGCATTTTCGCTCAACGCCAACATTTGAATGTCGCCAGCGGCTGCCGTAACGTCGGCACCCACGCGCAGCACGGGCGGACTGGCTTCGCCGGTCACACTGCTACGGCCCGCTTGCAAATAAATATTGCCCGCGCCGGTGACCTCGATGGCGGAGGCAACGGTTAACGCAGTGCTCATCGCCGTCACTTGCACATGACCGCCCGCCGATTGAATGCCCACCACATCGCTGGTCGAATTGACCAGATTGGCCGGATCAATGTTTTCCGCCGACGAGAGCGTCTGCATGAAATTCCAAGCCCATTGCTCATTGCCGATCACCAAGCCATCGGCTTCACTCACGGCGATCTCGCCAGTGTTGGTGGTCGCAGATAAATAGGCCACTTGGGTTTGGATAACGTCTGATTGGCCGCCGATTCCGGCATCGGCAATCATAATCAACCGATCCGCTACGATGTGCGTGTCTGCAGCGAGCACATCTGCCGCCGCAGCCGTGGTAATCGAGCCGGCTGTGGCCTCTAATCGAACCACGCCATTGGAGTTTAAATCGTTGATCGAGATATTCTGACCTGCGCGAATGGCGATTGAACCGTTGGTTTTGGCATTAACCTGGGTCGTAGTGCTGGCCCCCACTGCTTGGGTGAAGTCAGTGGCCGCATCAATCACAATATCTTGATCGGCCACAGTGAAATTTTGCGCCTGTGAAACAGCGCCGCCCGATTGAATCAATAATGCGTGTACGGATGCCGCGGCCAGCTGATTGGCATCGCTTAGATCACTTTGCAGCTCGGTGTAGCGCGCAGCAGAAATTACCCCTTGCGCACTGCCGCTGGTGATGGTGCCGTTCAATGCAACACCGCTGCTGGCATTGACGAGCACGGCGCCACCGTTGAGGGTGGTGGCACTGTTGAATGTGAGCACCGTATCTGCTGCCGTGGCCGCTGAATCGGTCACATCCAAGCGCAGATAACCGTTGGAGGTGCTATTGAGTGTGGTGTCCGTGGGCAACCAAGCCAAGGCTGTCGCCGAGGTGGTGGTGTGTGCGGTGCCATCAATGCCATATTGCAACATGGCCCGCCATGCATCGAGACAGGTGCTGTCGGCTTCCCCGAGCTCGACACTGCCATCCTCGACAATCAAATCGACATCGACATCGTTATTGGTGATGTTGATGGCCGTGACCACCAAATCGCCGCCCGCCGCTTGCTGGGTGATGCTGACATCACCTGCCCCGGTTTGGCTCAGGATCAACGACTCTGCGTCGATGTTGCTCAAACCAATACCACCACCCGATCGCAGGAGCAAGGCATCGACCACGATCGCTTCGTCAAATTTCTGATCCGGATCGTCAATCAACGACGCCGCTTCCAATTGGCGAATCGTGCCTTGTTCAGAGCTCAATTCGAGCAAAGTGTTTTGCGATTCGGTAAATGCGATGTCGTTGTAGATTTCAATGTCATTCAGCGCCTGCACCTGCAAAACACCGGCGTGACGGAATTTGCTAATCGGATTGACGTTATCGACAAAGGTCACATTGTCGCCACGAATCACGGTATTGCCGCTAAACATTTGGCCCGAGGACGTGGAGTCGATCTGCACAGTGTTGCCGGTCAATGCACCAAAGTCGCCGATCAACACCTGGTCAAACTCCGCCAGCGCAATCTCTTTGAGCTCACTCAAGTCGAGCTGGAAAAAACTGCCGCTTAAGGTGCCATCGGTACCGAGCAACATCGCCTGATCTTCGGTGGAGGTTTGCACTTCCAGCACCGTGTTACCGGCCCCTGCCGCCAGCGCAGCTTGATTGATTTCAAAGGTGCTGTCGAGCACGATATCGTCGGCTTCGAGGTAGACATTGCCCGCAACCGAGACGGTGTCGGAGAAAGTCAAGGTATCAGCGCCATTGATGATCAAGCGCCCGCCGTTGGTCAGGTTGATTTTGCCGTTAAAACTGACATTGCCACTGGCGTTGATCAGCAAATCGCCCGCAATTTCAACAGACTGGTCGAAGCGCACATTGGTGCCGTTGACCGTCAACCCGTTAAGTGCCGCACTATCGTGCTCGGTGGCGCTAATGCCAATCGAAGAGCTAAATTGCACACTGCCCGCGTTTGCGGTAACGGTCAGTGTATCGCTCGGTGATGTCGCCCCCGTGGCGTCCGCGCCAGACAAATACTGCGAGCTGGTTTGACCGAGCACAATGTCTCCCGACGTTGAGCTCAGCGTGATAGCGCCATCGATCAAAATCGAGTCATAAATTGACAGTTCGCCATTTGAATTGACCACCACCTTTTGATCCGTTGCCTGAATATCGCCTTGGCTATAGATGGTGGTGGTATGCCCCGAGCCAATGATGTTTAAGCGATCCAATGACATATCATCGGTAATCACAAACTCACCACCCGGGGCACTGTTGTCCACAACGATTTCATCAGTCACTGTGGACAATTGATTGAGGTCGATCAGCGTACCCTCCTCGACAATGACGTAGTCATCGGAGGATGTTTGCTCAGCCGTCGAAGCAGCCACCGTTTGTGCCTCTGGATTGACCGCCCCAACCACGATCGGGTCGGCGCTGAACAGCGTCCGTTGCTCGGTGGGCTTACACAAGCTTTGAAACCAGTTTTTCTTTACAAATTTACGCATCGCCATGCGACCTCACATTGAGCGGCGGCCAAAGTGGCCCATTCCGCGACTATCTTTTCTTAGTGCACTTGATCCGACTGAACTGCTTCTTCAGCCGTGATGGAGTCTTTGCCCTGTGCCAGCTGCACCAAGCGCTCAACCTGTGCAAGCGACGTCAAATGAGCAAAGATTGGCGCCAAGTAATTGAGTTTGCGAAGCTCCAAGAACTTCTCATCGCTCAGAGACTTCAAGCGCTCTTCGTTGATCACGTAGCAGCCAGTGATGTTTTTGACATTGGCGTTGTCGCGAACACTCATATTGAGTGGAGTGAACAAATTCAGCTCTGCCAATTTCTTGGTGAAGGCTTCGCTGATAATTTCCATCTGCTGCAGTTCACCGAGGAAATTTTTGACGTTTTCCATGGTGCTGCTTGGCGTTCCGTCGTCGTTAAACAGTGGTTGGCCATCAGAGTCCGACAGCAGCTCCGAGTCCGAATCGACGCAGATCGCATAGCGATTGCCATCTTCTTCGGTCTTCGCCAACGTAAAGGGGTAGCGACGCAAAATCGCAGGCACATAGCTTGCTGCCCATGAGCCGTCTTGCTTAACGAACAAATTTTTATCCGCTTCCAAACCCAGCAAAACCACAGGGCGGAAGCCATCTGTGCGAGGATCTTCCAAAAATACCACCGGAAAGATCGTAGCGGCGCGGCCAAACTCATGAACCATCACGCTCGCAATGTGGAAATTCGATGCGAAGTCAAAGCTTTCCACTTTTTTCAGTTTTTTAGCACCATGCATTTCGTTAGAAACGGCGACAACATTTTGAAACATATTTATTCCTTTTTATTCACTACCAATCCAAGTCATCAGTGACTTCTGCAAGCACAGCTAGATTGGATTCTTGTAAAGAGACATCTAAGTCAGTATTGAGATTAAAAAATGCACTGGATTCCAAACCGGTATCCCAAGCGATATCAGCAATGTCATCGTTTGAGAGTGTCAGTTTGGCGCCAGAAGTCGGTTCTGCAACCGAAGACAGTGAGCGCGTCAATCGAGACGCAAAGTCGGTCGATTTTTCATCAGTGGCATCCTTTTCCGTTGAATCATTACCCATCGGCGGAAGCGCAATGCGCGAGCGAGCCTTTATTTGCTCATAGGTATCTTGCAGCACGGTTTGCGAGGTGTTGGCGTTGAGCTCATTTGACCAATCAACCCACCATTGGTCGATCTCACCGCCGCTTGTCCCTTTGGCAGGAATCAAATCCACATCGCTGCCCAACCAGTTGTTCCATGTGACGTCTGCATCGGAATTCACCTCCTCAGCCACCACATTCAACGGATTAGACATCGAACCGATAGAGCCGCCATCCAGTGCAACCTTATCTGCCACAATCATCACATCATCGCTGTTCTGCACCACCGAGGTCGAGCCGGTGATCGAGACCAAATGGCCTTCGATTTCACCCGTAATCACCTGCTGGCCGTTTAGCGTGACCGCACCTGCCATTTGGTTCGCGCCGACACCTGAAATGGTCGACCCACTTAAGGCTTCGAGCGTGCCATTGGCATCGAGCACCACCTCAGTATCGACCACAATGCTCAAATACTTCAGGTCACTTTGTGCCGATAGGTACAAACCACCGTCGGTCACCCGAGCGGATTCAAGCAACTCAACGTTCACTTCAAGCGGATTATCGGCGCTACCGGCATCGATTCCAGCCTGAATCATCAAGCGGCTTGCCGTGATGTCCAAATCAGCGTCGGTATCAATGATTGCACCGCCAACCTTGAGCTCAGCGCCACCTGTTGTCTCCAGCTGACCCAATTGCAAGTCTTGCTCGACGCTGAGGTTAACCGCGCTCGCGCTCAGTGTTTGAACATGGCTACTGCCCTGCAGCTCGACCCACGCCTGCGATTGGAGGGTCGCCGACAACGCATCGATCTGTGCCACAAAGCGCTGTGCTTCAGAACCCAGTTGATCCGCATCAAGCGTCAACGCGCTCATCTGGACGTTTTCGAAACCACTGACCAGACCGCTTGCGCTCAGTACAAACTCACCCTCAGTGCTCAGATTCTGCAGTGTTGCAGCGCCGGAGCCTGACAGTGATACAGACGATCCAGCCGATTGAGTACCCGACACAACCATATCGCCTTGATTGCTCAGCACAACCTGCCCGCTGACCGCCAACTCAAGCGACTTGATCGCCGTATTTAGCGCAGTGGCATCCACATTGCCACCAACATCCGCAGTTGTCACTTGTAGCGTTTCCGCACTTACTAGATGCGAAGCCGTACCCAATACATTGGCGACTTCGAGCTTTACAGTCTTGGCCGAGATGGCACCAACGGTGAGGTCTTCAGTCGACGTCACCTGCAGCACGCCCTCGACATCTGCGTTTAGGGTTAGCGCTGTCAGTGCATTCAAGTCGGCGTTGGCCGCTTGCAAATCAGCTGTCGCGGCACTTAGCTGCAATGCACTGTCGGCTGCACCAATATCGCCACTGACATCAAGCGTAATACTGTCGGCTGTCACCACACCGTCGAGACGCGAGAGATTCCCAAGCACAGTCAGATCAACTTGATCGGCATTGATCGCCAGCAGCTGCAAGTCGCCTGTTTGCGCCATTGTCAAGAGCGCACTGTCTAGCACTTGCAGGCGCTCAACCGAAGCGTTCAGCTGCGCATTGCCTGCAACATTGACCACCAAGAGACCGCCATTGGCATCGTCGATCGTCAGATGACCATCTGTATTGACGGTCTGCGACTCGGCGCGGCTGCTTGCGATGTCTACATTGCCCGCTGCATTGATCGTCAAGGTTTGTGCAGTGCTGTCCTCAATGCCAACATTGCCGCCCGCGTTCACAGTCAGTGATTGAGCGAGACTTTGAGTGATCGCAACATTGCCCGCCGATGTGAGCGTGGCGGTATCGACGTTAGCACGTTCGACGGTCAAATCACCCGCGCTGACGTCGATGGTGCCGTTACTCATTTCGAGAAGCTCAGCCGTCATCGACTGGGAGTTCAGCAGATAAACATCGCCATCGACAACCACGTTCAGCGTATCAACCGCGGTATTTAGCGGCGCATCCTCGCGACCGACATCACCCGCACCGTCAATGCTTAGCGAGGCGGCAATCAATTGCGCATCTTGTGAAGCAGCTGCATTCAGTTGACCAGCGAAGTCGATCTGAATATCCGCCGCCTGGATGGTGGCAATCTCAGTGGTGCCATTGAGGTTGAGATCAGCCACAGTGCCTGCGAGCACTTGCTCGATCAGGCTATCGCCAAGTGTGCTAAACACCACAGCGCCTACCGACTCAATATCGATGACATCGACAAGAAGCTCCAGTCCTGCATCTGAAGCACCGAAGTCAGCGCTGGTGCTGATATCGACACGCGCAGCACTGAAGTCGACTTCATTGTCATCTGCATGATCAGCGATGTTGCCATCGACAACCAGATGTACCGAATCGGTCGCGACCACCGAAACAATGGCCAAATCCTTAGATTGGTTGAGGTTGATCGATTGCGCGCCCTCAACCGACAGTGCGTCGACTGTGGTTTGCAGCATTGCGCCATCCTCACCAATGGCCAAACCCGCATTCAGCGCAAGATGCTGAGCAGTGATGTGATGATTGAGTGGCTGTGCAACGATGGCACCGCTGGCGTCCAAATCAATATTGGCAGCCTCGAGTGTGCCCACAGACAGATCGCCATCAGCGGCCAATGTCATGTCACCGGTCGATGCGAGCTGCTCGACGACTAAATCGCCAGTGTTGTCGACATTGAGGCCCGCGGTGGCGTCACCACTTAAGGTTTCTACCGCAAGCTCGATGGCGTCCTCGTCACTGCCGAACGCACCCACATCTAAGATCAGAGCCTTGGCTGTAATGTCGAGCGCTGCCTCACCATCGCGCACGTCGCCGCTGACGATGAGGGTCACCGTGTCTGCACTTTGAATACGACCTACCAATAGATCGCCTGTCACTGTCAAATCGACATCGCCCGCAGACACGATGCCCGTGCCGTCGAGGATTTGCGTATCGCCGCCAACCTGCAGCGACACATTGCCCGCACCCGTGGTGACCAATTGACTCACCGTCAGACTGCCAGACTCTGTGATAAATACATCGCCACTGCTGGTGCTGCCAAGCAACTCAACTTGAGTCTCCAAGTGATCTGCTGAAGCGCCAATTTGTGCGGCTTGCAGCGTCAAACGCTGCGCCATGACATCGACCGCGCTGTCGCCGTCGACGATATTGCCGCCTGCGGTCAGGCTGACTTCGCCCTCAGAGCGCAGATAGCCAAGGTCGATATCACCTGCTGCGTTCAATGCCAAGGTACCGGTTGCATTGATCTTGCCCTCGGTAGCCGCTTGCGCCAGTGTGATATTGCCCGCCGTTGCGTTAAGCGCTGCGCTGCCTACGCTCAGCACAACATTATCTGCAATACGAATGGACTGCGCTGCTGTCAGTTTTAGAGCGGTTGCGCTGACGTTCGCGTCAGCATCTACATTGCCACCAGCGCTCAGTGTCAGATCCGCCGCATCAAGTCCAGTGGCGGCGGTCATCTGCAGGTTTAGCGCCGTCATGTCGACATTCAATGCAGCAAATGCAACATCGCTGCTTTGCACCACGCGAAGGTCGTCGGTCTCGGCCATTGTCGCCGCGCCAGAGATTGCGCCACTTAGCATATCGAGTGAGGTTTCAATGGCATTGTCAGTGGCACCAAAGCTCGCGCCTTCACCAGCGAAAATTCGCAGGTCACTGACCACCAAATCGACATGGGTATCACCCGCATCGACAACGCTTTGGTATTCAATCACCGCAGTGTCTGCTGTGATATTGGCAAGTTCGATATCGCCCACTTTGACCCAGATTTCGTCTGCACTGATCGACGCGCTATCGGCTTGCGCCAAGGCATCTGCCTCAACCATCACTTGCGTGGCACTGATTGTGGTGCTGACCGCCTGTTCTAGTGTGCCCACCGTCAACTGCGCAACCGCGCCAGCGTTAATATGTTGCTCAACCGTTAGCGTGTTGGCCTGCGCCAACAGGTTGCCGCTGGTATTGATCGCAGCGCTCAGGCGTAAGGCATTCGCGCCCGCATCCAATCTCAGATCGCCGCCGGTGATTGCGCCTACGGTGCCCAGCTGTGCAGGTGCCCACGCACTGACCGATGCATCGTCACCAATCACATCGACATCGACACTGGCCGCGCTCTGCGCCAAAGTGTTGCTTGCGTTGGTGAGGTCGAGATAAGCATCGCCCGTCGTCGCCAGTGTAAATGCGCTGGCGTTCAGAGTAAGACTGGCCGCAGCTGTACCCACTTGGCTAGCTTGTAGGTCAATTTGATCCGCCGCAGACAGCACGTTGCTCGCGCTCGCCGCAGTCATGTTGCCATCAACCGCCAACTGAATGCTGCCTGCAGAGTTAAGGTTGCCAAGCGTGGCATCCCCTGCAACATCGATGGCGATATCGCGACCGCGGGTTTGCAAACGCCCGCCGTCAGTCATGACCAGCGCGCCGCCAGTCACCACCGACAGTGACGCTGTTGCGCCACTGAGATCGATAGAATTGCTCACCAGCGTATCGCCAGCGGATTCGATGCTCATCGATCCATCCAGTATGGAAACATTGCCTTGAATGTCCACTTGATCGCCCGATACTCGAACCACATTCGATCCGAGTAGGGCCACATTGTTTTGGAGGGTCAAATCACCCGCCGCACGCAGAATCAACGCCCCAGTCGACCCTTCGGCGACAGAAATCGCACTGTATGCGGATGACGCTGCATGTTTGGCGACCGTCAAATCACTCGATTCGACAATGTAAGCGCCCTCGCCCAACGACAAACTCAAATTGGCAACACTGGTGTGCACCATTGCATCGGCAGTACCGAAGCCGCCACCGGCCTCGACCCAGAGCCATGAATTGTCAGAGACAATATCCGCTGCGGCGTCGTCATTGACGATGACGTCCCCGCCGGCCACCAGATGGATATCACCCGTGTTGTTGAGTGCATCCAGGCTGATGTCTCCGCTGTGTGCCGTGATATCGACAACACCATTGGCGTTGAGCGCTTTGGCCAGCGACACATTGGTTTGCGCCGTCATCTCAAGGCGTGTGGCAATGCCAAAGTCGAGCGTCTCGCTCGCAGACAGCGCACCAGTAGCGGCCAAACTGACATCGCTGGCCGAATTTGCGGTCATCGCCCCCGTGATACTGAGATCAAACTCGCTGCTGCCGTTGGCTTCAATTGCAAGGCTGCCCGCTGCGCTAGACGTCAAGCCACCGAGTGTGATCGCGCCCTCGGTGGTTTGCAGGCTGATATTGCCGCTGCTGCCTTGGTGATCAATGCTGATAACGCTCAGATCGCCACCCGCGGCAAGTTCGGTGAGGCTCAGATCACCATCGCCGGTCTGTAGGACTTCCACTGACGTCGAGATCAAGCTTGTCAAGTTGACCTCTACCCCCGCCTGGACAGTCAAGCCACCTAGGTTGAGCATTTCAATATCAGCGTTGTCGTAGTTGTCCATGCCCACTTGCGCAACCACCGCGCCAAGGGCATTGAACTCCGTGCTCAGGCTATCGCGGTTGGCATCAAAGCCCTGGATCAAGGTGTTCTCTAGGGTGATATCCCCCAGAGCAGTCACGCTGATGTTGCCTGCGAACCACGCCTCGCGGAAGCTCGCGTCGTCGACCAAGGTCCAGTTTTCTGCAAAGAAGGTCATGTTGTTGCGCGTGATAAAGGTATCGTTCACCCCAACCCGAATATCGCTGCTACGCTGCGCCGCCGAGGCACCCGCGTTATACGCCGCTTGTGTATCTGCTTGGTTGCCGATAATCACATTGCTGAAGCCAGACAAACGCGATAGTTCGAGCTTGTCGATTTCCATCGAATCACGACCAATGACCAGCTCGCCCAAATCCCCCATATCGATGCCTTGCGTCGCATCGGTGGTGTAGATATTCAACACGCCGTTGGCGGTCGATTTGAGGTTGCTGTTGTAGTCGAGGTTATTCGCCTGAATCGTCACATCACCGCCGACCGTCACACGGCCATCGAAGATGACTTTGTCTGCACCGAGAATGGTCAGTGAACCGCCGCGGATTTCGACACTCTCAGCAAAGCGCACCGTGCCAGTCGCTTCGATGACCACATCGCCCGTGACCACCATGCGGCGCTTGAACGACACATCATTGGCGTTGACGATTTCGAGCCCGTCTAAATAGCCCGCCTCGGTGCCGTCATCCGACTTCAACTCCACCGCGATGGTGACATCGCCAGACTGATTGGCATCCAAGCGCAGCGTATCTGGATCGTAGTTACTGACCGCGTTGGTGCCGCTGAGGTAGATGCCGCGCTGCCCACCGAGTGTGATATCGCCATTGGCATCACTGGTACGCAGTTCGACGGCACCATCAATTTTGATGGAGTCATCAATGCTGATTTCTTTAGCGGTAATCAGTACCTTGGCGTCGGCATCGTCGGATGTCGCTTGCTCTGCGGCGTCTTGCGTGATGACTGTAGTATTTCCAGAGCCCGTCACCCAGAAACCACCATTGCTGACATCCACATCATCCTCGATATCGAGATGCCCGCCTTGCGCCGGTGTCATGATGTGCACGGTGTTGCTAAACGCAATACCAGTCGAGGTGGCGTTGGAGTTGTTACCCAACGTCACTTTGTGCGACCCATTGGCCGAACCGATGATCAGCTCTTGGTTGCCGCCTTCAATGCGATTGAGTTCATCGACACTGAGGTTATAGGCATTGGCACTGCTGCTTCCGGCCACCTGAATATCGCGGCGTGCATCGGTTTGCGAATTGGTGACCGTGCCGTAAGTCATGCGCCAGATCTTGGCGTTGTTAACGATTTCAATGTCGTCCGCAATGGTCACAATCGATGAGATACGCTCGTCGGTGCCGACGCGCAAGTTGCCGCCCTCATTGACGCGTAGCAGTGAGCCATCGGCCAGCAGCTCGACGCGCACCTCACCACGCTGGGTGTAGAGGCCCGCCTTATCTTGAACCATTGGCAAATTCACGCCGTTGAATTTGGCATTGCTGTTGGCCGTACCGAGCACGGTTAGCGAGTCTTTCTCTTTGATATCAATGCCGATCCACTCGGCATCGGCGCCGCTGTAAGTATTGCTGACCGCAATTTCCTTAAGCTCGGTGTTAAGCTGACCTGACAAACCGTCGGTGGTCAAAATCAAAGCACTGTTTGAGCCCACAATACTGCCCAGCTCATTGCGCACATTGGCGTTCTCGAAGTTGAGGTACACCATGTTTTCGCTGGCATTCGCGCCCGTTTCACCAAGCTGCCACATATCGCTGGATTTGCTCAGTGCCACCAAGCCCACTTCACCAGTCAAACCACTGCCGTCGACAATGAGGCGGTCAACATCGTGATCGACCACAATCGCGCCAGAGCGTGTTTCGATACGGTACTCGTCGGTGCCATCACCGTCGACGCTAGATCGACCGATTTCGATATTCTGGTCGGTGGCGGTCGCGGCGATTTTGTAGTTGATGGTTTCTTGTGCCAGCGCAGAGCCGCTGTTGACCAACACATTGCCGCCGTTGAGCGCATTCACCGTCAGGTTGGCTGGCGCAATACTACTTCCGTCCAAGCCGTTGAGCACATCGACGGTTTGCGAGTCGTTGTCCACATTGATCGTGTTGTTTCCGCCGTACAGCTGAATAATGCTGTAGCCCGCACCGCCATAAATGGTGGTGTTGGCATACATCGCATCGGCTTTGTGATATTGCGTGATGTCGTCATCGCCGCCATCGCCATAAATGGTGGTTGCGGTGACGAACTTGATCACATCGTTGCCCGAGCCACCGCGCAGTGTGCCACCGGCGACCCTAGAGCGAATATCGAGTTCATCTTCGCCGCTGCCCATATCGATATTCAGCGTCACATTGTCCCATTCACCCAACAGCGTCAGTTTGTCTGCGCCAGAGCCAAAGTTTGCGCTCAGGCTGTTCACATTGCTGTAAGTCTTTTTATCTTGGCCCAAGGTGCGCACTTCAACTGTGCCGTTGGCATAGCGATATAGTTCATACTCCTCCGATTCGACCGTTGTCATCAGCCCCCGGTTACCCGAGCGGCTACCGACGTTTAAGGTCATGGTCGAGCCAGACATTGAAGCTGGATCAAAAGAGTAATCACTGCGTTTCCACTGTGCGAAAACACGACCATATTTGGAGTTTTTAGTCGCCGAATCGTCACTAGAGGCCTCATCCGGCACCTCTGGTGGTGTCGCATCTGGCTTGGAGTCGTGCGTGGCGACCAGTTTGTAATATGAACCACTCGCCGTGTGATTCGTGGTGGTCGTGGTCGTATTGCCTTCGGAATCCGTGGTGGTGGTCGTGATGCTGTAATCAACTTCGCCATCTTTAAACAGCTTGTACTCGTAGTACTTGCCATCGCTGCCTTGCAGCAAATGACGCGTTGGATCGCCTGGATCGACTTTCATGTCGTCATAGTCATCGATGCCGTGACCTTCGAGCAGAATATCTGCATCGTCGATATCACCATTGGCAGGCACAGAGGCGAAAGCCAGCTCCGACTTGATGTCACTGTTCATATCGATCCAATCGACATTCTGCGCGTCAGCAGCGGCTGCTACCTTCGCCGCAGCTGCAGGATCTGACGGAAGCTCGCCATACACTGCGGCGTTGCTGTCTGGCCCTGCGCCCGAGGCTAGGGTTTGCTCCGTCGCCAACCAATAAATGTCGTCGGTGTAGTTAAAGCCACCATACGCCGCGAGCTCATCGTGTAGTTCATTCTGATCATTACGACGGCTTGTGCCCGGCAAGAACACCACTTTTTGACCGTCGAACGCCGATGCACCGGTATCGAACACCACGGCATTTGATGGTAAACCAGCGTAGCTTGCGCCCGTGTCAAACCAATTGACCTTATCGCCTGAAGGCTTCTTAGAGCCGCCCGAGCCTTGGAACAGTACAAACTCTTCCGGCGTCAACGCCATGCCAAGGGTCAGCGAAATACCCACGTTCATAATGACCAGCTCGCCCTTGCCCACAGCGAGGAAGCTGATGCCATTGAATGCACGTTGGCCATTGCCCAGGTTGAGGTAATAATCCATCAACTGAGTGGCGTTTTTGGCCGAAATCGATCCGCTGGTGTCAAGGTTGCCCAACATATGCGAGTTGGTGGTGATCTCGATACCAAAGGAAATTTGGAATTTAAAGATGGTGAATCGCCATCCAAAAATCTTAAATGAGATATCGATACCAATACCGGCCGTTACCGCGAGGTAAACCGTCCCCTTGGAGCTGGCAAGGAAGGCACCTGAAATATTGAAAATACCTAGGAATTTACCAGAGGCGCTGCCCGACAAAATGACCTCAGGATTGGCAAGGTCGACATACAGCGCGCCATTGAGGTTGAGCTTCAAAATGTAGAGATCCGCAGAGGAGCTGAAGTCCACGCGAATACTCTGCGCCTTGACCGTACCGTTCGCCACGGACCAATCTTCATTCTTGGTATTGATGCGCAGCTTACCGTTGACGTTGACGCTTAAGATGCTGACCCCAATGGTGATGTTGATATCGCCATAGGCCCGGAAATAGGTTGAAGCCCCATACCCAATATCGACAATAAACAGCGCATCTGCCTTGGCCAACACCAAATCAATCGACGCTTGGAAGGTTCCACGAATGCCCTGACTGTCGATCGTGACATCCAATGAGCCCTTAGCGGTAATCAATCCCGCTAGATCCAGGCGTACACCGGCTCGCAGACGCAAGGTCTCGGCAGGTACCGAAATATCGACCACACCCGTGATATTACCTTCAGAGTCGGTGGCCAAGCCTTTCATGGTTTTGGCCGAGCTGGTGGAGTTGAAGCTAATGCCGATACCGCCATAGAGCGTAGCAAAGCCAAAATCGAGAATTTTCGAGTTGCCCGCTGGATCTCCCAGCTGCAAATTGCCCCAAACGCCCTGGGTGCCAAAGCTCAAATCGATGGCCACACCCAGCTGTGCAAAGCTGCCAATATGGGCAATACCTGTGGCATAGAGGCGCACCTGTACGCCGCCGCCCTGTGGCACTTCAAAGATGATGCCCGCACCGAGATCAGAGACCTCAATAATGCCATTGGCCACACTCATATGGCCCTCAAAACGCAAGGCCGCATAGGCGCGCGACGGTGTGGTATTGCCGGGCGCAATATTGGAAATGGTAATGACGCCCTTGTCATCCATATTGTCAGGACGATCACTAGCACCCATCTTTGAGAGCAGTTCGACAGGCACGCGGTACTCGATATTCTCACCGGTGGTGTTGATGTCGAGATAAACCGCGGCTGCCGTGTCTAAGATCTCGAAACCGCTGCTGGTCTCAAGATGCAATGAGGTGGACACCTTAAACGAGGCCGCCAAACCGCGATTGTCCAAAATCAGTACACCAGTCGCTTGCGCATCGAGCGTAAACAAGTTGGCAATGTTGAGCGAGCCGCCCACATTGATAAACAGATTCACCTCGTCGGGCGTCAACTTAAATTCAAGCTGACCATAGGCCGAGACCAAATACTGCGACTTATCCAGCGCAGACACCGTCAAATCGCCGTTGTCGTCGAACTGATTGCCTTGGTCGAGAATGCCAAAATCAATATTGGCGCGCGCATAGATCAGCATGGTGCTGTAGTCCAGCGTCATTGCCGTGCTGCGGGTACCGAGCTTATACGCCGTCTCGTTGCCGTCTTCATCTTTGCCACTGCGGCTAAAGTCCACCACGGTCGTGAAGCCGCGCAAACCAAAGGCCAAGTTCACATCGACCTGCACCAATGGGTTGCTCGGCACTTGGTAGGTGTCATTGTTAGATTTACCGGTGATATCACCGATTTCCATGTAGACAAACTTGCGGTTAACGCCCACCAAACCAGCCCCGCGCAGCGACAACTTCGCGGCAAAGAACATATTGAGCGAGGCATGTTCACGCATAAACACCGCGCCGATATTGAAATCATCAATCGCAAGGCCAATGGCCTCTTTGTTGATATCATCTGCACCATAAGTGTCGGTGGTGCCATCAACGTGCGTCACCAAGCCCGGCGCAGTGCGATAGATTCGACCATCACCGTTGGTGTCATTGAAGTACTTTTTATAGCCCACAAAGGCATTGCCGTTAGTGAGGCTAAAGCCCAAGCTCCAGACCTTGATCTTCTCGCCATTGTTGAGAATCACTTCTTCGCCGCCGCGCTTATAGAACGACGCACCGCCAATGATCTGAATCGAAGCCGCGCCACCTGCCGTAAGCTCTAGGTGCACATAATCGACATCAACCGCGATAAAGTTGTCATCAAAATCAATCAGTTCGGTCGGCTGATTGCCGTTTTCATCTGGGATACCAAAACGAATCAAATAGCCGTTGTCTGCCGTGCCATTTTCAATTTTTGAGTAATCGACAAATGGCGCTTGGATGAGCTGCAAACCGACATTGATAATTGGATCGATCGGTACCGTGCCAATCACAATATTGGTGGTCATAAAGAAGGTGTTGAGCTGTAGCTCCGCATCTTCAATTTTCATGGTGATGGCGCTATCGAGGCCAATCACCTGCGCACTGCGCATATTGCCTTTGACGGTAATAAAGTTCAGCCAGCTGCCGACCACTGGAATGGAGCTCGGCTGGAAGAAGGTCACCGCCAAATCCAAATCCGTCACTTGGAAGCCAATCGCGCCATTGTCAGGCTCGCCCGCAAAGACTGGGCCGTTGATGCCCACAAATGCAGTGACGTCTTTGATGGCCAGTACAAAGCCATTCATTGGCAAGTTGTAGCCGATGACAGTGCCGTTGTCGTAAACCGCCGTCGGCAGCTTGAAGCCGATCATGTCTTCGATCTTGGCTTTGATCGAATCGATCAAGGTGTCGAGCGCCTCATCAGCCATATCCGATACGGCGCCTGAAATGGCTGAGTCTGCCGGTAGCAAGGCATTGATGGCATCTGTGCTCAAACCTTTGACCACATCGCGAACCATCTTCTCTGGATCCATCGCCGCGTTGATAATCTCACGCGCCGCCTCAGGCAATTTGGCGATGACCGAATTGAGCTCGCCCAAGTTCACCGGCATCATCTGGTTTTTCACCAACTCAAATGACACCCCGCCCTTGACGTAAACAAAGCTTGAGATTTGCAGCAGTGAGTCGCGGAAGGAGAGCTTAAACACTTCATCCTGCGCGCTCTGAAAGACAACCGGCTGACCGCCAGTTTGGATCGCCAACCCGCCGTACTTATCCGCATTGCCATCGAGCACCGCATAACTTTGACTAAAGTCGATCACGGTAGGATTGCCTTGGCTATGCTGCACGAAATCTAAGCTAATGCCCTCGACTTGGAGCTTGAAGTTATCGCCAAAGCCATACAATCCAATTTCTTGGGCGCTGAGTTTCACGGCAGTGACATTGAGCTTTTGATTGAGCGCATCCTTGTAGCTGATGGCTGCCATGGCGAAATTGACATCGCGCATCATAAAGCCCATGCCGGTCTGCGGCGTGCCAAATGCATCACCGGTACCCACTTGCGCTTGCTCTGCAGAAATGCCGAGATTGAGCGCTTTGCCCTCAAAGGTGTTGTCGCTGTTTTTGTCATACAGCGTGACATCGGTCATGCCAAAGGCCACACCGCCACGGAATTTAACGAATCCGCCAAGGTTGAAGTCGAGGTCGGACAATACCACCGTGGTGCCGTGCATCTGGAGATCGAGCGTGCGACCGGCTTCTTCGGCATCGAAGCCAAAGCTCAATCCAAATAGGTTTTGCACCTGCAATTTTTCGATGCTCGCGCCCACATATTTCAGCGTGCCGCCCTTGACCACTTGCAGATCAAAGTCGGCCAAGTTGATCATCACACCACTGGCATCGCTGTCGTCCGCAAGGGCCACCGATGAATCGCCGCGAATACCGACTAAGCCCGTCAAGCCCGTTGCCTGCAATTGGAAGACGCTGACGCCATCGACTTCAGAAATATTGAATGAAATCGCCCCTTCAATATGCAAAATGCTAAACACAGACAGCTTGGCCACACCGATCGACAAGGCGATATCGTGATAGCCCAGCTCGTTGTCCATATTGATGTCGTGACGTGCAATACCGCCCGCACCATCGTCGCCAGTGGGCAACGCCACAGACGAGGATGCGAAGTTGTAGGCATCGCCACTGCCGTAAATCGACTTCTGCATCGAAATATCGATATCCGAAGCAGAAATCTCGATCATCGGTATGCCCACCAATGCCACCGAGCCCACGCGCGCATCGAGCACAGCGCGAACATTGAAGCCAGACACGGCGAGTGCAAAGGCAAAATCAATATCGCTCAGCTGCAGACCAACGCCAGACACCCCAAAGAAGGTTTGTAGATTTTGGCCGCCGAAGGTGAGGAAATTAACGTCTTCAGTGGCGAGCACATTGCCTGCATCATCCACTTCAGTGGCGACGGTTTGCACAGTTTTGGAAATCGCGAACTCACCGCTAAATTTAAGAATGCCAATGTCAAACCCAATTGGGCCGGTCTTGAGTACACCTTCAGAGTTCAGAATCATCGAGCTCAACGCTTTGGCGTCGATTTCGATTTCGAGGATGTCACCTGCCTTAATCGCCAAGCCATCGGCAAAAATGTAACTCACAGATACGCCGTCGCCGTCGGCCTTGAGCGTCAGATCGAGGTTATCAATGGCCAGCCCGTAGACTTCACCGTCAGCCGTCGAGTAGCCAACGAAGGTATCCATGTCGGTGAAGGCAATTTCCACATAATCCGCTTCCACTGAGAACGAGATGGAGCCCTCGAGCGTGATCAAACCAAAGACATCGATACTGGCATCAAATGCCACCGTCGAGACCTCACCGTCCATGGTTTCGATTTTTGAGCTCTCAAAGCGCTCACCCGCGCTGTAGCCCACTGCCGTGAAGTCAATGGTGGCATGATCGCCGCTGCTCTTGTTGTAGAGCAATTCAATGGCACTGGCCTCTAGGCCCAGCGTGCTGGTGTCGATGCCTTCAAAAGCAAAGTTTTCAACACGGGCATAAATGGCGGTGTACTTCTTGTCGGCATCGAGCTCTTGTGCACCGGTGAGTAATGTGAAGTTCACATTCGAGGCACGAATACCGGTGCCATCAACACCAGCAAACAATTCGCCGTCCGCGGTGGCCACAGACAAGCCTTTGAAACGGAAGTTTTGACTACTGGAATCGGTAAACACTCGGTTGACCGTCGACACGGCGATGGTGCCGTTGATC
>JABXHR010000208.1 GCA_013373515.1 Gammaproteobacteria bacterium | reverse complement strand
GCTTCCCGGCAGCGGAGTGCCGGTCCCACTTGGGTTCTGATGATCTGCGTGGGAAGTCGACCTCCGCGTCGACGAATGCCGGGCGATCCGATTGAACCGTGATTCACTTCAGCACGGTGCGAGCCGACAGCCCTTCCCGGCAGCGGAGTGCCGGTCCCACAATACGCCTTAAAAATCCGTCGCCACACCACCTGCCTCGACCCGCTTGGCGACAAATGCATCCAGCGCTTCTCGCGTCGCGATATCCATTGCAGGTGCTTCGTAGGTATCCACCAGCGATTTATACACGCTATTTGCCTTCTGCCAAGCCTGTGGACGCCCGGCGGCTTCCCAGTTTTCAAAGTTGCGCCAATCGGAAATGATGGGTGAATAGAACGCCGATTCATAGCGCTCCATGGTGTGCGACGTCCCAAAAAAATGCCCGCCTGGCCCGACATCGGCGATGGCCTCCAGCGCCAGCTCCGCCTCATTGATGGTCAAGCCGTTCATATAGCTCGCCATCATCTGGAGCAAATCCGCATCGAGCACCATTTTCTCAAATGAGGCCGACAATCCACCCTCCATCCAGCCCGCGCCGTGCATCAGTAAATTCACACCACCGCTGATCGCCCCCCAGAGCGCCATGGTGCTTTCGTAGCCCGCTTGTGCGTCGATGCTATTGGCGGCGTTTACGTTGGAGGAGCGAAACGGAATTTGATATTTACGCGCCAATTGGCCGCTGATTTGTGCGGCCAGCAAATACTCCGGTGTGCCAAATGCCGGTGCGCCCGATTTCATATCGACGTTTGAGGTAAATCCGCCGTACACCGCTGGCGCGCCTGGATTGACCATCTGCGAGAACGCGATTCCCGCCAGCGCTTCGGCATTTTGCTGGGCCAACGCCCCCGCCAGCGAGACGGGGGCCATCGCACCAGACAAGGTAAACGGCGTCAGCACAATTGGCTGATTGCGACTCGACATTTCGATAATGCCCTGCAGCATCGGCTCGTCGAGTTTGAGCGGTGAATTGCTATTAATCACAGTAAAAATCGACGGCTCTTGGGACAACTGTTCTTCGCTGATGCCACGGGCAATCCGCACAATCTCCAGCGCATCGAGGTTGCGCTCGGCGCCGAGCGAGTAACAGTGGAACACCTTATCGGTGAGCACCGCGCAATCGCGCAAGCAATGCAGATGGCGTACAGAGGCGTGTAAATCGACCGGTTCTACGGGGTAACCCGCCGTGAAATGCACAATATTGAGCTGCTGAATCAATTTTAAAAACGTTTGATAATCGGCATGATTGCCCGCCCGTCGGCCAAAGTCGCTGCATTGGGTATTGGGTGCACTGGCC
Source organism: Gammaproteobacteria bacterium (assembly GCA_013373515.1). Lineage (GTDB taxonomy): Bacteria > Pseudomonadota > Gammaproteobacteria > JABXHR01 > JABXHR01 > JABXHR01. The sequence continues at coordinate 29,653 of JABXHR010000208.1, read as the reverse complement.
ACGCTGCCAAACGCCACATGATTGCCGCCAATGGTGAGGTTGTGCGCGGGGTTGCGGGCGTGCAGGGTAAACTCCGCGGGCACCGTCTCGATCATCGATAAGATCAACTCTGGCGCAAACCGCACCCGCATACCGTCTACGTCAGCACCGTGGCGCTGCATGATGTCACGCGCTTGGGGCAGCAATACATCGATGCCGATTTGTTCGAGTATTTTCAGAGAAGCAAGGTGAATCTGCTCGAGCTGATCGTCGCTGACCGGCTCAGTGGGCCGGTAAGGCATCTTCAAAGACTGCCAAGGCAACTGAGAAATGGCACTCGCTGAGCGCTGGGGACGCGCGCGGCGGCCACGTGTCTTAGGCTGATGATCTTCGGTGGGCACCTATCTTACTCCTCGGCAAGCGCATTGAATACGCATCACCTCAATCTAAACCCATGTTTACCGCTGCAAATCACCTTGATCGACCGGATTTAGTTGATGGCGACACTTTGCCCCTTATTGGGCGTAATTGTCGCCTTCAGCATCCAACATCGCCCGCAACTCCGCCAAGAATTTATCGTCATAGCCCGGATAATTCTCAAGCGCCGCGGCGGTGCGTTCGGCAATGTCATGACTCAAAACATTGAGCGGCAAGCCAGTTTGTAAAGCACGAATATACGTCTCGGCGGCACGCTCAAAGTAATACAGCCGATTGAAGGTTTGCGCCACCGTCTGCCCCACTACCAGCATGCCGTGATTGCCCATAATCATGGCGAATTTGCTAGGATCACTGAGCAGCTTTGCACAACGCTCACCTTCATCGCTAAACGCCAAGCCACCAAAGTCATCATCGACCACATAGCGCTGGTAAAACATCGCGGTATTTTGATCGATCGGTGGTAACTCAGGGTTTTTCAGGGTTGCCAGTACAGTCGAAAAAATCGGATGCGCATGCATCACACATCGCGCGTGCGGGCAGGCGCGATGAATCGAGCCATGCAGCCCCCAGGCGGTTGGGTCTGGCGCATCGGCGCGTTGCATGGTGTTCGGGTCATTGGCGTCCAGCTCGATCAAGCTCGAGGCCGTAATCCTCGAGAAATGCATTTGATTGGGGTTCATCAAAAAACGCGAGCCATCCTCATTGATCGCCAAGCTGAAATGGTTGGCCACACCCTCGTGCATATTAAAACGTGCCGTCCAGCGAAAAGCCGCCGCCAAATCACGACGAATATCCAATAGAAAATCGATCGTCACAGCTCACTCCTTTCTTTTCGTGATGGTTGAACCAATACGGCATAATGCCACGTGATTTATACGCTTGGTTATCTTACGTGCTCAGCAACCATCTCAATCTTTGGCGCAATATCGTCTATCTAATCGCATTGCTGATGCTTACGCGTGGGGTGACAACGGCGATAACCATCTCCGCTTGGGATGCTGAGCTTTGGCCTGTATTCAAAATCGGCTTACGCTTTGATCTAAAAACCGCCGCAATCCTGATGGCTCCGCTGTGGCTCATGGCCTGGCTTCCTTGGCAACCAGCGATCTCTTTACTGCGAAAAGCCATTCGGCCCTACACGCAAATCATGGCGGTGCTATTGGTCTGGATAGGTATCGGCAATGCGATTTACATGCTGATTTTTGGCAAGCCTTTCGATTTATTTGTCTTCAATTTGCTGGATGAAAATCTCGCAGGACTAGCCGCAGACGCCAGCGAAAATTACCCCATTATCCAGATCGCCGTTGCATTGATCATCACAGGCATTCTGGCTTGGCGCTTTACGCCCAAGCCACAAACCGTTCGTGCCTACTCGAGGTTTCTAGCGCTCGGCACTTTGTCTTTTCTGGCCGTCGCTTATGTTTGGGGCGTGCGCGGCGGATTTGGACTGTTTCCACTCACCTCACGCCAAGCAGCAGTTACGGACAATTTGCAGCTTGATCAACTGCCAATGAACGGCCCAATGGCTTTATTTGAAGCCTATGAAGCCCACACCAATAGCGGCCAATTCCCAACCGTCTCAGACTCGGCGTTTTCAGCGCTGGCACAAGCCGCGCTAGGCCAACCCACACTGCAGTTCCAAACTGATGCATTGGCACCGAAGCAACCGCCCCATCTGGTTTACACCATGCTGGAAAGCTTCGGCTCTAACCTACTGGTGTTTGATCGACCACCTGAGATGGATCTGCTTGGAAAACTGCGCGACCGAAGTGAGGAGGACTGGCTGTTTAGGAGATTTTTGCCAGTAGCCAATGGTACGATTGACACACTGGTCGGCACATTTGCACAGAGCTACAACGTCAATATCGCAAGCTCCAAGGCACAAAGCACACGCCTAGATAGTTCATTCTTTACCCACCTGTACCGGCGCGACCTTTGATATACCGCAATCGCTGATCAAACGATACAGCGCCGATACCACTGCATTGCACGAGAACCTGCAAACCTACCGTTATACCGCCGATGCTTATGCAGCGTTTTTAAACGCGCTAGACGAGACTGGCCTCAGCGATCAAACGGTACTCATCGCCACCGGCGACCACCGCGCACGCAATATCACTGTCGCCGATCAAACTGAGATCGCGCTCGATCATGCCGTTCCCCTATGGCTAACTGTGCCCAAGCACATCATCGACACTTCCAAGGGCATTTATGATCCCGACCGAATCGGCTCACACAAAGATATCTTGCCCACATTTTTAGACCTTGCGCTCGCCGATCATCGCTATCTCAGCTACGGCGGCGAAAGTTTAATTCGACCCTCCGCTCGCCCCTTTGGCTACAACAGCGATGTGATGATTTTCGAAGAAGGTGCAGTATCGCTATCAAAGCCCGATGCACTCTATCTTTGGCAAGGCAATGGCCTTCTGACTGACGCTACACCCATTAACAATCCGCACGAGCAATTTGTCCGGGATTACGACACGCTTTGGAAACAGGGCATCAATTACTTTGTTGGCAAGGGGATCAATTTTCAGACCCAGAATTGAATAGCCAGGGGCAACCTCAACTCAGCACATCGAATTCTAATTTTCGCCAAGACGTGGCAAACTTTGCGCTGAAAATCCGCAAGTTTAGGAGACGCTCATGGATCGAGCCGAAGACACCCCGCACATCGAAATATCCGACAATGCACTTAGATATCACTCTAAAGTTTACAAACTCAGCACCATCGATCAGTTTGACATCATGGAATTCGAGTCATGGCGACCCACGCCCGTGTCACGCGAGCTATATGTCATCTTGGGTGTTGTGTTAATGCTTTTGGCATTGGTGTGGTCTGACATCAGCGCGGAATCGGGCCTGTTTATACTGTTGATCGGTGCAATTTTGCTAATTACCAGCCTATGGTTGACCATGCATATTTTCTTCAAAGACCACGATGAACTCTATTTCGAATACGGCCTCAACCTAAGACTGTACACCGGCGATCAAGACACGCTCAAAATCGGCACTGAAGAAGCCACGCAACGAACCAGAGATAGGCTGATTGAAGCATTCGCCAAGCTGATTCCCAGCCGTCCAATTCCGCACCCAAATAAACCCTATGTATTAACTTAGCTCAAAACTCACGCCCAGCCCTAAACTCCCGCCAACGCAACACAGCATTGGCACCGATGCTGGCAATGGGCTCCGGCACTATACGCGAGGGTGGCGCAAAGGCCTGCGGTGGAAGCAGTGAGTCATAGCTATTCAAAGCCATTTCTGCCGCGCGGATGCCGTTGGCTGTGCCGAGCGCGGTGCCGAGCCCATTTTGCACATTGGCACTAAACAGCCCTGGTTCCAGCTCGCCGACCACCGAGGTACTGTTCATCGACAAACAAAGTCGCCCACCCCAGACGTGTTCAAACGCGACATCCGTCAACTTCGGAAAACGTGCTTCAAAACAGCGGCGGTGGATCTTGGCGATTCGCGCATGTAGTCGCGTTTCGGGCACACTTAAGCTGGCATCAAACGTGGCGATATTGCGCACGATTAAACGATCGCCCCCAACCCCAGATATACGCCTGACAGTCGTACCCATTGGGTGCGCGGGCGTTAGCCCCCAATTGGGCTGACCCCCCAAACGGCTCACTTCTTCGGCTGTCAGCGGTCTTGTGATTGAGGCATAGGTGTGCACATGCATTAGCCGATTTTTGGCGTAGCCAAATGAATTAAGATGACCATTCACCGCCAGAATCACCTTCTGCGCTTGCACTCGGCCGCTTGGCGTATTGATCTGCCAATGGTCTCCCTGTTTTAGGTAATCGACCACCGGGCTATGCTCGTATAAGCGAACCCCTGCACCGACCAGCCCATCGGCCAAGCTTTGGATATACAACGCGGGCTGCAGCATGGCCGTGCCGGGCGTATACAAACCCGAACGGTAGTAATCGATGCCGGTCATCGCTTTCATCGCCGCCTGATCAAGCCAACGATAAGGCTCGTTCATGGCCTCAAGATGCTTGGCATAATCGCGGTTGTGCTGCTCTCCAGATTCGGTGGCAGCAGCGTTGGTTTTGCCATCCATGCGCAGCGCCTCATCGGCCATGGCGTACCGCGCTTGGCAGTCACGGGCAAAGGCGATGGCCGCGCGATTGACTTGAGTTTGCACGCGGTCTTTTTCGCTGTCGCCGCTGTAATCCTCGGTGGTCAGCTCGTGCGGCAGGTCAATCATAAAACCCGAATTGCGCCCGGCAGGGCCGCTGCCCACAGCGGTGGCGTCTAACACCACCACATCGAGCGCAGGATCGAGCTGGCGAAGCCGCTCCGCCGCGCTTAAACCGGCAAAACCCGCACCTATAACCACCACATTCGCATGTGTGTCGCCCCGCAGCGAAGCGGTCGGCGTACGCTGCGGCAAAATGGCCTGCCACCCAGCAGGGCCGGGATCTATTGGAAGCGCGTCAACCTTCAAACGTAAATGTCCTCCAATCAATCGTCAGACACAATTGCGTTAATCTTGGCGTTCATTTGTTCGATTGCATCGGCCAACGCCAGCTGCTCCTCCTCAGTCATACCCAGCAGGGGCTTGCGCGGTTGACCACCCGGCAGACCTCGCAGATCCATCCCTTGCTTAATGCATTGAATGAACTTGCCACCTTGCTCAAGCACGGTCATCAACGGCATCATCGCCGACATAATTTGACGACCCTTATTAAAATCACCCTCGTCAACGCAGGCCTTGTAAAGGGCGATATGCGCTTCTGGCGCAAAATTAGACCCCGCGCACACCCAGCTCTTAGCGCCCCACGCAAAGAACTCCAAAGCTTGATCATCCATACCGCAACTGAGTTGAATGTTGGGATAGCCATTGGCGAGCAAATGCAGCCGATTAATGTCACCCGAACTTTCTTTGATGGCGCAGAAGTTGGATGAGGCACTGATAAGATCCAAGAATTCTTCACCCATCATCGCGCCCATACGACCCGGATAGTTGTAGAGCATGATGGGTAAGTTCGCCGCACGATCGATGGTCAGCGCATGCACGGCCAATTCCTGCTCAGTCGGCAACGCATAAGGTGGCGTTGCAACCAAAAGCCCATCAGCACCATGTTTAGCAGCCGCTTCAGCAAACACCACTGCGTCTTCAGTTCTAATGGCACCAGTGCCGACAATCAAAGGCACACGGCCTTCAATCATGGCTTTGACCTTCGGCATCATTTCAATGCGTTCCTCAGAGGTCATGGCGTAATACTCACCGGTGGTGCCCGCCAAAATAATGCCATCGACACCACTGCTAATCAGATGTTCAATCACGGTTGCCGTGCCATCGTAGTCGATCTGACCACTGTCCAAAAACGGCGTAATCGCCGGGGTGTAAATACCTTTAAATTCCATCTTTTTCTCCATAAATGTTGGCTAGGCGAGTTTCCACCCAACCTGCAAAGGATCAGGCCGCACGTAACGCTCCATATGATCGCGCGACAGGCCCCAGTGCTCGTCAACCAGCTGCGACATCGCGCTCACATCACCGGCCTCAATGGCTGCAATCATTTGATCATGATGCGCAGCCGCCTCATGTACCCGCGATTCATCGCCCTCGTTGGTCACGCGATAAAAGGTGCGATTGATCCGTGCATGATCGATCAACAAGCGCTCATAACTTGGCTTCAAATAGGGATTGGCCGCTAGATCGCCCATCGCGCGGTGGAAGGTGTCGTTGTGCATTGACATACCATCGACATCGCTGGCTTCAACGGCGCGTTTAAACGCCGACTGCGCCGTCTGCAGCGCATCCACACCGCGCTCGCGATTTTGCGCGGCCAGTTGGCCGATGGCGGTGTAGAGCATGGGAGCGGTCATAAAAAACTGGCGCAACGTTTGATGATCCATCGACGCCACCGTCGCCCCGCGATTGGGCAACAGCTGGATATAGCCCTCACCGGCAAGCTGACGAAACACCTCGCGAATCGGCGTTCGCGAGAGTTTGTATTTCTCAGAGATACGCGTCTCGTCCAGCGCCTCACCCGGCGATAGCGCCATGGTCAAAATCTGCTGAGTTAAATCAGTGTAGAGCTGCTCTTTGCTCATTAGTACTCCTGATTTAGCGCGTCTTCGGCTGGAATCTCGCGCTCGCGTCTGGCGATATAGTCTAACAACGCCTCGTCAATGGCAGGATTGAGCGCCGGGGCTTGGTATTCATTGAGCAGTTGCTTGGCATGACGCAGTGCACGGTCATTGACGTCCAGTGCCCCCGCCGCTTGCCATTGCTCGATGGAGTTGTTGTCGAACAATTTTGGATCAAAAAACGCCCGCTGGAAATTGGCCAGCGTATGCGCATGTCCCAAATAATGCCCGCCCGGGCCAATGTCGCGCACAGCGGCTAAAGCCTCGTCAAAATCATCCCAGCGCACGCCTTCAGCCATGCGATACGCCATGGCGCATTGCTCGGCATCCACCACAAACTTGGCCATTGAGCAGTGCATGCCCGCCTCATTCCACCCCGCCGAATGCCAAATATAATTCGCGCCTGCCATGACCACCGCCATCAGTGTGGTTGCGCTTTCATAGCCCGCTTGTGCATCAAAAGTTTTCGCGCCACCCAGTGTGTTAGACGTACGCCAAGGTACGTCATAAAACCGCGCCATTTGGCCAATCATAAAATTCATCAATGAGATTTCTGGCGTGCCCGCCATCGGCGCACCCGACTGCATTGACACCGTGCTCAAATAGTGTCCATAAATCGCCGGTGCGCCCTTGCGAACCACTTGCGTATACGCCAATGCAGACAGCGCCTCTGCGTTGAGCTGCGCCACCGACGGCGCCACACTGGCAGGGGTATTTGCGCCACCAAGCACAAAGGGCGAGCACAGCACCGGTTGATTGTGACTTGAAAACGCCCGCATCGCCGAGAGCATGGTTTCATCCCACACCAACGGCGAGTTGCCATTGATATTGCCCGTCACCACCGGATGGGTTTCTAGGTATTGGGCACCGAAGAGAATCTTGGCCATCTCGATCACATCCTCGGCGTTCTTGCCCGAGGTGGTCATCCCCATAAAGGTCTTGTCCGAGTGTTTGATCGAGGAATAGGTAATGTGCAAATGCCGATGCGACACCGCCAAATCCATCGGCTCGACGATATGGTGTGCCGACGAGTGCAGCGCAGGTGACATGTGCGCGAGTTTGTGCAGATCGTTCAAATCGGCAATCGTTGGCCAACGGCGTTGATCTTCCAAATCGCGCACAAAAGGTGCACCGGTCATCGGCACGAAAATACTGCGATTGCCGCCAAAGGGCAGATCGTTATCGTGGTTGCGGGCATGCAACGTAAAGCTCGATGGAATGGTTGAAATCAACTCGCGCACCAAGCCCCGATCGAGGTACACCCGAGTGTCCTCCACCCGAGCCCCTGCCTCACGCCACTGCGCTAGCGCAATGTCGTCGCGAAACTCAACGCCCACCTCTTCCAAAATCGCCATCGACGCCTCATCGATACGACGAATCTGCCCCTCATCCATCGGCTCGGTCAGCGGCAACGCCCGATTGAGCGCAGGCAACATCTGGGTGTTGGTTTTTGAGCGCGACGCGCGCATCGCTGCGCGGCCACCACGTCTTGGGGATGCACCCATTGGCATATACTCACGAAATACAATTTGTATACACTTTGAATCGCTACGGCACAACTGTAAAGCCAGTGTCGCGCCGTTGTCGTTAGGAAATAAGAGTGCATGGGCGGCGCGGGAGCCGCCACGAAGCAGAATTAGAGTAAATCTAGGCTGATGGCCGGTTTTGCCACCCGTGCCCATATGCTTGCCCATCGACCGTGATTTTCCGCTCATTTATGCGCACGATATTGATGAGGGCTTTAAAAAAGCCGCAAACACCGGGCAGCAAAAAGACACAACGCCATAATCTGCTAAACTGGCCCCACCTACCTAGGCGTCATATGGATGATTGACCCAAACCAGACTCTACAGTTAGCAGGGCTCAAGCCACGATGAGTTTGGCGCGAAAGACACTGCTGTATTTCGCGACCTTATTGGCTGCGATGATGGGGCTGTTTGGGGTGATTTGGATGATTTTCGCCAATCAGCAGCATATTGCCGAACTCAATACTCGACGCTTTGAATCTCGGGCTTTGGCCGAGGAGCTGCGCCGCAGTTCGGACGAACTCACACGGATGGCACGATCTTATATCGCCACTGGCGATCGGCGTTTTTTGATTTACTTTGAAGATATTTTGCTCATTCGCGATGGCAAGGCAACGCGGCCGGACAACTACGACAATATTTATTGGGATTTCGTCATCGCCGAGGGCGACTATCGTACCGATCACACGCCCGCTGCGTCATTGGTCGAGCGGATGCAGGCCTTGCAATTTACCGCCGCAGAAATCGATATTTTGCTGGCCGCCAAAACGCTGTCTGACGCGCTAATCGATATCGAGCGTCGTGCATTTGCGTTGGTCGATCACAGTGAATCGGTTAGCGACGCGCAGTATATTCAGGCGGTAAAGTTGGTGTTTGACAGCACTTACCATCAAACCAAAGCTGACATCATGCGCCATATCAATGATTTTTTGACAGTCATTGATCTGCGCACAGGCAAGGCGGTCATGATCGCTTCTGACGTCCATAAACGCTTGCTTTGGGTTGCATTGGTGCTGTCGGCGTTGATTCTGGCGCTCGCGGCTTGGGGCTATCGCTTTTTCCTTGTAGACATTCGTCACCCGCTGGCGCGTTTGACCGACTGGATCGGGCAGATGAAAGCGGGCCAATATCGTTTTGAAGCCTCTACGTTTGCCGATAATGAAATTGGGGTGGTTGCCGATGCGTTTGCCGAAATGGCTGACACGGTCTCCGATGCCATTCACCGACTGGAGCAAGAGTCTACCGTCGACCACTTGACCCAGCTTCCCAATCGCGCCGCGCTGGTGCGCTTGCTAGAGGAGGCACAGGCACAGGTTGATCAGGGCAATGAGGCTTGCTCGATCATTCTGCTCGATTTAGATGGTTTTAAGCGAATCAATGACCAATTCGGGCATGGTGTCGGCGACGAAGTGCTGATGGAAATCGCTGAAATCTTACGCGATGCCAGCGATGAGCAGACCGTGGCGGGCCGCTGGGGAGGCGAGGAGTTTTTGGTGGTGTGCTTCGATCGCGCATTGGATGCCAGTGCAACCTTGGCCGACGCATTGCGCCAGTCAATTGCGACACACGCTTTTGCGGGTCCACCTGACGTGACTGCAAGTTTTGGGGTCAGCACACTCGTGCCCGATCAACCCACTTTCATCTCGATCAATACTGCAGATAAACGGCTCTATCGCGCCAAGGGCAATGGGAAAAACCAAGTCATCTCTACCGACCTCGAGATCATCGGCCAGCACTCATCGCCGCTTAAACCCTAAGAAACCGAAGGCGCTAGCCTACCAGTGGTTGTAGACCACGCTGTTTGGGACTGCGGTTCGATCGACGAGTTTTGTATTGGCATCAGTACCGCATCTGAGGCGGTTTTCATGCTTGCGCATCCAGCAGTCGATGTACTTGCCCTGCAAGCCTTTGTTCACTCCACTGGCCTTGAATTTGACGGTGACATGGCAGTTGGTGTTGTTCTCGTGCAGGCGCACACCGACCACATAAGAACCACTGATTTGCTCGCGCTGCGGCACACCGTATTGATTGGCCAGTGCTGTGGTGTCGTTCAAAGGACATTCGCCAAACGTTCCAATGTTAAGCATCACCGCTTGCTTCTGCGAGGCCGCCAAAGTGACACCCTCTGTAAATTGAGCTTTGCCGGTGTAATCTTGATACGCCGGTATCGCAACAGAGGCCAGTACCCCAATGATAGCGATGACCACCATCAATTCGATTAGGGTAAAGCCAGATTGGCGAGAGGTCTGATTGTTTCGGTTCATAGCGATCTCCTTCACACCATCACTTTCGGCCATTCTTTGCAAAACCTAACACTGCCAATGGGATTTGCCGGCACCCTCACATAACGATCGCTCAGGTCAACTAAGCGCCATTGATGACAAGGATGCGTAAATCATTTATCGTTTGCGCCATTATTTATGACATTGATATCAGTTTCATAACCATAGATCACGCCATGCCCCGATCCGACCCCAAACGTCCACAGTTCCAAACGCCCTTCTCGACCCACCTTCAACAGGGCCGGGAATCGCTGCGCAAGGGCGAACGCACCCGGCTGGATTTGCTCCAGTCTGCAATGGACTATTTGGCGGAGCATTCTCTTGATGGCCTCACGGTCGCAGAGATTTGCCAACGCACTGGCGTGGCGCATGGCACGTTCTATCTGCATTTCAAAGATCGCCATGCCTTAGTGCAGGAATTGCTGCGGCTGTTCGTGGACTATTTGCAGCAACAGATGTTGGCAGCCGCGCGCGAGCCGGGCGACCCGGTACGCAACAGTACGGCCAATTACTTTTACCTTTTCAAAGCACATGCAGGCCTGATGAAGTGCTTGGTCATTGGCATGGATGCATTCCCCGAGGCACGGGCAGCGTTTCATCAGCTCAACCATCAATGGGCCAATATCGTGGCGCGTGCGCACAGTAAGGACACTCGCGACCCCACGGACAAGGCAGAAATCCTGCGGCGCACCTACGCGCTAGGCGGCATGGTTGATCAATATCTAACCGCATTATTCGTCACCGCCGACCCCTGGCTAGCAGACGTCTCAAGCGATGACGACGCGGTGATCAACACGCTGACAAATTTATGGAAAAGAGGCATGCAAATATGAGTTTGCTCCAAGACGGACACAAGATTTCGACTCACAAGCTGGCGCAGCATCGACAGCAAGCATGGGAAGCGCAGAGCGCATATGTGGCCGCACACTCTGCGTTTTATCACGGGCTTTGGAACGGCAAACACCCGCCAAAGCGGCTAGAAGACATCGCCGAACTGCCACTGTCGGACAAAGCCGATTTGCGGTTATCACAGGCTGCAACGCCCCCGTTTGGCGGCTACTTGGCCGCGTCGCCAGCGACCGTGAGCCGCATCCACCGTACATCGGGCACCACGGGGCAAGCGATGAATCTCGCGATGAGCGCAGAGGATTGCAAGATTACCGAAGTGGTCGGCGGCAGAGCGCAATCGCTGGCGGGACTGCGGGCCGGAATCACGGTGGTGCACTGCCTAAATTATCAGATGTGGATGGGCGGGCTCACCGACCACATGACCCTAGAGCGCACTGGCGCGTCGGTGGTACCGTTTGGGGTGGGCGCGACAGAGTTGTTGATCCGCACCATTATGGATACCGGCATCAGCGCCATTTCCTGTACGCCCTCTTACCCGGCAGTGTTAGAGCAAGTCATTGCGGAGAAATTTCCACAGTTGCATCCACGTGATTTGGGTTTGAAGCTTGGCCTATTTGGCGGTGAACCCGGCATTGACGACCCCGCCTTTCGTCAGCGGTTAACCGACACTTGGGGCATGCAACCACGCAATGCCAACTATGGCGTGTCCGACGTCTTCTGCAATTTTGCGTCCGAGTGCCCACATGACATGGCGTTGCACTTTGTGGCGCATGACGTCTTGCACGCTGAGTTGATCGACGCCGACACCGGCCACAATCATCCGCTCGAGCCCGGTATCGAAGGGGAATTAGTGCTCACACACCTTCGCCGTGATTGCCAGCCGCTGGTGCGTTTTCGCACCGGTGACATCATTCGCATCGAGCACACAGACCCCTGCCACTGCGGCTGCACAGGTTTTCGCTTTCGCGTTGTGGGTCGCTCGGACGACATGGTCGTGGTGCGTGGGCTCAACCTATTTCCAACCATGGTGGCGGCGGTGATCACCCGCTTCGGCGAGCTTTCAGGAGACTATCGCATCACACTCGATGCCCCACCACCCTACGATTTCTTGCCGGTGCAGGCCGAGCTGGCCAAAGAGACTCACGACGACGGCACCCTGGTTCGCCGAATAGAGACCGAGTTTAAACAAGCGCTTGGCGCGACTGTCCGCGTGAGAACCTTACCGTACGGCACATTTCCACGCACCGAAGGCAAAACCAAACGCGTGATTAGGAGTTTCCAATGACCGAGTTTCACTACGACACCATCCGCTCAACACTCAGCGACGACGGCGTCAGAACCATTGCGCTCAATCGACCGCACGCAATGAATGCCATGAATCGCCGTCTGATCGAGGAGGTGGCAGTCGCGTTTGATGATGCCAATCGTGACCCCGCCACTCGATCGATTATTTTTACCGGTGAAGGCCGCGCGTTTTGCGCGGGGGATGATCGACACGAGCACGTCCACCCCGAAACCGAACAAGCAGCGCGCGAATTGGTCGTCGCCATCCAGCGCGCGACGGTGGCCATCGTCTGGGGGGCAAAGCCGGTGGTCGGTGCCATCAATGGCTGGGCGGTGGGCGGCGGCTTTGAATGGGCGATCAATTGCGACTTTCCCATTTGGGCCGAAAGCGCGAAGGCATTTTTTCCCGAGGTGTCTCTCAATCTGTTTGTCACCGGCGCGGTGACATCAATCTTGCCAAGCATCGTCGGCCCGCTAAAAGCGCGTGAAATGCTATTGCTTGGCGAGCGCTACAGCGCAACAGAACTCAAAGAGATCGGCGTGGCATGGCGGGTCGCTACAGACGATGCACTGATGGCCGAAGCACATGCGGTGGCGGCCAAACTAGCACAGCTGCCAACGCTATCGACGCGCGCAATGAAACGCGTACTCAATCAAGTCAATCAAACCAGCCTCAACCAAGCGCTAGCCCTCGAAACCGAAGCGACTGTGGCGGGCTTTTTAGACCCGAAAACCACCGAACTGCTCAAAGATTTTTAGAGCACCGCCATGAAGCAAACCGATGACTTTTTAGCAGAATCAAATGCCCTTGCAGCCATCGTTGAGGACATGAGCGCAAACGACTTAAAGCGCGTTACCCAGTTCAAGGACTGGACGATCGAGGACGTCATTGTGCACTTGTACTTTTGGAATTTGCAGGCGGATCGCTCGATATTTAACCCCGCACCGTTTGCCGCGCAAATTGGAAAGATTGTGTCTGATATTGACGCCAATGGCATGCGCGCTGTTGAAAATGCCAGCATTCGCTTGCGCGGCTCAGAGCTCGTTCAAACGTGGCAACAGCATTACCGCGATTTTTGCGGCCGATTGCAATCAATTGACCCCAAAATGCGGGTGAAATGGGCAGGGCCAGATATGTCGGTGCGCTCATCCATCACCGCCCGCCAAATGGAAACATGGGCGCACGGACACGAGGTATTCGACCTGCTTGGTCTTCAACGCGAAGACGATGATCGAATCGAGAACATCGTGATTTTGGGGGTAAATACTTTCCAGTGGTCACATCACGTTCAAGGGCTAGAGATACCAGCTCGACTCCCATATCTGCGGCTCACTGCCCCATCTGCCGAGATCTGGGAATTTGGCGAAACCAGCTCGTATAATCACATTGAGGGCAGCGCCGTCGCCTTTGCACAAGTCGTAACCCAAACCCGAAACGTTGCCAACACAGATTTACAGGTCAACGGCCCTGTGGCCGAGCGCTGGATGGCCACCGCACAGTGCTTTGCCGGTGGCAAAGCCACCCCGCCCTCACAGGGAACACGGTTTATACAGTCGATCACCTGATTGGCCGCACGAGCTATCGCCACATGCTACGTACCACCCCATCGCGCTTAACCATATGAAACACGACACCCATGATGTGTGCGCCAATCAAAAATGGCGTCACACCCAATATCAGCTCGTGCAAAAACACAAACACCGACTGCAAAGAGGCGTAGGGGCTGTAGGCAATCGCCAAGCCGCTCAACACAATGCCTAAAACACTGATGTACATGCCGTGCTTAACAAGCTTTGCTGCAGTTCGCTGCCATTGAGGTGTTTCTGTGGGTAGCGCCGATGATCGTGATTGCAGGTAGGTCACACCAAACCAACGAATTGCGAACACGCCGCCGAGTACTGTCGCAAACAGTACCTCTCGCTGCAGCAGAGCTAGATCCTGTAGTTGATCAACATCCTCCAAGCCCGTGAGATAGCCGTAACCAAGCATTACGACACCTGCCCAGTGTAGTACGCGGGTGACCAGTGGATGTTTGTAAGGAGTGGGTGTCATATTGCTGCCGATGTTTGGGCTTAGCAACAGAATGACTGTCGAGACTTAGCACCGACTTAGCAGCGCTGCACATCGCATGATGTGCAGCGAGCGAATGCGTTATTTCATGCGTGCCATCATCATTTCATGCACCGCTGCCATGCCGCGATCCACCATGGCGGTCACCTCTTCAGCATGTACTTGCAACGCTTTGACCAGCTCTGGGTCTTCAGATGTTTGCACCACGACAATGCCTTCGTCGGTCACTTTTACATCGGTAAGAATCTGGTCACCGCGCATAAAGAACACATCCAGTGTCGGGCTTTGGATGGCGATTTTGGGATCATCACCTTGATGCACGCGGGCGATCATGCCTGTGACATGGCTGATCAGTACCTGCATTAGCTCGGGATCGGAGGCGTTGGTAACAGTGCGAATACCGTTATCGAGATTGGTCACCGTGCGCGAGAGTTTGTCGAATTCACGGAACATTTTTGCAAGTTCATCGCTTTCGCGTTTGCTGGCGTTGAGGCCGATCAAGCCAGGCATGTTGACTTCATCGTGTTCCATATTGCCGCCACCATGGTGCCGCTTATGCATTTCGGCATAGGATTCGTCATCCATGTTGCCGTGCATTCCCCCTTGCTTTCCGTGCATATTTCCAGCGGCGTAGAGTGCGCCGCCTGCGATAATTGCGCCCACAACGAGGGCGATTTGCTTTTTGGTCATAACACTAATCTGCTGAACGTTGGCCACAGTTTAGTGTGTGTTGCGTAAATGTGTGTGTGACCGATTAAATCGCCTCAACAATCAACGCAATGCCCTGGCCACCGCCGATACACATGGTGGCTGCACCGAGTTTGCCACCGCTGCGCTTGAGCTCGTAGAGCAGCTTGGTGGCAATGATGGCGCCGCTAGCGCCCACAGGGTGGCCGATGGCCACGGCACCACCATTGGGGTTTACCTTCGCCGCATCGAGACCCAGCTGCTGACTGACGGCGCAAGCTTGGGCTGCGAAGGCTTCATTCGACTCAATCACATCCAGTTGGTCTGCAGTGATGCCCGCTTTTTGCATGGCCACTTGCATCGCAGGCACCGGCCCCATGCCCATGATTTCTGGCGCCACACCAGCGTGTCCGTAGGAACGCACTTTCGCCATTGGCGTCAAGCCACGCTTGGCCGCTTCGCTCGCGGTCATCAAGATCAAAGCAGCCGAACCGTCGTTGATACCCGAAGCATTGCCTGCCGTGACACGGCCATCCTGTTTAAAGACGGTGCGCAACTTGGCCATGCCCTCGACAGTGGCATCCGCGCGGACGTGCTCGTCGGTCTTAAACACGACTTCGCCTTTGCGTGTCTTGAGGGTAACCGGGACGATTTGCTCGTCAAAATAGCCCGCTTCAATGGCGGCAGCCGCACGACGATGACTTTCCACCGCAAAGGCATCTTGGTCTTCGCGCGAGATGTTGTATTTTTCGGCGACATTCTCGGCAGTGATCCCCATATGGCCATGGCCGAAGGGATCGTGAAGCGCGCCGGTCATCATGTCGATCATCGTGCCATCGCCCATACGCTGTCCCCAACGTGCCCCTGGCAACAAATAGCCCGCTCGGCTCATGCTCTCAGTACCGCCCGCCAGCGCGATATTGGCATCGCCCAAGGCCAGAGTTTGAATGGCTGACACAATCGCCTGCAGACCCGACCCACACAATCGATTGACGGTGAGGCAGGGGGCATGCTCTGACAGCCCTGCTTCTAATGCCACCGTACGCGAAACATACATATCCCGCGCTTCGGTATGAATCACGCTACCAATAAACGCCTGATCGACGTCCTTGGCATCAATTCCCGCGCGCTCAATCGCCGCTTTGGCAGAAATCGCCCCCAACTGGGTTGGCGTTAGATCCTTGAGTGAGCCTCCAAAATCTCCCACTGCTGTGCGTGCAGCAGAGACGATAACAATGTCTTCCATAATCTTTACCTAGGCTAGTTAACCCAATAAGCATACCCAAACTTAAGTGAATATGCCTTTCGAAAGCCATCAACGCGACGCCAAACAATAAAACACTGGCATTCGCTGTCACCGGCGCTAGAGTAGCTTTCTTTTTTGCCGAATTCATATGATCCGCGCATTGTGCAAAGACGCTGCAGATGGCCACTGGTGGGTGCTAGAAGATTCAGATCAACTGATTCAAACGCGTGCCACCACCCCAGCAGAGGCCGCTGCCTTGGTGGCATCACTTGATGGCAGTGTATTCAGTGCAGGTTGGGTGGCCTATGAGGCCGCGAGCGGCTTCAACCCCATGCTCAAAACACATGCGCCAATGCCTGAATTGCCGCTAGCCGAATTCTGGCAATGTGGTTCACCACGCAAAGTGGCGCAACTGAGCGATGTGACGCAAAGCACCCTAGACGGCATTGCCAACGACTGGACACCCGCCCTAAACGAAACACAGTACCAAGCGGCAATTCAGCAGATTCGACACTGGCTCTATGAAGGCCACACCTATCAGGTTAATTTTACCTTCCCCATCCAGCAGTCTCTCGATGCGGACCCATTGGCATTATTTGCCTATTTGGTCTCGCAACAAGATGTGCCCTACGCCAGTTACTTCCGTGCAGACGATTACGCGATTATTTCAATTTCACCAGAGTTGTTCTTCGACAAACACGGCTCGACCGTGCGCTGCAAACCCATGAAAGGCACAATGGCACGCGGCCGCTCATACCAAGAAGACCAGCAACACGCCAACGCGTTGCATCACAGTGAAAAAGATCGCGCCGAAAACCTGATGATCGTGGACATGATCCGCAATGATCTGGGCATGATCGCCGATCTCGGCAGCGTCAAAAGCAGTCGCGTGTTTGGTGTGGAAAGCTGGCCCACAGTGCATCAGATGACCACGGAAGTTAGCGCTCAGACCAACGCCAGTTTGGGCGACATTTTCAAAGCGCTGTACCCGTGTGCCTCCATTACCGGCGCCCCCAAAAAGCGCACCATGGAGATCATCACCGAGCTCGAGCCAGAGCCCCGCGGCGTGTATTGCGGGGCACTGGGTTTTGTCTATGGAGATCGCGCACAATTTGCGGTGGGCATTCGCACCCTGACCCTCCAAAACGCGAAGGCACGCTATTGCGTCGGTTCGGGCGTCACGTGGCAATCTAGCGCTGAAGCCGAATACGAAGAGTGCCTTCTCAAAGCACAAGTATTACAACGCCGCCGCCGCGAGTTCGACTTAATTGAGACGCTACGCTATGAGCCTGAGGGTGGCTTAATCCGTTTGGATGCACATCTGCAGCGCATGACCCGCAGCGCAGACTACCTGGGCATCGAGGCAAGCGCCTCACGATTAAAACAAGACGCCGTCAACGCACTTAGTGGCCGCCAATACCCCGCACGCGTACGACTAAGACTCAGCAGAGTCGGCGAATTTAGCGTTGAGACCTTTGATCTTCCGCCCACCCCAGACCGGTGGACGGTTCGCTGTCACCCCATACCGGTCGATAGCCGCCAATGGCAGCTGTTTCATAAAACCAGCGACAGGCATGTCTACGACGACGCCAAGTCACAACACCCAGATGTCGATGAAGTGCTATTGAGTAACGAACGCGGCGAACTGACGGAAGGCTGCATTAGCAATTTAGTTATCGAAATCGGCGGCCAACGGCTCACACCGGCACTCGACTGTGGGCTACTGCCCGGTGTGATGCGCCAAACGCTGCTGGAACAAGGCAAACTGCGCGAAGCGCTCCTACTGCCCAATCACTTAAAGCAAGCCGACGCCATCTGGATGATCAACTCGCTGCGTGGCTGGATTCCCGTTAAATTGGTCGACTAATTCGACGCAAAAACTCACTTGTCTCAGCAGAATCAACAGTGATACCCTAAGTTTACGTTAACGTAAACGTCAAGGTGACTTTCCATGAGCTTTTCCTCGCTCGAACTCTTGGTCGATGACGACCTCAAAATGCTCCGCGAAACCCTGCGCCGCTTCGCTCAAGATGAACTCGGCGACCGTGCCGCCCAAATCGACCGCGACAACGCCTTTCCGATGGATATGTGGAAAAAATTTGGCGACATGGGCCTACTCGGCATCACCGTCGACGAGCAATACGGCGGCTCCGGCATGGGCTATCTGGCGCAAACCATCGCCATGGAGGAAATCTCACGGGTTAGTGCGTCTGTCGGTCTAAGCTACGGCGCGCACAGCAACCTTTGCGTCAACCAAATCTTCCTCAATGGCAATGACGAGCAGCGTACCCAGTATCTACCCAAGCTCTGTAGCGGCGAGCACGTGGGCGCGCTGGCGATGAGCGAGCCCGGTGCCGGTTCAGACGTGGTGACCATGCAGCTACGGGCGGATGATGCGGGCGATCACTATGTGCTCAACGGCAACAAAATGTGGATCACCAACGGCCCCGACGCCGATGTACTGGTGGTTTACGCCAAGACCGACCCAGCTGCGGGCAAGCGTGGAATTACCGCCTTTATCATCGAGAAAACTTTCGATGGCTTTAGCACTGGCGCAAAACTCGACAAGCTCGGCATGCGTGGCTCCAACACCGCAGAGCTGATTTTCGACAACTGCAAAGTCCCTAAAAGCCAAGTCCTCGGCCAAGTGGGCGGCGGTGTGCGCGTGTTGATGAGCGGCCTCGACTATGAACGCGCCGTGCTGGCGGGTGGTTCGGTGGGCATTATGCAATGCGCCATGGATCTGGTAATGCCCTATGTCCACGATCGCAAGCAATTTGGCCAGTCCATTGGTGACTTCCAATTGATGCAGGGCAAGCTTGCTGACATGTACGTCTCATTGAGCACCAGCCGAGCCTATGTGTATGCCGTGGCGGCCGCGTGTGATCGCGGTGAAAGCAGCCGCAAAGACGCGGCAGGCGCCATTTTATATGCCGCAGAGCAAGCCACGCGCGTTGCGGGCGAAGCCATCCAAATATTCGGCGGCACTGGCTATATCAACGACACCCCCACCGGTCGCCTCTGGCGCGATGCCAAGCTCTACGAAATAGGTGCAGGCACCTCCGAAATTCGCCGCATGCTCATTGGCCGTGAGCTGATGGAGGAAACGCGATGACCGGGATTTATATTCGCGGCGCCAAACGCACCGCCATCGGCGCGATGCAAGGCCAATTCGCCGATCTAAGCGCCGCGACACTCGGCGGGGCAGCGATCAAAGCCGCGCTTGAACAAGCCGGTGTGGCTGGCGAGCAAGTGGATCATCTTGCATTTGGCACGGTGATCAGTGCGGGCCAAGGTCAAGCGCCAGCGCGTCAGGCACTGCACGCTGCAGGCATTCCGTGGGACACCCCGGCACTGACCGTCAACAAAATGTGCGGCTCGGGCATGCAAGCGGTGATGAACGCCGCCGATCGGCTGCGCCTAGAACCGGGCATTGCCGTCGCGGGCGGCATGGAGAACATGACCCAAGCACCGTACTTAATGCCCAAAGGACGCCAAGGCATGCGCCTGGGCCATGGGCTGCTATTGGACGCCATGTTTTTAGATGGCCTCGAAGATGCCTATCAACCGGGCACTTTGATGGGCGTCTTTGCCGACCAAACCGCGAGCGAACGCGGTATCAGTCGCGAGCGCCAAGACCACTATGCACTGGCAAGCCTAGAGCGGGCCATCAACGCCAACAACGGTGAGTTTTCCACTGAGATTACCCCTGTGACGGTCGCGAGCCGCAAAGGCGAGACGGTCTACGACAAAGACGAAAGCCCGTTCAACGCCAGGCCAGACAAAATCCCCAGCCTCAAGCCCGCCTTTGTCAAGGACGGTACCGTCACCGCCGCCAACGCCAGCTCGATTTCCGATGGCGCAGCAGCGCTGGTGCTCGGCAATCAAAGCGAAGGCGCACTGGCGCATATTGTCGATTATTGCAGCCACGCGGAAAAACCCGAGGACTTCCCCGTCGCCCCGATTGGCGCGATCAGCAAGTTGCTCGCACGCACCGGCTGGACAGTTGAGGACGTGGACTTATTTGAGATCAATGAAGCCTTCGCTGTGGTGCCGCTGGCCGCGATGGATGCGCACAACATCCCGCACGACAAAATCAACGTCAACGGCGGCGCATGTGCGCTGGGCCACCCGATCGGCGCCTCTGCTGCCAGAATTATCGTCACGTTAATTTATGCGCTCAAAGCCCGCGGATTAAAACGCGGCGTCGCCTCTGTTTGTATCGGTGGCGGTGAAGCCACAGCAATGGCGATTGAATTGCGATGAGTATCCATCGCCAGCTTGCAGAACAACTGCATCAACGCCTAAGCGCGGCACAGTCGGGCAATGCGCAATCGGTTGCCCGCCATCGCAAGCGCGGCAAGTTGCTACCGCGCGAGCGCATTGCCGTATTACTCGATGATGGCTCGCCGTTTTTAGAGCTATCGCCGCTGGCAGCCTATGGCGTGTATGACGACGACATCCCCGCTGCGGGCATTGTTTGCGGCATTGGGCTGGTGCACGGTCGCCCGGTGATGGTGATGGCCAATGACGCCACCGTCAAAGGCGGTTCCTACTATCCATTGACCGGCAAAAAACACCTGCGCGCCCAAGAGGTCGCCGAGCAAAACCGTCTGCCCTGCATTTATTTGGTGGACTCCGGCGGCGCAAACCTACCGATGCAAGATCAAATCTTTCCCGATAAAGATCACTTTGGTCGTATTTTCTTCAATCAGGCCAATATGAGCGCTGCAGGCATCGCACAGATCGCGGTGGTGCTGGGCAGCTGCACCGCCGGTGGTGCTTATTTGCCCGCCATGGCGGATGAATCGGTCATTGTAGAGGGCAACGGCACCATCTTCCTCGCAGGGCCACCGCTGGTGGAAGCGGCAACCGGCGAGCAAATCGATGCGCAATCACTCGGCGGTGGCCGGGTGCACGCAACCCTGTCTGGGGTGGTCGATCATCGCGCGCCCGACGATCAGAGTGCGCTCGCCAAAACCCGCCAAATCTTGGCCTACACCAACAGCCGAGCGCTTCGCCAACCCGAAGCCGAACCAGAGGCCAATCCACAACCGCGCGAACGGGTGTTTGAGTTTTTACCCGAATCCGCCAAGACCCCCTACGACTGCCGCGAGATTATCCGCTGGCTGGTCGATGGCGAGCGCTTTGAAGAGTTCAAAGCGGAACACGGCACCACGCTGGTCTGTGCCTTTGCCGCCATCGAAGGCTATCGCGTGGGGATTTTGGGCAACAACGGCGTGCTGCACGGCGACAGCGCGCGCAAAGCCGCGCACTTTGTCCAGCTCTGCGAACAGCGCCGAATTCCGTTGTTGTTTTTGCAGAACATCACCGGCTTTATGGTGGGCTCCGATGCCGAGCACTCGGGCATCGCCCGCGACGGGGCCAAGATGGTACATGCGGTCAGCCGTGCCAGCGTGCCCAAGCTCACGCTGATTGTCGGCGGCAGCTATGGCGCAGGCAATTACGGCATGTGTGGCCGTGCCTTCAATCCGCGTTTGATGTTTAGCTGGCCCAATAGCCGCATTGCCGTCATGGGTGGTGAACAGGCCGCCAACACTTTGGCCACCGTTCAACAAACCGCTGCCACCGCCAAAGGCTCGCCATTGAGTGACGCGCAAATGCAGGCCATTCGCCAGCCGGTGATTGATCAGTTTGAAACCCAAGCCGATCCCTACTACGCCACGGCGCGCTTGTGGGATGACGGCATTATCGATCCGCGCGACACACGCCGAGTGCTGGCCATGGCACTGGCCGCCTGTGATCTTGATCCCAACCCTGCGCCGCCAGGCGTGTATCGGATGTAAGTATGGCGACGTTAATCTCCAAGGGACATTACGACGAGCTATGGTTTGGCCTAGCGGATCGTCACAACGCATTCAACGACGAAGAGCTTGCCAGCCTTGCCAACTGTCTAGCAACTGCAAAACAGCAACCGAAACCACTGCTGATGCGCTCAGAAGGCCCCACGTTTTGCGCGGGGGCAGACTTGCATTGGATGCGTGCCCAAGGCCTCGGCGATACGACCAGCAACTACAATGACGCCAAACAACTGGCCGATGTGCTAGAGGCCATCGATCAGTACCCTGCGCTAGTCATTGCACGCGTCCAAGGGCCCGCCTATGGCGGCGGCGTGGGCTTGATGGCCTGTGCAGATATCGCCCTCGCCACAGAGGACAGTTTTGCTCAGCTCTCGGAGGTGAAACTCGGCATCATTCCCGCCACCATCGGCCCCTATGTCCAACGCGCAATTGGTGCACGCCATGCAAGACGCTATTTCGTCACCGCCGAGCGTATTAGCGCCGAGCGAGCAATGGCGCTTGGACTTATCCACGAGTGCTTTGCAGATGAACACGCTCTAGACGAGGGCATCGAGCGCCTTATCAGCATGCTCATGTTCAACGGCCCAGAGGCCATGATAGAGGCTAAATCACTGGCCCGCGATGCCCATACTCTGTCACCCAGTCAAACCGCAGAGCGTATCGCCAATCGCCGCGCCAGCGAAGAAGCTATCGCTGGCATTAGTGCATTCTTAGAGCGGCGCTCACCGCCATGGAGCTCACAATGAAACGATTAATGGTGGCAAACCGAGGTGAAATTGCCTGCCGCGTGTTTCAGACCGCCGCCAAAATGGGCATCGAAACCGTGGCGGTCTATAGCGATGCCGATCAACAGGCCAAACACGTGCGCAGTGCGGATATCGCCGTACATATTGGCGCATCAGAAGCCAATGCCAGCTACCTCAATATCGAGGCACTGATTCAGGCTGCACAGCAAAGCGGCGCTGATGCCATTCATCCGGGCTATGGCTTTTTATCCGAGTCTGCCGCCTTTGCAAACGCTGTGCAGAATGCTGGCCTGCTCTGGCTAGGCCCCGACGCCGACACCATTACCCAGATGGGCGACAAGGGCGCAGCCAAGGCTTTGATGACCTCTGCAGGTGTCCCAGTGGTGCCGGGCGCAGATCATGCAGATCCCAAAGCCGCGGCAGAAGCGATAGGCTACCCCGTGTTGATCAAAGCCGTTGCCGGGGGTGGCGGTCGCGGGATGCGCAAAGTCGATACCCCTGAAGAATTTGATGCGGCCTTGCAACGTGCACAATCGGAAGCGCAGAGCGCTTTTGGCAACGCCGACGTGTTGGTCGAAAAGTGGATCGAGTCGCCGCGTCATATTGAGGCACAAATTCTTGGCGATGGCAGCAGCGTTCGCTGCATTGGTCTGCGCGAATGCAGCATTCAACGCCGCCACCAAAAAGTCATCGAAGAATGCCCGCCGGCCTTTTTGAGCCGCAAAGCGCAAGCGGCCATCGAAGCCGCAGCTGTACTTGCCGGACAAAGCGTCAATTATCGTGGCGCTGGCACGGTTGAATTTGTGGTTGGGGCCGATGAATCGTTTTACTTCCTAGAAATGAACACGCGGCTGCAAGTTGAGCATCCAGTGACTGAAGCCGTCTATGGGATTGATTTAGTTGAGTGGCAAATCCGCATTGCACGCGGACATGCGCTAGATCAGCTGCCTGCGCTTACGGCCCAAGGCCATGCCATTGAGGCACGTCTCTGCGCGGAAGATGAGCAAGGCATTCCGAGCGTGGGTGTGATCACGGAATTCACAATCCCGAACACCGCCAGAGTCGACAGCGCCGTGGCGTCTGGCGATCAAGTCAGTCGTTACTACGATTCGATGATCGCCAAAGTCATTGTGCATCGCCCCAGCCGCGCCGAGGCGGTTGAGGCGCTGACAAAGGTGCTATTCGATGCCTCAATCACTGGCATTGACACCAATCGACGCACGCTGATGTCGCTGCTCAGTGCACCCGCATTGCAAGCCGCCGCCATCGACACACGCTATTTCGAGCACCACAGTCAAGCCCACCCCATGCCACCGATGCTAATCGCCGCCGCCAAATGGCCATTAGCGCCACAGAGTGGTGCTTGGGGCGCAGATGGTTTCAGTAATGGTGTCGGTTTGCAACACTGCTGGCAGGACGATCAAGACAACCTCTACCTTCTCAAAGCCAACGGCAATCAGCGCACACTGAGTTTCGCCGAACAAAGCATCGACATTGTGTTGCAGGGCGGTGCGAGGTTTACGGCTGACGGTCAGGTGCACCACTATCAAGCCCTTGGATGCGATGATGGCATCGAAGCATTGTTGGATGGCCGTTTCTATCTGCATCGCTACGCACCACCCGCCAGCTTAGATGGCGGTGACAGCCATCAGGTACTGGCACCCATTACGGGGCGCGTAATCCAGGTCGCCGTTGAATGCGGCCAGCAAGTCGAATCTGGCGATTTACTCTGTGTAATGGAGGCGATGAAAATGGAACACAGCGTTCTCGCTGCCAAATCAGGCACCATCGCCAGCGTTAATGTCAGTGAGGGTAACACCGTCAACCAAAGCCAGCTGATTATCGAGTGGGCCGATGACTGATCAAGTTTCCATTGTCGAAGTCGGCCCGCGCGATGGACTGCAAAACGAACCCCAGCCGCTATCGGTGCCGCTGCGCATCGAGCTTATTCGCCGCTTGGCCGCTGCAGGGTTAAATCGTATTGAAGTTGGCGCGATGGTCTCGCCCAAACATGTCCCGGCCATGGCAGGATCGAGTGAGGTGCTACAGGCCATTGCTGAGCGCGAGTTTTACACCTCAGTGTTGGTACCCAACGTTCGCGGTTTACAAAGCTTGCCACACCCAAAAGCCAGCGATGAAATCGCCGTGTTCACTGCTGCAAGTGATGCCTTTAATTTGAAAAACATTGGCTGCGACATCGCGGAATCATTAGCGCGAATCAAAGCCGTAATCGCCGAGGCCGAAGTGCCCGTTCGGGGTTATGTGTCGTGCATTTTTGCGTGTCCGTATAGTGGCGAAGTCGATATGGCCAAAGTGACCGAGGTCAGCCAAGTGCTGCTTGAAATGGGCTGCTATGAGGTCTCGCTTGGCGACACCACCGGCGTTGGGACTTACCGCGAGGCACGTCGACGGTTTAGACACTGGGCGAGCACACTGGGTGCAGGCAAACTCGCAGGTCACTTTCACGATACCTATGGCCAAGGTTTGGCTAATGTCTGCGCCGCTCTGGAAGAAGGCGTGCGCCGCTTTGACAGCAGCGTGGCTGGGCTTGGCGGCTGTCCTTATGCCCCAGGCGCTAGCGGCAACCTCGCCACTGAAAATCTTTTATATTTATTATCCCAAGAGGGCATGCACACCGAGGCCAATCTCGAGGCAGTCATCGACACCGCCCATTGGATCAACCATCAACTCAATCGCAGTGCACAAAGTGCATTGATGCAAACCGAGAGGTCAACATGTCAGAACCCGTCGTCTTAGTCGAACGCCATGATCGCGTCGCCGTATTAAGGCTCAATCGCCCAAAAGCACTTAACGCACTCAATCTCGAAACGGTCAGCGCCCTGCAAACCCAATTGCAAGCACTCGACGCCGATGAAAGCGTGGGCTGTATGATTTTGACTGGCAATGACAAAGCCTTTGCTGCGGGTGCCGACATCAAAGAAATGGTCGACAAGTCCTACAAAGACGCCCTACGTGATGACTTTATGAACGACGCCTGGGTCGGCCCAAGCCAAGTGCGTACCCCAATCATCGCTGTGGTCTCTGGCTATGCCCTCGGTGGCGGCTGCGAGCTGGCCATGATGTGTGATTTTATTGTGGCCTCGGAGACAGCGCAGTTTGGTCAGCCGGAAATCAAGATCGGCACCATCCCGGGCATGGGCGGCGGGCAACGCATGGCGAGGTTAATAGGCAAAGCCAAAGCCATGGAGATGGTGCTGACCGGTCGCATGATGGGCGCTGAAGAAGCCGAACGAAGCGGCCTGGTCGCACGTGTTTTCCCCCAAGACGTGGTCTGGGACGAAGCGATGAAAATCGCCACACAGATTGCCGGATTATCTGCCCCTGTCACCCGCATGGCCAAAGCCGCTGTGAATGTTGCGCTAGAAACGTCACTCGAAGCTGGGCTGGACTATGAACGAAAACTGTTCCAAGGCACCTTTGCCCTAGATGACCGCCGAGAGGGCATGGCGGCCTTTGCCGAAAAACGTGCGCCAAACTGGCGCCATCAATAGAACTGTACTGTTATGCGCCTATTTTCTTACAGGCGCATTATCTATCTTTCAGCGGCCCAATAAAGGGCCATTTTTTGTAAGTTTTGGCCAAATTAAGCGGTGAAATTCGCGACAATCTATAGATAATGGAGCCACGTGCTCGTATCACGGCGATCAAAAAAACAAAGCCGCTTGATCTTAGGCGCGTGAGAGAACGACGATTAATTGGGCTATTGAAGCCCCGCCAAATTGGCGGGGCTTATTTTGTTGAGAGGTCGGCTATCTGCCGTGGGTGATATACATGCCTTTGAGCAGGTTGACCGCTTGGAACAACCAGTAGTCTTCGCCGATTGGATCTTCCTCGGCCTCTTCAGCTTCGGCCTTCTCTTTAGCGGCTGCCTCTTCATCTGACTCCAAGTGACCTGCTAGGTCGCCTTCACGCACCGGCTTGAACGATTCTTCGCGTTTTTTCAGCTCGTATTGACCAAGCTCAATGTCAGGAACAATACCTGCTGCCTGAATAGAGCGGCCTGAGGGCGTGTAGTAGCGTGCTGTGGTCAGCTTTAGACCATCGCCATTGGCGAGATCTTGAATGGTTTGCACCGAACCTTTGCCGAAGCTGGTGGTGCCCATAATCACCGCACGACCGTGATCCTGCAACGCACCAGCGACAATTTCAGACGCCGAGGCAGAACCCGAGTTAATCAGCACCACCATTGGCGCGCCATCGAGTAAATCACCACGCTCTGCGTAGTACTTGTCTGGTCCAATCATGGCACGACCTTCGGTGTAGACCACCATGCCATCTTCTAAGAAGGCGTCAGACACACCGACAGCACCGCTCAACACACCGCCCGGATTGGAGCGCAAATCGAGCACCAAACCGTGCAATTTATCGCCGTACTCCTCTTCGAGTTTCTCGATGCCTTTGGCCAGAGATCCAACCGTGGAGGTGGTGAAGTTTGCAATGCGCACATAGCCAATACCATCACCCACCAAGCGCTGCTTTACGCTGCTGACTTTGATAATCTCGCGGACGATTTCGACTTCCAGTGGCTTGTCCTCGCCTTCACGAAAGACCGTCAACACGATCGGTGTGCCGGGCTCGCCACGCATCAATTCGATGGCATCGGTTAAGGTCATGCCCTTAACGGCCTTGTCGTCAATGCGGGTGATGAGGTCATCAGGCTGCATACCCGCACGCTGGGCTGGGGTGTCGTCGATGGGCGAAACCACTTTGACGAAACCATCTTCCATGGTCACTTCAATGCCGAGACCGCCAAAAGTGCCTGACGTCCCTTCGCGCAGTTCTTTGAACTCTTCCTGGTTCATAAATGACGAGTGCGGATCTAAGCCGGACAACATCCCGCGAATGGCGTTCTCGAGCAGCTCTTGATCATCAACTTTGTCGACATAAGATTGCTTGATGCGCACATAAACATCAGAGAACGTGCGCAACTGCTCAAGTGGAATGTTGCTGCTGTCTTCGTCCTTGTCGGCAAACACGCCAGAGGTGATTGAGATCAAAACCCCAAATACGGCACCGACGGCGCCGATGGTCAATTTTTGTCCAAGTTTCATCAATGATTCCGTCGAATGGGTGGCACAACGGTTGTGCCAAGTGGCCATATAGGTTTACGGCTAATCGTTCAGATTAGTTTAGCGCAACGTGTTCTGCAAGCCGAGTCAACGCCAACCAATCTCTGTCGCCGTTAATTTACCGACCTTTGCATTTTGCAAGGAATCAACCAGCTTTGATAACCCAGGACGGATGGCAACTTGAGCTGCGGAGATTTCCGCCATTTGCTGAGGGTAAAGCGGCAATTGATCGGGTGAAGCATAGCCGTCAGGGTAAACCGGATTACCGACCATGTCGTATTTGTCCGTTGCGCCGACAGTGTGCAGCAACTCATGCGCCAAAATCACCATGTTTTGATCGTGATTTAAGCGACTTCCCCGCGCCTGCACCAACGCGACTAGCCCGCGTTGTAACGCCACAGAGTGAAGGTTTTCTGCGGAATCGGCTGGGTGCACCAAAAAGTAGATATGCACCTTGGCCCACTGTGTCAGCGTGGCGGGTGTTTGCGTGCTGGCAAACCCCCGAAACTTCAACGAATACCACGCCGCCTGCAGCGGATTGGAGACCGACGGTGGCTGCGGCGGCATTGATTCGACACGCTCACCCCATTGAAACTGATAGGGCTTCACAGTGATGCCATAAGACTGCGCTTGCTCAAAAAACCACTTCTCCATCGGACGCAAATCATCGTCACTGAGCGAGTCGATGTAGACCTGAACGTCTGGGTCGTCCACAGCCGCGATGGGATGCAATATGACCGAGGTGGTGCGCTGCCATTGTCTTGGCACATATTGCTGATAACTGGTTTGCGCCACGGTAAACACCAGCAAACTCAGAAGGGTCAATTGTCTTA
Source organism: Gammaproteobacteria bacterium (assembly GCA_013373515.1). Classification (GTDB taxonomy): domain Bacteria; phylum Pseudomonadota; class Gammaproteobacteria; order JABXHR01; family JABXHR01; genus JABXHR01. The sequence goes on along the minus strand of JABXHR010000208.1, from coordinate 692 downwards.
TTCGTCGGAAGCTCATTATTTAATTTGTTCTGGTTTTGGGCGCATCTTGCCCCACAAACCCGCTAAACTCCGTTAACCCCATCGCAAACAGCGCCCAGAGAGGCGCTATAAATGACTATTTTTTGACATGACTTCGAATATTGTACGGATTTTTGACTATCAACGCCCAACTCACACCATCGAGTCGGTGTATTTGGACGTAAACATTGGCGACCAAATCGAGGTCATATCCCACTTAAAAGTACAGAGTAATGGCGGTGCTGACTGGGAATTAAATCGTGAATTCTTTGAGACGCTTGCTCTGAATGTCGATGGACAACCTTGGCAAGATCTGAGTGAAAATGCGCAATCTGTCACATTGCACAACCTGCCAGATCGTTTTGAGTTCAGTGCACACACGCGTTTTGACCCCGCTGCCAACACCCACCTCTCAGGCATCTATTTAAGTGACGGTATTATTTGCAGCCAATGTGAGGCCGAAGGCTTCAGACGGATTACCTATTTTCCAGACCGTCCTGATGTAATGTCGCTGTTTACGGTCAAAATCACCGCCGACCAAAGCCGCTACCCATTGCTACTGAGCAATGGTGAAGAAATCGCGCACGAAACCCATGCCGATGGCACTCACAGCACAACATGGCACGATCCATTTCCCAAGCCTTGTTATCTGTTTGCGCTGGTGGCGGGCGACT
>JABXHR010000213.1 GCA_013373515.1 Gammaproteobacteria bacterium | reverse complement strand
GCGCGACGAGCTTGCCGTCAACGGTCTGAGATTCAATGATTGACGGGAAGTGTTCTTTAGCCAAGTCGGCAGCAGGGCCCGATAGATCTACAAATTGCTCTGCAAGTTGCGGTGCCCAAATCACATCAGTTTGGTAAAGGTCGACGTCCTTGTTGCCGGCAGCAAGCCACAGGCGGTATTGGCCAAACTGGTCGGTGGTCGATGCAGGCATGGGAACCAGAGTGACAGTGTGGCCGGTTTTTTCTTCCCATGGTTTGACGATGGTTTTGAAGTTCTCGACAGCGTTGCCGACCGCGCCAGAGACGTATTTGAGTTCGACTGCCTGCGAAGCGCCGCTCAGAACGGCTGCGATGGCGGTGCCCAGTGCGATGCGCTTAGCCGTGGTTTTGATGCTCATTGGTTTTATTCCCCCAATTCGTTGGTGATTTTCGTTAGCACAAGATTTCGTATTCAAAACGGTTTGAATTATGAGTTGCAAAAAACTATTTCAAAACGCTTTGGATTATTTTCAATGGCAACAGATGCGCCTGTCAAGCCGCGGATTGACCTTAAAAAGCACATTTTTTGTTGTAGATTACGAGCTATTTAGAAATCATTTGAGTTGGGTGAAAAAATTGTCAAAGCGCTTTGGTTGTGATTACATGACCTCAAACCTCATGAGCTCAGAGCGATGAAACTGAAGGAATTTGCCAACCTGCTTGGACTGTCACCAACCACGGTCAGTCGTGCGATCAATGGTTACCCCGAGGTCAGTCAGGGCACACGGCAAAGGGTAATGGAAGCGGCGCGAAAGCATGGCTACGTGGCGAATGCATCCGCTAGAAAGCTGGCGGTCGGCCGGTCTTTTTTGGTTGGCATCGTGCATCCTCTGACGACAGGCGACATGGGGGATACCTACTTCTTGGAAGTGCTTGAAGGATTTAGTGAACGCTTGCAAGAGGCCGGGTATGAAGTGGTCATTGTGGCAGAAAAGCCTGATGATCCGGTGGAGGCATATCGTCGTTTGCACCAAGCCGGCACTGTGGATGCCTTTTTAGTGCTCCGAACCAAGCGCTTTGACCCGAGAATTGACTACCTGCTCGATCACACCGATCTGCCATTTGTTTGCTACGGTCGCACAGTGCGCTGTGACGAATATCCGTGGATTGAATTCGATGTCTATCAAGGCGCGGTTGAGGCCACTGAGCGCCTAATTGGCTTTGGACATCATCGCATTGGCATGTTGAGCGCCGACCTCAGTTACAACTTCGCGCACATGGTTCGAAGTGGTTTTATCGATACCTTGCGCAAACATGGTCTACCAGTGCATACCGAGCTACTTCGTGAGGGTGCTTATGGACGTCGTGGCGCCTTTGACTATATGCAACAGATGCTGTCAGAAAAAGAGCTGCCCAGTGCACTAATCGTTGATAACGGATTGAGCGCCATCGGGGCGATGAGAGCGATTGAGCAGGCAGGCTTGAAAGTGGGCAAAGACCTGTCGTTGTTGGTGTTTGATGGTTTGCCTGCGGATAACCTGATGGCCGATCAAATAACTAGCATAAGGCAACCGAACTTATATGGATTAGGCAGAGATTTGGCCGGGTTTGTTTTGCGGCGGATAGATGCAGAGGATGTGAGAACGATGCAGGAGTTACGTTCGAGTGCATTGATCGCGGGGACAACAGATGGTCCCCACAATCACGCGACCTAGTCCAGTTATTGCACGGCGCGTAGTGCCTCGACAAACTGCGGCGTTGCTGCCTCAGTTAAGCCTGCAATGTTAATTCGGCCGCTGCCTGCCATGTAAACCCCATGATCAACACGAAGACTGGTCACTTGCTCCGGGCTCAGCGGCAGTGTTGAAAACATGCCTTTTTGCTCACCGACGTAGCCCAAATTCAAGTCGCCCGCTGCGGCGACCAAACCTGCGCGCAGGGAGTTAACGCGATTGCGCATAACGTCGAGTTCCGTGGCCCAGTTTTCGCGCAGTGCATCGTCAGACAAAATGATTCGCACCACTGCCGCGCCGTGATCGGGCGGCATGGAATAGAGCTTGCGAGCCACGTTGCCAAAGACGCCGGTGATCTTTTGGGCATTGTCGGTGTTGACCGCTTTTGCGAAAACCGCACCGACGCGATCACGATACAGACCGAAGTTCTTCGAGCAGGATGAAGCGAGAATGCCTTCGGGCACAGCATCAAAAATCAAGCGTGCACCGGCGAGGTCTTGCGCCATGCCATCGCCAAGGCCGTGGTAGGCTAAGTCGACGATCGGCAGCAAGCCTTTGTCGTTACAGAGGTCTGCAATCTGCTGCCATTGCTCGGCGTTCAAATCGGCGCCGGTGGGGTTGTGACAGCAGCCGTGTAGTAATATAGCATCGCCCGTCTTGGCATCTGCTAGGCCGGACAGGAAGGCGTCCATGTCGATTGACTGGGTTTTGAGATCGAAAAACGGTACTTTGACCACTTCGATGCCCGCAGACTCAAACACGGGAATATGATTGGGCCAAGTCGGCATGCCAAGAAAAATTCTACCGTTCGGGTTCGTGGCACGATAAAGCTCAGCCGTGACTTTCAATGCGCCAGTGCCACCGGGTGTTTGCGCACCAGCAATCAGTGGAGAGGTGTCACCAAAAATGAGCTGTTTAATCAGTTCGACATACTCACCATCGCCCTCTGTGCCCAAATACGCCTTGGTGTCTTGTCCTGCTTCGAGACGCTGCTCGGCAATTTTGACCGCCTGCATAATCGGCGTGTGACCGTTTGCATCGCGATAGACGCCGACACCGAGGTCGATTTTATTGTCGCGAGGGTCTTGGCGATACATGGTGATGAGCGCCAAGAGTGGGTCTGGCGTGGCATTGGGCAATGTTTCAAACATTTGCTTGAGATTCCTGATTTGTCTGTGCACGAAGGGAAAGTGGGGCAGTGTTTGTCCCACCTAGTCAGGGCCAAAAGTATAAAACAGTCAACTGTGCTTTGCAGCACCAATGGCGTGTTGGCAACGGGTTCAATCGGAAGGGGTGGCGTCCCTTCTGCGGCGTAGCCCAATGCCAAAGTGGGTGCGCAAAACTTTGCGGGACTCTTTGGGTTTTGTCAGCTCGACAGCGGTTTCATAAGCCCAGTCCACAATTGGACGTATTGGCGCTCGAAGCTTGGCGCGCGCATCTCGGTGCCGCAGCCACCGAAATTCATCCCAAACGGGGCTGTTGGATATAGGGCTGTAGGGCAGTTGCGGCTCGCCAAATTCATTGAATACTAGGTAATAGTGATCAACGTAACCACGAGAATAGGGACGCGTAGAACGGCATTCGGTGCCGAGTCGAAAGTCGATTTCGTTAAGTGCAAACTCACTGGACAGTGCTTCGCCGACGGCTTCGGCGGACGCATTGTCGAGGGTATACCTCGGAAAGGTCCAAATATGGTAGCTTCTCAGCATGAGAAAGCGCGGTTCGTCTGCGATCCATCGCACGGGGACGATCCCGTAAAAGTGTTCCACCCGATCCATGGCTGAACTCCAGATTAAATTGTAAAATGCTCCATTAAATTTGGTAGACAAAGTGACGAATGTCAAATAATCAGAGCAATGGTTTTTTCCAAGCGATGCGAAGTGTGCTCGCCGCAATGATCGGCGTCCAGCGCCAAGAGAACCGCGAGCGCGACTTTTCATCAGGCAAACTCTGGCATTTCGTGCTGGCGGGGGCCATTGGCGTCGCACTATTTATCACCGTGATGTTGCTCTGGGTGCAGTCCATGCTCTAGACGGGTTGTTGCTGCGTGCTGCAGTGAATGCTGCCGCCACCAGCGGCGATGCCATCGACTCGCAAGGGTACGATTTCCCGGTTTGCAAACTGCTGGCGAAGTATTGCTTGCGCCTTTTGATCCGCTTTGCGATCGCCAAAGGCTTGGCAAATCACGGCGCCGTTGCAGATGTAGTAGCCGATATAGCCCGCGGCAAAATCATCGCTGATCTCATTGGTGTCAAACTCGGTGGGTGTGTTGACGGTGACCGTTTTGTAGCGTGTTGACAGGCGCGCTAGGTTGTCTCGGGTGATGTCATAGTCCGAGAGGCTTTGATCCGACTCGATGCTGCACAGCGCGGTGTCGTGGTCGCAAAAGCGCGCATAGAAATCGATATGGCCATCGGTGATATCCGTGCCCGCAATGCCCGGTAGCCAAGTGAACCGCTTAATGCCTAGTAATCTGGCTAACTCGGCTTCAAATTGTGCCTTGTCTACATCGGGGTTTCGGTTGGGGTTGAGTGTGCAGCTTTCGGTCAATATCGCGTCGCCCTCGCCATTGATTTCAAAGCCGCCCCCTTCTAGAACAAGGGTGGTCTCTAATCGTGTTGCACCAGCGTGCTCGCCAATGAAAGATGCGACTTCGCGATCTTTTCGGTGTGATTGCTTGTTTCCCCAGCCGTTGAAATTAAAATCGATATAACCCAAGCGGCCGTCATTGCTTTTGACAAATGTTGGACCTGTGTCTCGCATCCAGAGATCATCGAGCGGGTGTTCAATTTGTGTGATGGATGACGAGAGTGTTCGGCGGGCCAAATTGGCATTTTCCGGTGCCACCAAAATGCTCACCGGCTCAAATTCTGCAATGGCATTGGCAATGCTGGCCAAGTCGTCAAGTACTTGCGGTGCCAGCTGTCGTCCCCAAATTGAGGGCTTTGCGACAAAGGCCATCCAGGTTCGCTGATGTGGGGCACTTTCATCCGGCATCCGCCAAGGCTCATTTGCGCGGGATACTGTACTCCAGGCCAACGAGGCGGCGGCTTGTTTGAGCAGTTGGCGTCTTGTGGGCATGATCAAATCCATGGGCCTAAATCGATACCTTAAATCGAAGTGGGCAATCTTCAAGCGCTTCAAATAAATTTGCGCAATTTGCACTTAACCAGACGCGGGCTAGCCAGTTAGGCAATGACTAAGTATCTAAGCGGAGCCTGTGTTTTGCCGTCGGGGTTGCCAAGCGTCCGGTGAATTGCGATATTGCTGGCTCGATAAGCGGGGTGATCGATTTGCGTTTTTTCACAAAGCCAATCTTGGCGGGGTTGATGGGGTTGTTATGGCTCGGGAGCGCTCAGGCTGACATCACGGTGTTTGCCGCTGCAAGCACTAAAAACGCGCTCGATCAATTGGCCGTTGAATTTGAGGCGCAATCCGAGACCAAGATTTATAGATCTTACGCAGGCTCTGCAGTGTTGGCCCGCCAAATTTCGCTCGGTGCACCAGCAGATATATTTATTTCTGCCAACCGCGAGTGGACGGATTGGCTTCTGAGCAAAACCAAAGGCCAGCAGTTCAATTTAGTCGCCAATCGGCTGGTCATGATTGCGCCAACCGATCATTTACTAGCGCCATTTTCAAATATCGAATTGGTGGCAAGCCAGTTGTCTGCACAGCGCTGGGCGACCGGCATGGTCGACAGTGTTCCGGCAGGAATGTACGCCAAGGCTGCGTTGCAATCGCTGGGGCAATGGGAGACGCTGAAACCAAATCTGGTTCAGACTGACAATGTGCGTAGTTCACTGGCGTTGGTCGCTCGCAAAGAGGTGGCGTTTGGGGTGGTGTACCAAAGTGATGTGGTGGCTGAGCCTGCCGTGCAAACCATCTATCAATTTGCAAAAGACACGCATTCACCGATTATTTATCCATTGGTACGGTTGACGGACTCGGCTGAGGTCGCAGCGTTTGTGGCATTTCTACAATCAGGTGACGCTCGAATGGTATTTGCCGAGCACGGGTTTGAGCCTTTGCCATGACCTTGACCGATCAAGAGTGGCAAGCGCTCAGCTTGTCACTGAAAGTGGCGTTGACCTCCACGTTATTGAGCTTGCTGCCCGCGGTGTGGATTGCCTACCTGTTGGCGCGCAAGCAGTTTGTTGGCAAGTCGGTGCTCAATGCGGTGGTGCACTTGCCATTGATTCTGCCGCCAGTGGTGACAGGCTACCTGTTGCTGCTCGGCTTTGGCACCCAGGGCCCAATTGGTGCATTCTTGGCACAGTTTGGAATTGTGTTTGCCTTTCGGTGGACGGGGGCGGCCTTGGCGGCGGCTGTCATGGCTTTTCCGCTGTTAGTGCGGGCCATTCGATTGTCAATTGAAGCGGTGGATCCAAAGCTTGAAGCCGCTGCGGCAACGCTCGGTACGACCCCTTGCTGGGTGTTTTTGACGGTCACTTTGCCGTTGATTGCACCGGGGGTGTTGGCAGGTTGGGTGCTAGCTTTCGCCAAGGCGATGGGTGAGTTTGGAGCGACGATTACCTTTGTGTCCAACGTGCCGGGGCAAACGCAAACCATACCGTCTGCTATTTACAGTCAGCTGCAAGTGCCCGGCGGCGAGGACGCAGCACTGCGACTGGTGTTGATTTCAATTACCGTATCGGTCACTGCACTGCTGGTGTCTGAGTGGATGGCCCAACGAGCGGCACGGCGGGTCGATTAGATGTCGTTACAGATACGAGTTAAGCACCAGTTTGCCAGCTTTGATTTGGATGTCGATATCCAAACCGAGGGCGGTGTCACCGCATTGTTTGGGGTTAGCGGCAGCGGGAAGTCAACATTGGTCAACGCCATTGCAGGGCTGCTAAAGCCAGATGAGGGATTGATTCAAGTCAATGGCCAGACGCTCTTTGACAGTAACAGTGGGGTGAATTTAGCGGTTCACCAGCGACAGGTCGGGTATATCTTTCAGGATAGTCGGCTATTTCCGCATATGTCGGTGAAAAACAACCTCCGATATAGCCGTTGGTTTGGCGGGCGAAAATCCAGCCGACAGCAGTTTAAGCATTTATTGGAACTCCTCAATATCGGGCATTTGCTGGAACGCATGCCTAGCGGACTATCGGGTGGCGAGCGTCAGCGGGTGGCAATTGGACGAGCTTGCTTGAGTGATCCAGCCTTTTTGCTGGCCGATGAGCCGCTGGCCGCGCTCGACATTGAGCGCAAGCAAGAGATCCTGCCGTATTTTGAACGACTGCGTGACGAGCTGGGGCTACCGATCGTGTACGTGTCGCACTCAATTGATGAGGTCGTGCGTTTGGCCAATTCTGTGGCGATGCTCGAGCAGGGGCGCTGTGTCGCCCAAGGGCTGATTGATCAAGTGCTAGCAGATATCAGGTTAGCGAACACGCAGACCAAGCCAGCAGGGGCACTCTGGATGGCGAAGGTGCTCACGCATCATGATGATGGGGTGACCGAGGTGACAGTCGGACAGCAGCGGCTGTTTCTGCCAAGCATGCAAAGCCTTCAGCAGGACAGCATTCGGCTTAAAATCAATGCTGAGGATGTGCTGTTGTCTGCAAGCCCAGTAGACGATACCTCTGCATTAAATTGCATTACGGGCGTGGTGACTTCGATTTTGCCGATGGCGGGCGGACGCGCTTTGGTGGTGCTCGATACCGCGGCGGGGCAGCTTAACGCGACCATCACCAATCGCTCTGTAAATCGTTTGCAAATCGAAGCGGGCCAGACAATTTATGCGCTTCTCAAGTCGGTTGCGATCGTCTCAACCTAATACGGTTTCCCGATAGTCACTGTAGTGCGACTGCTTGCCAGATTTTTTCAGCCAGCCAGCTGGGCGGTTGCTTAGATTCCCAGTGGGTTTTGATGGCGATATTGATGGCGCTAGAGCGCAGGCCCATCAGTGCGGTACCCGAGAGTACTCGGTTTGCATCGGGGTCGGACCAAATCTGCAGTTTCTCATTGGCGCAGGCATCGTCAGGTGAACTTCGGACATTCGAGACCACAGGCAAGCCGCCTTTTTCTGCGATGTAGCGCGTTTGGTTGACTGGATCGAGCACGACTCTGGCCAATAAATCTTGCGCGGATTTGGTGGCGGGGCGCTCATCTCGAAACAGAACAAAGGTATCTCCGCCGAAAATAAGCGTTTTGCCGCTGCCTGGCGATAGCGCGCAGTCGTAGTCCACACCGGCGTGTTTGCCCAAACTCTGGAACTCTGAGTGGATGTAATCCCCAATCACCACCATGGCGGCCGTGCCGTCGGCGACGCGCTTGGCCGATTGTGTCCAATTGAATTCGCTGTGATCAGTCACGCTGTCGCGCAATGCGCCATAGATTTCGGCTGTTTTGAGCAGTGTCGATTTGAATGACGCTTCGGGGCGGTTACGGTTGAGGTCGTCATAAGCTTGCTGGCCCCCAATGCCCAATAAAATCGCTTGGAACAGGTAGCGCAGTTGCCACGATTCTGCGCTGGCAGCCACTGGATCGATGCCGTTTGTAGTTAGGGTTGGAATCTGCGCCACCAGCTGATCCCAGCTCGTGGGGTAGGGTAGTCCCAGCGTGTCATATATGTGCTTGTTATAGAAGATCGAATTGTGGATGTGAACGCCGACGGGCAGTGCCCAGATCGTGTCATTTTCACTGGCCAATTCTCTGAGTTCTGGATATAGAAAATGCAGGGCAGATTCGCTCTGATCTGGAAGCTCTATCGGTCGAATGACATTGGTGGTAACCATGGTGTTGAGCTCGGGCCCAAATAGCCACTGGGCAGCCGCAGGGGGGTTAGAGGAAGACACTCGTCGCGCAATGTAGGCATTGTGCTTGTCGCGCGCGGGTAGGCTCACCAAGGTCAACGAACCGCCTGCCTGCTCATAGGCTTGCTTGAATACTTCCAAAGCGCGCTGCTCCCCAGGTGTGTTCCACCACGTCACCAATTCGATGGCCGAGCTCGGTGCTGCGTATGTGGCGAAAAGAAATGCAATTAGATGCTGGCACCATGTTTTCATGGAAGATCCTCTTAGGGTGATGGTTGGAGTCGCGAGCCCGGGTGTTGATCATCGGATCGGTGTTCGAGCTGTTTGATGCTTAACGCGGGTGCGTAAATAAAGCCCTGTCCTAAATGGCAGCCCATAGATAGCAGTGCTTGCTGTTGGGCCAAGTTTTCGATTTTCTCGGCGACAACAGTGAGATCAAGCCCTTGGCAGCAGCGAATTTGCGCATCGACGATCGCTTGGCTTGCTCGACTTTCGGTGACGGATTTGACGAACTCACCATCGATTTTAACGATATCCAGTGGCAATTGGATTAGGTGCATCAACGAGCCGAATCCGGTGCCAAAGTCATCGAGCGCGATTTTGACACCGATTTGGCGTAGTTTTCTGAGTGACTGATGTACCACGTCTGAGCGCTGATCCAGATAGGCATCTTCGGTGATTTCTAAAACGAGATTCATGGGTGCAAGACGCTTCAGGGCGTTTTGAATGCAGGGAATTAGGTTCTCTGACTGTAATACCGTGGGGTGGATATTGATGCTGATCCGCTCTGGCTTGGGGGCAGTGCTTGTGCACCAGTCCTCACAGATTTGTGCGACGCAATATTCGAAAAACTCGAACGCCAACCCACGACTAGAAATCATTGGGATCCAAGTGTCTGGCGCAATCACGCCAAACATCGGGTGCTCCCAACGACTGAGCGCTTCGCAGTACACCATTTCATGCGTGCGCAAATCAAAAATTGGTTGGTATTTCACTGAAAACTGCTGCATGCGTAGTGCGGTGTCGAGCTCAAACGGCAATTGATTAAAGCGAGCATTGCTTGGTGCCTCGTAATCATTGACCACACAGAATTGATTGCCTGAAGCATGTTTACAGCGATAGAGCGCATGGTCTGCGTTGGCGATCATCCAATCCAGCTCTACCGATGACGCACTGGTCATCGCAGCACCCACGCTGACAGTTGGCCGCACGGCTAATTCAGCTCGTTTTACCTGTTGCGTGCAATATTTGATGATTGCTCGGCAGGTTTGCTTGACTTGAGATTCTTCAGCGGCATGTTGTCTGCCGACCAATGCAAATTCGTCGCCACTGAGGTGAAAAACTTTGAGGTGCTGGTGTTCCAGCTGCTGCAGCGACTTTGAAATTTGCTTCAAAACAAGATCGCCCATCAGATGGCCGTAGGTGTCATTGATCGATTTGAAGCGATCGACATCAATGATAAAAATCGCCGTGCCTTGGTTCTGCTCAAGCCATTGAGTCCCGAGGCGGCGAAACTCTTCACGGTTTCGCAGGTGCGTCAGCGGGTGATGGGTGGCTCGAAAATGTAGTTCCCGCTGATGTTCTAACAGCTGCGTGGTATTGCGTGCCACCAAATGGAAGTTGGGCCTGATGATGATCAACCAACTTAAGAAGAACAGGCTTAACTGGGTTAAAAGGCCAAGTGCATACCAAATGCGTGTGGTGTTAATCGATAGCGCATTTTGCAAGCTAAACAGCTGCATCATCCGTTGTGTTTCGTCTTGCACACGGCTGAGTAAGATCGTGTCACCGGTTGTCCAAATATCATTGAAGCCCGCCATCAGTTCCATTGGCGTGGCATCAATGAGGCTGAGTCGATCTGAAATTACTTTCATTTGATGTACGCGGCCATCCAAGTCGATATTTTGTTCACAGAGTGCTGCCTGCCGTGCGCATTTGTCTTCGATCAATGGACGGAGGATGTAGAGGTCACGGATAATCTTGGCGGACGTGTTCTTTAGCGCAAGAAATGCACTATGTTGAGCGTTGGCGTCGTTACTGGAAGCAATGCTCATCGCATCTAACGACACCAATTGTGCTTTGAAGTCACTCAGATGCAGCAGTGTGGCGTAGAAGCTTTGGTCAAGTTTGGCTTGCTGGTTTTGTTTGCTCAGGGTGATTAGGATCAAGACGCCAATTGACAGCCCAATAATCGCCAATGCGGTGAGCGTGGCGCGCGATCGTTCCCTCAGCGATGTGAGCTGTTGCTGCCCCATAAGCGCAGTGGGACGGAGATGTTCTGAATCGATGCGTCCTTGCATTGATCTAGGCTACCCTTAAAACCATCCATAGTTATGGTTTTAAGTGTAACCGAGATTTGACAATGCGCTGGCAACACCGGTATTAGTGTATCGAGGTTTTACCCCAATTGAGGCACAGTAAACCAATGCAAACCGCAGTGGCTGCTAGGTAGATTGTGCTCGCAGGGACAAAAATCGCGGCGCTGCCGAACCCCAGTAAAATGCGCTGCCAAGCCGGGATGGCGCTTTTGAACCACCCCTCCAATGCACATGCAAAGGCGAGCAGCTGCACGATGGCAGCGAGGCCCAGCAACAACAATTCGATCGGATTTCCGCCTTCGATAATTTGAGGGTGGAACACCATAAATGCCGGGATCAGGTAAAGCCCCTTCGCAAATTTCCAAGCCTGCACGCTGGTTTTGAACGGACTAGCCTTGGCGATGGCGGCACCCGCAAAGCCCGCCAAGGCGACTGGTGGCGTGACATTGCTGTCTTGGGAATACCAAAACACCACCAAGTGAGCAATCAGCAGTGGAATGCCAAACTCCGTGTTAAGGGCAGGGCCAACAAGCACGATCAACACAATGTAAGACGCGGTAACCGGCAACCCAAGACCCAGTACTAGGCTTGCAAGTAGCACCAGAATCAGCGCCAAAATAATGTTGCCACCAGAGAACGCCATCATCATTGAGGAAAACTTTAGCCCAAGCCCAGTCAGCCCAACCACGCCAACGATAATCCCGGCAACGGCACACGCCATGCTGACAGCCAATGAATTCTTGGCACCCAGTTGCAGCGCGGCGAGCGTATGTTCAATGTTGATCTTCAGCGCTTTGACCAGTGAGCCTTGGCTGCGAACTTGAACGAATAAATCGATGGCGATCACAGCCAAAATCGCGAAAAAGCCCACACGCATTGGTGAGATATTCATCATCAACAGATAAATCAAAATCCCGAGTGGCAGCAGGAAGTGCCAACCCTGACGAAGCACCACACTGGCGCGAGGCAAGTCGGTGGGGTCGGGCTGCATATTTTGTTTGTGTGCCAGTAAGTGCACAAATAAATACACGGTGCCAAGATACAAGAAGGCCGGGAAGATCGACACCATGACGATATCGAGGTAGGGCACTTGGGTGTACTCGGAGATAAGAAAGGCACCCGCCCCCATCAATGGCGGGGTGATTTGGCCTCCAGTGGAGGCCGCTGCCTCCACACCGCCAGCCTGTTCGGGTTTGTAGCCGAGCCGCTTCATCAAAGGAATTGTGAAGGCACCAGTGGTGACGACATTGGCAATGGCCGAGCCACTTATCGAGCCCATTCCCGCTGAGGCCAATACGGCCGCCTTGGCCGGGCCACCGACCTTTCGCCCCGTCGCGGCATAGGCCAGTTCGATAAAAAACTTCCCCGCACCAGTTACCTCTAAAAAGGCACCAAACAGTACAAACATAAAAATGTAGGTCGCGGCGACGCCCATTGGTAGGCCGTAAATACCTTCTTGACCTAAATAAAGCTGGCCCACCAAGCGGTCGATTTTGACGCCGCGATGTTCGAGAATACCCGGCAACCAGCTGCCGAGCTCGGGCAACTCGCCGCGGCGACCGGCAAAGGCATAGAGGATCGCGCAAACGCCGATAATCGTCATGCCAAGCCCCACCACGCGCCGACTGGCTTCCAACACCACCAACACGGTGGTGATCCCGATCAGAATGTCTGTGTCGTTCCAAAACCCAGCACGATCGACGATGGCATCAAGTTGTGTGGTGAGGTAAATCCCAGAGATCATTGCGAGGGAAATCAGCGCAAAATCAATGGGCCAGGCCAGTGGGGCGGGTAGTCGCTTGAGTGGAAAGCACAAAAACACCAGCACCAATACAAATGATAAGTGGATGCTGCGCTGATAGAACAGCCCCAGCGGTTCGATGCCTGCACCATACATTTGAAACAATGAAAATGCGATCGAGATGGTGGCGATCAAATAGGCAATGGTGGTGCTGGGTGCTCTTGTGTCAGTCATGGGACAGCTCGATGGTGACGCGCTGGCGCTCTGCCATCCGCGATAGATAGACGGTGTGCGATTCGAGAATCAAGCGATGATCCACAGCCAAGCTGCCGACGCGCAGTACGTAGGCATTGCCCGGCACTGGCTCGTTGATGTCTTCGATCCAATAGCCCTTGCCTTCCGCGCTCGTCAGGATGCCGCGACCAGGGTAATGACCTAGCCCCGCTGCAAAGTCGGGTTGGTAGGCACGAATTAGTGTGAGCTTATGCTCAACAATGCCATAGCAATCGATCACCCCTTCATCGGTCACCGAATGATTCCAATGCAGGCACCATTGATCTTCTGCCGCCAAAGGCACCTCTGCCAAGACTTGCTCGGCGGTGGAAATGGTCAGCGTATAAGGCGTGCCCGAGGCTTGAGTACTCGGGCAAAATAGCATCACGCCAGCCAGTAAGGCTGGTGTGATCGCTAGGCAATGATTAATCACGCAGTTTGGCGGGAATATCTTTGCCGGTTTCCTCGTAGTAGCGAAGCGCACCTGGGTGCATGCTGATTGGGGTAGAGCCCAATGCAAACTCAACGGTGGTGTCGTTCGCCGCAGGGTGAATTGCGATGAGCTCATCGACGTGCTCAAACAGATTCTTGGTGATCTGATAAGCGAGCTCTTCATCCATGGCTTGGTTGACCACCAGCACGTTAGGTGTCGAGATGGTTGGTACGGGCGCATCGATGCCTTGGTAGATGTCCTTGCGTAGGCTATAAGCTGCAAACGTCGGCTCGGCAGCCAATGCATTGTCGACTTCATCTCCACTCAGCGCAATCAAGCGAATATCGCGCGTTGTCGCCAAGTTTAGGATTGAGCTGGTTGGGGGTCCAACGCTCCAAAATCCAGCGTCGATATCACCGTCGCGCAAGGCGTCTGCGGTTTCGTTGAAGTTGAGACGCTGTTCATCGATATCGTCGTAGGTAATGCCATTGGCTTCCAATAGTGTTTTGGTGCTCACCTCGGTGCCGCTGCCCGGTGCACCCACAGACACGCGTTTACCTTTGAGGTCTGCCAGCGACGTGATGCCGCTGTCGGCAAGCGTGACGATTTGTACAGCGTTGGGGTAGATCGAGGCCAATGCGCGGATATTATCGAGGGCACGGCCTTCGAATTTGCCAGTGCCTTGGCGAGCGGCAAACACAGTATCTGCAAGGCCAATGGCAATATCGGCGTCTTCACGCGCGATCAGGCCCATGTTTTCGACCGATGCGCCAGTGACTTCAGCGACTGCACTATGACCGTCGATGTATTTGCCGATCAGTTCGGCTAGGCCGCCCCCATAGGGGTAATATGTGCCGCCGGTGCCGCCGGTCGCGATTGATAGTTGCGTTTCTGCATGGGCGGTACCGATGGTAAGCACTGCAGCAGCAGCTGCGATTTTTAGTTGTTTGAATTTCACAAATATCCCTCTTGGTTGGTTTCAACGTCCGCCTCTATTGGTAACCGATTGGCGGGTGAAAAGAAAGTAGTTCGGTGTTTCGCGTTTGATGGAGTCGGCGATGGCGTTACTTCTACGTAATATTGCGCCTGAATTGATTTTGCTCAATATTGGGAAAAGCGTTTTTCGCTGCGCGAAAGAATCGTCGGTGGCACTCGGATTTTGACACTTCGGCGACAGTGGGCTGACGCGGGTTGTGATTCGGCAAAGTGGAGCCTCTTCAATCCCCGAACTCGAGCGTCGGAAAACATAATCCAAGTTGTTGTCAATGAAACTAATTTACAAAAAATGTGATCTAGTTCACTGATTTTGGTCTCTTTTATGCAGAGCTCCATATGCGGCTATTCGCGCAATTTGGAGTTGAGCCATGGGAATTTGTGAACAAATAACGCAGCGCTATCAGCAGTCTCACGCAGAGGAAATGTCCTTACAGGATTACCTAGAGCGATGTAAAACGGACCCGAGTTGTTATCTCTCACCCGCCGAGCGGATGCTCAAGGCCATTGGTGAACCGGAGATGGTCGATACCTCCAAAGACCCAAAACTTAGCCGAATTTTTTCGAATAAGCTGATTCGGCGCTATCCGGCATTTGCAGAGTTTTATGGCATGGAAGAGGCCGTGGAAAGCATTGTGGCTTATTTTCGCCATGCTGCTCAGGGCTTGGAAGAGCGCAAGCAAGTGTTGTATTTGCTCGGCCCGGTGGGTGGCGGCAAATCGTCGCTGGCCGAGCGTCTAAAGCGGCTGATGGAGCAAGAGCCGATCTACTGCTTAAAAGGCTCACCGATCCACGAGTCGCCCTTGTCCTTGTTTGATCCTGAGGAAGACGGCAAGATTTTGGAGGAAGACTACGGGGTGCCCCAACGCTATTTGACTGGGCTGATGTCACCATGGTCGGTCAAGCGTCTACATGAATACCAAGGCGATATCAGTCAGTTTCGGGTAGTCAAACTGTACCCCTCAATCCTCAACCAGATCGCAGTGACCAAGACCGAGCCCGGCGATGAAAACAACCAAGATATCTCGGCCTTGGTCGGTAAGGTGGATATTCGACAACTGGAGTCCTATAGCCAAGACGACACCGATGCCTACAGCTACAGCGGCGGCTTGTGTCGCGGCAATCGTGGGGTGCTGGAGTTTGTTGAGATGTTCAAAGCACCGATCAAGGTATTGCACCCGCTGCTGACCGCCACCCAAGAGGGCAACTACAACGGCACCGAAACCATCGGAGCGATTCCATTCGACGGCATTATCCTTGCGCACTCCAACGAGTCGGAGTGGCAAACCTTTCGCAACAATCGCAATAACGAGGCCTTCCTAGATCGCGTTTATATCGTCAAGGTTCCTTACTGTTTGCGGGTGAGCCAAGAGATTCAAATCTATCAAAAATTATTGAACAGTAGTTCATTGGCGTCGGCCCCCTGCGCCCCCGGCACGCTTGAGATGCTGGCTCGGTTTGTGGTGCTGTCACGCCTAAAAACGCCTGAGAATTCGAGTATCTATTCCAAGCTTCGCATCTACGACGGTGAGACCCTCAAAGAAACCGACCCCAAAGCCAAATCACTGCAAGAGTACCGCGATATGGCCGGGGTGGATGAGGGCATGAGTGGCCTATCGACACGGATGGCGTTTAAGACGATGTCGCGAGTGTTCAACTACGACGCTACAGAGACCGCCGCCAATCCTGTGCATCTGCTTTACCTGCTGGAACGATTGATCGAGCAAGAGCAATTTGCCGAGGAAACGGCCGAGCGCTATATGCGATTCATCAAAGAATACCTTGCGCCGGAGTATGTCAAATTCATCGGCAAAGAGATCCAAACCGCCTATCTAGAGTCCTACACCGAGTACGGTCAGAATTTGTTCGATCGCTACGTGACCTATGCCGACTATTGGATTCAAGACCAAGAGTTTCGTGACCCTGATACCGGTGAAATGTTCAGTCGTGAATCGCTAAATACGGAGTTGGAGAAAATTGAAAAGCCCGCAGGCATCAGCAACCCAAAAGATTTCCGCAATGAAATCGTCAATTTTGTGCTGCGCGCCAAGGCGAATAACGATGGCAATAATCCCCGCTGGACCAGCTATGAAAAGCTTCGTGTGGTGATCGAGAAAAAGATGTTTGCCAGCACCGAGGATTTGCTGCCGGTGATTTCTTTCTCCGCCAAATCGAGCGCCGACGACCAGCAGAAGCACGAGCAATTCGTCGAGCGCATGGTGCAGCGCGGCTACACCGAGAAGCAGGTTCGCCTGCTGGCCGAATGGTACTTGCGGGTCTCAAAAGCCAGCTAAAGGGGGCGTTATGAGCTTTTTAATTGATCGGCGGCTAAATGGCAAAGGACGTAGCGAAGTTAATCGCCAACGCTTTTTGGATCGCTATCGCCGCTATGTTAAGCAAGCAGTGGCCAAGAGCGTCTCAGAGCGCAGCATCACCGATACGGACGGCGGTACCTCGGTGAGCATCCCCAAGAAAAACCTTGAGGAACCGAGTTTTGGTCACGGTCAAGGTGGCAATGTCGAGCATGTGCTGCCCGGCAATCGCGAGTTTGCGGTGGGCGACAAGATCGAGCGGCCACGCGGTGGCGGTCCAGGTAGAGGCAGTGGTGACGGCGAGGCCAGTCAAGACGGCGAGGGCGAGGATGACTTTGTGTTTCGCATCAGTTCGGCGGAATACTTGCAGTATCTGTTTGAAGAGCTTGAGCTGCCCAATTTGACCCGCCGCCACTTGGGCAGTACCGAGGTGTTTGACCGGCATCACGGCGGCATCACCACAGTGGGCAACCCCGCGCAGTTGCATCTGGTGCGCACCATGCGCAGCGCCTATGGTCGGCGGCTGGCCTTGAGCGCGGCGCGCAAGCGCAACATTGAATCACTTGAACAAGAACTGGATCAATGCAGCGATGAGGCGCAAAGAGCCGAGCTTGAAGCACGTTTGGCTCGCAAACGCGCCGCGCGCAAAGTGGCCTATTTGGATGACATGGATCTGCGCTACAACTTCCAAACGCTGACCCCGCGTCCGATCTGTAAGGCGGTGATGTTTTGCATCATGGATGTCTCGGGCTCGATGGATCAGCACTGCAAGGACACCGCCAAACGCTTCTACCTTCTGTTGCACCTATTTCTCAAACGCCACTATGAAAAAATCGATGTGGTGTTTATTCGTCATCACTCCACGGCGAAAGAGGTCGATGAACATACCTTTTTCACCAGCCGCGAAACCGGTGGCACGGTGGTGTCGAGCGCACTGACCTTGACCACCGAAATCGCCGAGCAGCGCTATGGTGATGGTCAGTGGAATATCTACTGCGCACAGGCATCGGATGGCGACAACTGGCTCGGGGATTCGGCGCGTTGCGCGCAGTTGCTGCAAGAGCAGCTCTTGCCGCTGTGCCAATACTACAGCTACATCGAAATTGGCGATCGTGATCCACAGCAGCTTTGGTTTGATTTCGAAGCATTGCAGTCGGCACATTCAGATCGCTTTGCCATGAGGCGGGTCAAAGGCCCGAGCGATATTTTCCCGGTTTTTTGCGATTTGTTTCGCAAGCAGGAGGCAGCATGAGCTTTCAATTGAGCGGCAGTGACTGGAGCTTTGAGAAGATCGAGGCGATTGATGGCGAGATCGAACGGCTGGCGCACGAGCGTTATCAACTCGACACCTATGCCAACCAAATTGAAATCATCACCTCCGAGCAAATGCTCGATGCTTACGCCTCGGTGGGGATGCCGATGGGCTATCACCACTGGAGCTACGGCAAGCGTTTTGCCAGCAACGAGACGCGATATCGCAAAGGCCAAATGGGACTGGCCTACGAGATCGTCATTAATTCCAATCCCTGTATTGCCTACCTGATGGAGGAGAACTCCATGGCCATGCAAACGCTGGTCATTGCCCACGCTTGCTATGGTCACAATTCCTTTTTTAAAGGCAATTATCTGTTCAAAACTTGGACGGATGCCGACTCGATCATCGATTATTTGAAATTTAGCCGAGATTACGTGCGCGGCGCAGAATCACGCCATGGCGTCGAAGCGGTGGAGGCGATGCTCGACTCTTGTCATGCCTTGATGAACTATGGCACGGATCGCTACAAACGCCCGCCCAAACTCTCGGCGCACGAAGAAAAAGCGCGTCAGGACGAGCGTGAACAACATCGCCAACGGATGGTAAACGAGTTGTGGCGAACGTTGCCCACGCACGTGCGCGAAAAGATTGCCGATGATATCCCCAAGTTTCCTGCCGAGCCGCAAGAGAACTTGCTGTATTTCATCGAGAAGCATGCGCCGCTGCTGGAGCCATGGCAGCGTGAAATCGTGCGGATTGTACGCAAAATGGCGCAGTACTTTTATCCTCAGCGCCAGACCCAAGTGATGAACGAAGGCTGGGCCACCTTTTGGCATTACACCTTGCTGTACGATCTCTATGAGCAGGGCACGATTGCAGAGGCTTATATGATGGAGGTGCTCGATTCGCATTGCGGGGTGGTGGCGCAGCCTGCATTTGACTCGCCCTATTACAGCGGCATCAACCCCTACGCGCTAGGCTTTGCCATGATGCGCGACATTAAGCGAATCTGTGAAGCGCCCACCGATGAAGACAAAGAATGGTTTCCCGATTTTGCCGGTGCGCCTTGGCTAGAGACCCTACATTTTGCGATGCAAAACTTCAAAGATGAGAGCTTTATTCAACAGTTCTTGTCGCCCCAAGTCATCCGGGATTTCAAACTGTTTCATCTTGATGATCAGGAGATCCAAACGCATATTCATGTGGCCGATATTCACAATCGTGATGGCTATCGCAGTGTGCGCGAGGCGCTCTCACGCCAGTACAACCTGAGCAACAATGAGCCGAATATTCAAGTCGAGGATGTGGCGCTGCGCGGGGATCGCTCGTTGAGTCTGGTGCATCGTGAAAAGTCCGGTCGACCATTGAACGGCGCAACCCATGAGGTGCTCAAGCATATGCACCGGCTGTGGCAGTTTGATGTCAGGTTAAGTTCGGTGGACGACAATGGCATGATTAGCCGCGAATGGCAGTGCCCAGAGCGCGAGGAGCGGCAACGCGCCTAAGATGCCGTTAGGCTAAGTCCGATATTGGCCAGTGGCTCGGCCATTGCACCGACCGCATGGGCGTCGGGGCTGGCTGCGTTGCCTGCTGCTGCGCGCGCGCCGACACCATGGCAAATCGCTGCAAAGCGAAAAAAAGAAAATACGGTGGCAAACTTCAAATCGCGCAACTCGCTTAAGCCTCGGCGCTCGGCGTAGCGCGACACGTAGCCTTGTTCATCGGGAATACCAAGCACAGCAGTATCCAGTCCCTGAAGCCCTTTGATATGCCAATCGCGGCCCATCGAGCGCTGCATGATTTGATACGCCAGATCGGCCAAGGGGTGACCAAGCGTGGAAAGCTCCCAGTCGAAAACCGCTTTGATGGTGAGCGTGTCAGGGTCGAACATAAGATTGTCGATGCGGTAGTCGCCGTGCACCAAGCTGACTTGGCCGTCATCTGGGGGTAGGTTGGCATTGAGCCAATCGATTAGCGGCGGCATGCTGGCGATTGGCGCGTGGTCCGTGGCGCCATACTGCTGTGTCCAACGTGAAAGCTGACGCGCGAAATAATTGCCGGGTTTGCCGTAGTCTTCCAGCCCAATTTCGCCGAGATTGACCGAATGAATGGCGGCCAGCACTCGATTCATTTCATCATAGACCCGCGCACGCTGCTTTGGTTGCAGCTCCGGTAATGCCGGGTCCCAAAAGATCTTCCCCTCGACAGCATCCATGACATAAAACCACGTGCCGAGCACACTGTCATCGGTACACAAGTGGCGCATCTTAGCCACCGGAACATCGGTAGACGCGAGCGCTTGTTGAACACGAAATTCACGGTCTACAGCATGGGCAGATTTGAGCAGCACACCGTCGGGCTTTTTGCGCAGTACATAATTGCCTGTGAAAGTGCGCAAGAGGTAAGTGGGGTTGGATTGTCCCTCTGCGAAGGCGGTGCAATGTTGGATGGGCGAGAAGTCCTCAATATGCGCGGCTAAGTAGCGGTTGAGTTGCTGTACATCTAAGCTCATAGGCCCCACCGCCAAAAATCGTTGCCCTCGGCGTTATAAAAGCCAGAGAGCACCATTTTGTGGACCTCGCTGGCACCATCAACCAGCTTGGCTTGGCGCGCATAACGATAAATCCACTCGAGCACCGTGTCTTTGGAATACCCGCGTGCGCCATTGAGTTGTATGGCGGTATCGACCGCGTTGTGCAAGGTGTCTGCCACGGCGATTTTGGCCATCGACACTTCTTTGCGGGCAAAGTCGCCTTGGTCGAGTTTCCAGGCCGCATTCATTACCAGCAACCGGCCCACTTGGATGTCCATGGCAATTTTTCCCATGGCGTGCTGTACGCTTTCGCGCTGGCCAAGTGGGCTGCCAAAGGCTTGGCGATTGGAGACGTAGTCGTTGGCAATTTCCATCGAGCGCTTGGCCAAGCCTAGCCAGCGCATGCAGTGGGTGAGTCTTGCGGTACCGAGGCGAATTTGCGTGGCCTTTAGCCCATCGCCTACCGCCATCAAACGATCGGCATCGTCGATCTCTAGGCCATCGAAAATGAGCTCGCAATGCCCGCCGTGTTCTTCAGGGCCCATAATCGGAATGCGGCGCTGGATATGCCAGCCGGGTTGATCGGCATGGAACATAAACGCGGTCAATCCCTTGCGAGGGTGATCCGAGGTGCGCGCAATCAGAATAAAATGCTTTGCACCCTCCGCGCCGGTGATAAACCACTTATGGCCGTTAATCACCCATTTGTCGCCGCGTTTCTCGGCGCGGGTGAGCATCATGCCGGCTGGGTCGGAGCCCGAACCGGGGTGGGGTTCGGTCATCACAAAGGAAGAGCGTACCTTGCCTTCGACAATGGGCATCATCCAACGCGCCTTTTGCGCTTCGGTGCCTTGTTTGGCCAGCAGCATCATATTGCCGTCGTCGGGTGCGGCTGCATTAAAGCAGGCAGGGCCGAAAATGGAGCGATTCATCTCTTCGTAGAGTGCCGCCATGCCCACCACGCCAACGTCGAGCCCACCGTAGGCCTTTGGGAGTTGAAATGCCCATAATCCGGCCTCTTTGGCTTGTTGCCGAACACTCGAGAGTAGATCCTCGCGGATATTCTCGTGTGCATCAAAGGAGGCTGCGTCTTGTTCCAAAGGCAAGATGTTGTGATCCACAAACTGGCGCACGCGTTGGCGGTAGTCTTCAATCTCTGGGCTTAAGGTGAAGTCCATAGGGTGTCCTTGTGTTTTGTGAATTAGGGGAGTTGTACACTGTGGCCGCCATCGACAGGAATGGCGGTGCCGGTCATAAAGCTGCCTGCATCTGAGGCCAATAGTAGCAATGGACCGTCCAGCTCTTCGAATCGTCCGACACGTCGCGGTGGAATACGTTTGAGCAGTTTTTCACCGGCCTCGCTATCGAAGAAGTCAGCGTTGATTTCGGTGCGAAAATACCCCGGGCAAAGCGCATTGACTCGAATATTGTGGCGCCATAAATCGAGCGCCATCGAGCGAGTCAATTGCACCACCGCCGCTTTGGTCGTGGCATACAGCGACATGGTCGGCGCAGTGGCTAGGCCAAAAATTGAAGCGATATTGATAATGCTCCCCGGACGGGAATTGGCTTCAAGCCGCTTGGAAAAGGTGTTGGAAAAATGCCAGATCGATTTTAAGTTCACATCTAAAATATGATCGAGCTTGTTTGCTTCGAGCTTTAGCGTATTGCCTTCATAGGAAATGCCCGCGCAATTGACCAAAATATCCACCGAACCAAACTTGGCCTCGGCTTGATCTAAGGCATTGGGAATGGCGTGAAAATCGGTGACATCTAATGCCAGCGGCAGCATTGATTCGGCGTGTGGCTGGGCTAAAGCCTCCAGTCTATCGAGACGTCTAGCCACTGCCACCACATTCGCCCCTGCCGCGTGGAGCGTTTTGGCAAAGTGCTGCCCAAGCCCGCTAGAGGCGCCGGTGACTAGGGCGGTTTTGCCGGTTAAGTCAAATCTGCTCTGCATCTGTATCTGCTTAGCGTGAATACCACGCTAAGCATTGCACAAATGACCGTCGGAGGGATACCCTCGCAGCGATTGGCGTTTTGATGATGTCGTTTAGAACCGTCCCTGAGATTGGAGGTAATGGGATTGGCGAATCACTCGGTTGAGTGCGCACAAGTCATTGGTTTGGCCTTCGATAAGACAGCTCTGCTCAAGATTTTCCTGTTTTAAAACACCTGAGCGGGTGGTGATAAATTGCGACTGGTTATATATCGAGCCAATTGCCCCATCGGTTAGTTGTCGATCTCCAAGAATTGAGCGCCCCAAAAAGCTATTTTGTGCGTCGCGTATTCCAACTAACTGCAAAATGGTTGGCGCAAGATCGAGCGAACTCGCCTCAACCGTCAATGTCGCGGGCAAATTTGCGCTTGGGTGGTAAATCTGAAGCACTACTTCGTCGAAGTTTTCACCGGAGTAGTCTGCTTTGGCAACGGCCTTTAGAGGTATGCTTGCCGTATGGGCATGATCTGCGGTGACTATCACGATGGTGTTGCTCGCCAAACTGGAGCTTTGAAATGCCCGCCAGAAGCGTCCAAAGGCATCGTCCAAATTGTGCACAAGGTTTAATTTATCGTTATCAATGTTTGGGTAACGGGTTTGACCTTCGAGTAGGCTTAGCCCTGGATGCGTTTCTAAAGTGGACATAGCGACAAAGAACGGCTCTGAAGATTGATTTCTCGATAGAAAATTAATGAGGCCTGTGAACATCTGCTGATCGCCATTGCCGTAGGTTCTGCGGGTAGGACGCTGCTCGGAGTCAACATGTCGATCTAAGAACTGCTGGTAAAACTGCGTGTCCTCAAATCCCGAGGCCTGCATTTGTTGCTCTACAAAGGTTTCATTTGGATGTGCATAGCTGAAAAAGTGAGTACGGTAGCCGTTCTCGCTCAACAGAGTAGGTAGGCAACGAAGCGACTCGCTCTTGGGGGCGAAAGTGACCTTCCGCCAATCTGTCAGCTGTTTGTATGGAAACATCGAGCAAAGGCCACCGCGCAAGCTGACAATCGTGGGGGTCACGTGGTTGTAATACCCTTTTACCACGGTGCTGTGTTGGGCGAAGTTCAGCAGATTCGGCGTCAGATGTGCATATTCTGGCCGGTAAACCCCTGACAACTGCGATGACAGACTTTCAACAAATAACAGAATTACATTCCATTGTTTGTTCTCTAAGTTGAATGCATCGTGCTCGTAAATCCACGGTTTTTCGAAAGGCTTGTCAGTATTTGGATTGATCGCTATACCATAGCGCTTTGCGACTGCTAAGTCCTCTATCGTGAGGCTCACGGGTTCGGGTGATGCTGTAGTGACTACTTCTTGTTTTAGATTTTTAAACAGCGTTAGAAGCGGAGGTTTTTGTCCCGCCTTATAGGTTTCTTTGGCATTTTTAAACGGCAGCGTGTTGTTATTGATCACCATCACGAGTCCGATCAGCACAAACAACAGGCTCAGGGTCTTAAATCGTGCCTGCCAAGGTATGCTAGACAAGCGATAGTGTCTTTCACAGTACACAAAAAGGCCAATCAGCAGTGACAGGGGAGTAAATGTAGTCGTCAGCGTAAACCGGATCTCTTTAAGAAAAGAGTTTATAAACAGGCGGGACATGACACTTCCTAAGCCAGCTACCATCACACCATAATTGGCCATGACTGTTTTGAAATTGCTTAGAGATTGCCATCACGAATGTTTCAGGCGATGAATGATGGAGGGCAGCAATTTTCTTCAGCAGCGGTGCGATTGGGTCATTTAGTTGTCTTGATTGCCCCAAGTCGAGAGACTGCGGTTGCCGCAACAGCTGCGTTACATGCGACCACCGAGCAGATTGCTTTGATTCACCATGCCTTAGCTGAGGAGCAGCAGGACATTGAGACGAATCTTTGCTCAGGCCATAGCGGTCTTCGAGCTAGCAGAGGCCAAGCAAAATGTAGCGTCATTGGCCAGTGTGGATCACTGGTGGGCTATGCATGAGCAGTCTGAACTGTGGCGCAGATTTCATAACCGAATTACGGATAACAGCTATACACGCGCCTGGATGAATGAGCATCTGGAATCCTAGAGGCGATCGATCAACGTGACCCTGAAAGCGCTCGCGCCGATTTGGCGGCACTCGCGTAATGTCATCCGACTTTGATGCAACTGACTGACTCGGCGCAGCGACACCGATTGAAATGGCAGAAACGCTTCACAGAGGGTATCGGTAAGCCAGAAAACCCGGCTCTCATCCCACGGTGAGGCGATGGTCGATTTTTCAAGAAATGATTCAGGTGTTTGATCTAAAAAATTTGCCGGTGATACCCTCAATGTGACGTGGGCTGTACGTGGTTTGTTGACAGATGCAGGCGCGAGATATTTCAGCAGAGTTGGCCAAGATTGCTTCTCAACAGAATTTCTATCCATGCTGCGCGAGGCCAATATCAACACCGATTGCATCTAACCGGACCCCTTGCGCAATATGGGCTTGACGTTAAAGTCAGGGAATCTGTTATTGACGCGGATTCTGAGAACGATCACCGTGATGGGCGCTAGGTTGGCGCCTGTTGACGTTGAAAGTTGAGTCCGCCGAGTGCTGATGTGAAACTGTACGATTACGTCGAACTGACTTTCGTTACCGAGGCTGGTTTTGTAGAGTTTTACAATGCTGACCAAAAATTTGCCAGGTTTGATTGGAAAAGCGAGAACGACCGTTTCGAACTGACCTATCCTGCATCAGATCGTGTGATTTACGTCAATTGGTGGGGTGGGCTTGAACGAGCCAATTGACGGCTAATCTCGTTAGGGCGGGAGAACAATGCGTTCTCCCGCACAGTTTTACATCGCTTTCAAATCCGCCGCGCTCGCCAGATAGGTGGCACGGGTTTGCTCGAGCTCCGCTACGCGAGCACGATCGCGTTCGATGAGATGCGCAGGTGCTTTGGCCACATAAGCTTCGTTTGCGAGTTTGCCAGCGAGGCTACCGTGCTCTTTGTCGATCTTGGCAAGTTCGCGTTCAATGCGCGCGAGTTCGGCTTCGACGTCGATCAAGCCCGCCATGGGGATGAGCACTTCTAAATCGCCAACCACCGCGGTTGCACATTTCTCTGCAAAACCGGCGTCAACCCACGCGAGTGATTCGAGTTTTGCAAGTTGGTCTAGTGCGGCGCGGTTGTCGTTTACCCATTGTTGCTCTTGGCTGTTGCCACCGCGCAGCCGCAAGTTGACGCGCTTGGCAGGGGAGACATCCATTTCTGAGCGAATTCGGCGCACAGCGTTGATGATCGATTTGATCCATTCGATTTGCTGTTCTGCATCTGCATCGGCTTTGCTGGCATCAAACTCTGGATAGGCCTGCGTCATGATAGTGTCGCCGCTGATACCCGCTGCTGGGGCCACCGATTGCCAGAGCGACTCGGTGATGTAAGGCATAAACGGATGCAACAAGCGCAGCTGGCTTTCGAGTGTGCGCAGCAAGGTGCCACGGGTGGCTGCTTTGATGCTCTCATCGGCGTCGCCGTTGAGCGTGGGCTTGGTCAACTCCAGATACCAATCGCAGAACTCGTTCCAGGTGAAGTCGTAAGCGGCTTTGGTGGCCAAATCGAAGCGATAGTTGTCGAGGTGCTCGGCGATGGATTTTTGAGTCGCTTGTAGACGGGTTTCAATCCAGCGATCAATCGTGCTAAGCGGACGGTCGTCGCTGGCGTCGATGGCTTGGCCCTCGGTCGACATCATCACAAAGCGGGTGGCATTCCATAGCTTGTTACAGAAGTTGCGGTAGCCCGCCACGCGCTGGGTGTCGAAATTGACATCACGCCCAGTGGTGATGGAGGCCAAGACGGTAAAGCGCAATGCATCGGTGCCGTATGCGTCGATGCCTTCTGGGAACTCTTTTTGGGTCTGCTTGGCAATGCGCTCGGCTTGTTTCTCGAGCAGCATATTGGCGGTACGCTTTTCAAGCAATGAGTCGAGGTCGATGCCGTCGATTACATCGAGCGGGTCGAGGACGTTGCCCTTGGATTTGGACATTTTTTTGCCTTCGGCATCGCGCACCAAACCGTGGATATACACATGCTTAAACGGCACGGCGTCATCCATGGCATAGAGGCCAAACATAATCATCCGCGCCACCCAGAAGAAGATGATGTC
>JABXHR010000234.1 GCA_013373515.1 Gammaproteobacteria bacterium | reverse complement strand
GCGCTATAAGCCCCGCCCGACGGGACATTGCGAGATTTTACTGCACGGCGTCGCCACGCTTGCCAAGGTCTAGACATTGTCAGCGCGCGGCTCCTTGTTCAGTGAAATCTCGCTTTGTCGAAACGCACGAGGGGTTATTAGAAGTGCCCTCTAGGGCACTCAGTACGCAATCATTTATCCAGTTCGGACGAGCGCATGGGTGGCCCAGCAACTGCGCGGAAGTTGCGGGTGCTCAGTGCAGGTTTTTGCTTGGAGATGCGGGTTTCGCGCCAAACAATTAACAGCCCTGACAACACAATCAAGCTACAGCCCAGCAATACATAGCGATCTGGCTTCTCATAGAAAAACAACGTGCCGTACATTATCGCCCACAGCATCTGGCTGTATTGAATTGGCGCGACAAATTGCGCAGGCGCGTTGCGATAACCCTGCAGCACCAAGGTGGTGCCAATCAAGCCCAGTACGCCAATGGCGAACATTTTGAACATCACTTCCATCAACATCGGTTGATAGGCACCGATCATCAGCCCACCATTGACCGCCAAACCCAGCACCATCGGCCATAACGTGGCGGCGGCGACGTGCTCATCGCCCCCCATTTTGCGGGCCAAGATACTGGCAAATGACGAACAGAACGCAGCACCCAAGGCAGCCAAATGTCCGCCATTCAACCCGCTGACCCCAGGACGTAGCACCACCAAGACGCCGACCAACCCAAGCACAATGGCGAACCAACGAAATGCGTGGATTTTTTCGTTGAGAAACATAATCGCCAGCACGGAGATCATCATCGGCGAGGTAAACAAAATCGCGTAGACCTCGGTCATCGGAAGCTGACCAAAGGCGGTGAAGGCCAAGATGCCGGTCGCCGCCATAAAACAAGAACGTAGCAGCACCATTTTTGGCTGCTTTGGACGCAAATGAACCGCATCCGCCCCTAGCGATAGGGCAATCGAAAACGGCACATAGCTAAACAACGTGGCAAAAAATAAAATCTGAAAGACAGAATAGTCGCGCAACGATTTGATCAATGCGTCATGCCCCGAGAACACGGCAAAACCCAAAAACGCAAATCCAACGCCCTTCATCATCTGCTTATCCACAACGCCTCCACTTGGCACTGTCTTTTTGTCCAACACTCAATCAGTGGCGATTGAGCACTTCTATTGTCATCGCGGGCGTGTCGCCGGTCGCTGGCACCGTACCGCGATAGCTGGCCTGCCAATCTGAGGCAAAATCACGATCAAACCAACAATCTCCATCGTACGTTGCGTCGAGGATTGTTCGATAAAAACGCGCCACGTGCGGCTTGGCCAGCTCGCACAATGTTGGGCCGCCAATGATCAGCATTTCGTCTTGCCCATCGTCGATGCGCTGACCCAATGCCAGGGCATCGTCCAAGCTGTTGACCCAATGCACAGGCTCTGGCAGCGCAGAGGGACGCGGCGCAGACGACACCACAATCGATGTGCGCTTTGGAAGTGGACGCCCCAAAGAATCCCAGGTTCTACGGCCCATAATCATGGTTTTGTTAAGCGTCGCCGCTTTAAACCACTTTAAATCACGCGGTGCATGCCATGGCAGGGTTCCGTCTTTGCCCACCAAACCATTTTGATCCATGGCAAAGATCATGGCGAGTCGCTTCATACCGAGACCTTACCCGCAATGTGAGGGTGTGACTCATAGCCAATAATTTCGATATCTTCGAACCGAAAATCGTCAATCGATGTCACTGCAGGGTTTAGCTTCAGTTGTGGCAATGGCATCGGCGCACGGGAGCACTGCAACTGAACTTGCTCGAAGTGATTTTGATAAATGTGCGCATCACCGATGGTGTGCACGAAATCACCCACTTTCAAGCCACACACTTGCGCCAACATATGCGTCAGCAAGGCATAAGAGGCAATATTGAACGGCACGCCTAAAAATAAGTCTGCACTGCGCTGGTACAGCTGACACGACAGCTCCCCGTTTGCCACATAAAACTGTACCAAACAATGGCATGGCGGCAGCGCCATCTGATCGACATCCGCCACATTCCAAGCCACCAGCATATGGCGACGCGAGTTAGGATTGTGCTGAAGATCGTGCACAATGCGCCCAAGCTGATCAATCTCACCATCAGGCGTTTTCCAGTGTCGCCACTGCACGCCATATACCGGCCCAAGATCGCCATTCTCATCGGCCCACTCGTCCCAAATGCTGACGCCGTTTTCTTTGAGATAGCCGATATTGCTCTCGCCGCGAATAAACCACAGAAGCTCAAATATAATCGAACGCAAATGTAGCTTTTTGGTGGTGACCAGCGGAAAGCCTTCTCGCAAGTCGTAGCGCGACTGCGTGCCGAACACCGAGCGAGTGCCCGTACCGGTGCGATCTCCACGGTCAACGCCATGCGTCATCACATGATTAAGCACGTCTAGATACGCTTTCATGATTTCTCTCGCATCATAATGACCACCACGCCCAGCACAATCATCGGCAATGACAGCAGCTGCCCCATGCTCATCCAATTGGCGAGCACAAACCCTATATGTGCATCGGGCTGGCGAAAGAATTCAACCACAAAACGCGCTGTGCCGTACCCCACTAAAAACGCACCCGACAAAACCCGTCGTGCCGGTGATAGTTTGTAAATGAGATTTAGCACGACAAACAGCAGAACCCCTTCAAGCATCATTTGGTAAAGCTGCGAAGGATGACGCGGCAAATCCCCTGCGCCAGGAAACACCATTGCCCAAGGCACATCACTCACGCGCCCCCAGAGCTCACCGTTGATAAAATTGGCCAGTCGCCCAAGGCCAAGTCCAATCGGTGCGACAGGGGCTATCGCATCAGTCACCTCAAACCAACCCAAGGACTCACGCCGCGCAAACATTGCCATGGCCACAATCACCCCGATAAATCCCCCGTGGAAAGACATGCCGCCCTCCCACACACGCACAATCATCAACGGATCATCGAGTAACGCTGAAAAGTTATAAAACAGGACATAGCCAAGACGCCCACCCAGCACAATGCCGAGCGTGGCATAGAAAATAAGATCATCCACAGCTTCTGGACGAAGTGAGATGGTGCCCTTTTTAGCCCGGCGTTTAAGTAACCACCAAGCACCAAGCAGACCGCTGAGATAACTGAGCCCATACCAGCGCACCGCGATGGGGCCAAGCTGTAGGGCTATAGGGTCAATGTCTGGAAACGCAATCATTAGGGACTGACCAAAATCAAAGCCCCTATTCTACGGTATTTTCGGCATTCCACTCTTGCAATAATTGGTAGAAATTCTGAGCACTGATCGGGGGGCGGATAAAGTATCCTTGTGCCTCATCACAGCCGATTTTTTTGAGATATTCCATCTGTGCCAAGGATTCAACGCCTTCGGCAACCACCCGCTTACCGAGCTTATGCGCCATCTGCACTACCGATTCTACAATGGCCTGATCGACCTCATCGTGAACCACATCTTGAATAAAGCTGCGATCGAGTTTGATGCTGGTTGCAGGAATTTTCTTGAGCGTGGCAAGGCCGGTGTAGCCCTTGCCAAAATCATCAAGCGCCAACTGGACACCAAGCTTCTTAAGCTCTCCAAAGCGACGAGAGACTGTGCTCTGATCTGCAGCGGCAATCGACTCGGTGAGCTCCAGCTGTAGCGCGTAAGGCGGCAAACTAAATTCGCGCAATGCTGCGGCCACATCAGCGACCAAATCCTGCCGATGCAGCTGTTTGGGCGACAAATTAATCGACAGCACCAACGACTTATGACCTTCATCGCGCCAAAGGCGCAGGCGCCGACAGGCCTCACGTAAGACCCAACGGCCCAATTGAGCAATCTGATCACCGCGTTCTGCAATCTCAAGAAAATCGTCGGGTTCCACCATGCCATTCTCACCATGGTGCCAGCGTAAAAGCGCCTCGGCGCCAACTAATTTTCCAGAGGTAATCTCAATTTTAGGCTGGTAATAGAGTTCAAATTGTCCGCTACTGAGCGACTTATTGAGCTGCGCCTCCACCAACAAACGACGCGAACGTTTTGCCTTATCAATGCTGCCGTTAATTTCAACAGTATTGACCATATTTTGGATGGCATGGTTGGCATTAACCTCAGCGGCAATGAGTAAATCGGCGGTACTTTGAATAGGCACCGGATAAGACACTGCGCCAGCGCCACATTTGATTGGCAACTGAATGTCCTGCCATTGAAAGGGCTGTGTGATCGCGGCGATAAGCTGCTTGACCAGATGCTCAAGATCCGCTTGCTCGGCATAATGCTCACAGCTGGCGTAGACCCCAAAGCTGTCGCCCGCGACACGAGCCACCCCATGTTGATGCCCCAAAACACGCTGCAAACGCTCGGCGACTTCAACCAAAACCGCATCACCACAGTCGTGACCAAAGCCTTGGTTGATTCGATGAAAATCGACAATTCTCAGCCAAACCAACCAAAAGCCCTCTTCCGGTTCGTCGCGCGTTTTGGCGTCGAGAAACCCATTCAATGAGCGCAGATTGGGTAGTTTGGTTAAGGCGTCAAACTCGGAGAGAAACGCCACTTCCTTGGCTTGAAATGCCAATTTACTTGGCAAATTGCGATGACCAGCGAGCATTTTCTCATGCAAGCGACTCACCGCGATTTGCGCACCGAGCTGTTGGCCGATAAACCCAAGCTCTGCAGTTTGCGTAAGATCGACTTCCGCCAGATTCAATATCATTGCGCCATAAACACGATCATCATCGTGAATGGCCTGCACCGTCCAACTGCCGTAGGAATGATGTGCTTTGGCTTCTAGCGCGATACCAATCGCGCCTTGGCGATGAAGATCAGCAATTGATGTCGCCAGATCTTTGCGCCCCGCCATGGGAAAACAACCGGTTAACGTCGCAGATTTACGCGCCCCACGTGCTGTGAGAATGCCCACCTGATGGCACCCAAAATAACGGGCGACCTCAGCCGCAAGCGCGTTGAGAGAGGCTTCAAATGTCGCTTCCGTTTTGGGGCCGATAAATGAAGAAATTAGGTTGATGACTGTGCTCATCTTGCGTCTTCCGGTTTATGATCGAATGGCGTGTCCGGTAGTTTCTGTGCAAGATCTGCACCGCAATTCGATTGTGCGCAAAATTAGTTTGCGTCGCTTTATTTTTTCGGTTGCTTAGCCCAAAGATTCTAGGAACAAATCTTCAACATCCGCGCGCTTTGATAGCGCCTGACCCACTTGACGCAAATCCTTGCGAAGCATATCGAGTTCTTCTTTGTCGGTATGGTCAACTTCGAACGCATCATACTTGTCGTTGAACTCGATTAAAAAATCGGTGGTCTCAAGCAAAGTGGGAAAGTACTTCGTGGCCGCCTCAAGGATTTTGCCACGACGTTCGTTGCCTTCCTTGATGCGCTGGTAGATTTCAAAATGCCCTAGCGCCAAATAATCGACCAGTTGCTGCAAAAACGATTGCAACATCTTTGGTTGCGGTGCGACTGGATCGCTGTCGGTTTCCGAAGCCGGCATTCCAGCCAACAATGCAAAACTCACCAACATCTGCTCACGACTGTTCACCAAGCTCTCAATGGTTTGCGTGATCTTTGAGCGACGGTTTTCAACCTTCACGTCTTGGATACGATCTTCAACCATAATTATTCTCCACTAAACCTTAAATATGAATGTCTTAGGGGTAACTCTTGAGAGCATTGTTAACGATGCGCTCACAATTTACAAGAGTTTTGCAAACTTAGTGCCAATATTCATTAAAGTTTTCTCGCCTGCTGTCGACTGAATGACTATAAAATCATTTATTTCAGTAAGTTAAAAAGATTAATTAAAGCTTAACATTATGTTCAATACTGACTAGATACTGCTCCCAGCCGTTAATTTCTGCTTCCTTTTCCGACACACACTGTGAACGCATCATCAATCCTGACAAAAATTTGTCATCCTGATTTTGACTGACTAAAGGGTGCCACTGAGGTAATGATTTGCCCTCAAATCGAAGTCTGTAAGCGCACGTCAGCGGCATCCAATGCGCAATTTGAGCAATATTGTCTTTGGTAATTTTCCAGCAATCGGGAACCCAGTACTGGCGATTTTCGTAGTCCCGACATAGGCCAGTATGTCGGTCATAGAGATTGCAGGCTATGCAAGTCTGAAAGATGTCATCGGTCAACTCATCTTGAAAACGGGACATGCAGCAGCGCCCACAGCCATCACAGAGGCTTTCCCATTGCTCGTCGTTAAGTTGATCCAGCGGCAGAGTTGCCGCGTTTGGAGGGGTTTGATCAGTCAATTTCGACCATTTCAAAATCATCCTTGGTCGCGCCACAATCGGGGCAGGACCAATTCAGCGGGACATTTTCCCACTTCGTACCAGGCTCGATGCCGTCGTCAGGTGCACCTTCGGCTTCGTCGTAAACCCAGCCGCATACAATGCACATATAACGTTTGAACTCAGTATTTTCTGTCATTTAACGTTGTCCATTTGGTTTGAGCATGCGTAACATAACCCAATCTTAACGAACTTCACATCTATTAATTGCCCAATGAACACGATGCAAACCTCTGAAACCTTATTCGAGCGCGCCCAACAAACCATCCCCGGCGGCGTCAACTCCCCCGTGCGTGCGTTCAAGAACGTCGGCGGTTCACCGATTTTCATCGAATCTGCCAATGGTGCATATATGTACGACGTCGATGGCAATCGCTACGTCGATTACATCGGTTCATGGGGCCCCATGGTTGCGGGCCAAAATCATCCCGAGGTTTTCGAGGCCATCGTCGAAGCGGCAAAAAAGGGCATCTCCTTTGGCGCACCGACCACACTAGAGATCGAAATGGCCGAGCGGGTATGCGAATTGGTGCCCTCAATGCAGCAAGTGCGCATGGTCAACTCCGGCACCGAAGCCACCATGTCTGCCATTCGTTTGGCACGCGGCTTCACAGCACGCGACAAGATCGTCAAATTTGAAGGCTGCTACCATGGTCACGCAGATTCGCTGCTGATCAAAGCGGGCTCAGGCGCGCTGACCAATGGCGTCCCGACCTCACCCGGCGTACCGGCCGAGCTGGCCCAACACACTATTACGCTGCCCTACAATGACAGCGAGGCCGTGCGCGAGTGCTTCGCAACGTTGGGCGATCAAATTGCCTGCCTAATCGTCGAGCCCGTGGCGGGAAATATGAACTGCATCCCACCCGTACCGGGCTTCTTGGAAACGCTGCGCGAAGTCTGCGATCAAAGCGGTGCGGTGCTGATCTTTGATGAGGTCATGACGGGTTTTCGCTTGAGCGCTGCGGGTTCACAAGGCCTCTACCCCATCACGCCAGATCTCACCACCCTTGGCAAAATCATCGGCGGCGGTATGCCGGTCGGTGCATTCGGTGGCCGCAAAGACATTATGCAGTCGCTCTCTCCTGTGGGCCCGGTCTACCAAGCCGGCACGCTCTCCGGCAACCCCATGGCTATGACCGCAGGGCTTAAGATGCTCGAAATCCTCTCGCGCCCCGGTTTCTATGACAGCCTATCGACCAAGACTGACACGCTGGTTGCAGGGCTGCGCGATGTGGCGGCCAAGCACTCCATTGCCTTCACCACCAACCATGTCTGTGGCATGTTCGGTTTCTTCTTCACCGAGGAGCCACAGATCACCGGTTTCGCCCAAGTCATGCAAAGCGACGTTGAGCGCTTCAAAGCGTTTTTCCACGGCATGCTGCAAGAGGGTGTCTATTTTGCGCCTGCGCACTTTGAAGCTGGCTTTATGTCCAACGCCCACTCGGATGAAGACATCCAGTTCACCATCGACGCCGCAGATCGAGTGATGGCCACTTTATGATCTGGGCACTGCTGCCCATCACCGGCATGGTTGCGGGTTTAATCGCAGGTCTGTTCGGTGTGGGCGGCGGCACCATTGTTGTCCCCGCACTGCTGTTTGTGTTTGCAGCCGCGGGCATCGACAGTCCTCATTTGATGCAAGTGGCCGTTGGCACATCGTTGGCCACCATTGTGATGACATCCCTGAGCTCTGTTCGCGCACACCACGCCAAGGGTGCCGTCGATTTTGCCGTCCTCAAATGGATGGTTCCTGGCGTGATCGCTGGCGGATTACTGGGCGGCGTGATCGCCGACTGGCTATCGGGCGACAGCTTGACAGTATTTTTTGTGGTGTTTTTGCTGCTATCGGCCTATCAAATGGCCTTCCCGATCAAACTCGCGGCAAGCGATCGGCCACAAAACAAATTGCAACGATCAGGTGCAGGTATGGCCATCGGCACCATCAGCAGCATGGTCGGCATCGGCGGCGGCTTGCTCACCGTGCCCTATCTCAGTTTCTTTGGTACCCCAATGCGCGTGGCGGTTGGCACGGCTGCGGCCAATGGCTTGCCCATCGCCTTGGCTGGCGCAGCCAGTTTTATCCTCAACGGACTAAATCAGTCGCAACTTCCAGAATACACACTAGGCTATATCTTTTGGCCCGGGTGGTTACTAATCAGCGCCTTTAGCGTGTTGACCGCCCCCATCGGCGCAAAGCTCGCCCATACGTTGCCCGTCCCAACGCTCAAGCGCGGCTTTGCTTTGCTGTTGGTATTGGTCGCCCTTAGATTGCTGCTTACGAGGTAAAAATGACTTGGTTTAAAAACCTGACGCCCTATTTGTTCACCGAATCCTGTGATGACCTGATCGAACGCCTAGAGAGCAGTTTGCTCGACGCCGAGCTGGGCGAGTGCCCTGCCACCGAGGCATTTATCGAAGGCTGGGTCTCGCCGCTTGGGTCGGACGTGGCGCTCGATAACTTGGTCTACACCGGCAGCGAATTTGCACTGATTGCACTTGGGCGCGAGGAGCGCATTTTGCCCTCCTCGGTGATCAATGATTACGCCGATGAGCTACGCGTCAAAATCGAACTCGATGAGTCGCGTACCGTCGGGGCAAAAGAGCGCCGCGAGCTCAAAGAGCGCGCCACTTTTGAGCTACTGCCCCGTGCCTTTAAGCGCCGCAAGTTTACCCGTGCTCTCGCTTGGCCTAGCGCAAAGATGTTTTGGGTTGATACTGCGTCGGTCAAATCTGCCGACGACCTGACGGCCATGCTTCGCAAGACTGCGGGCGCACTGCCATTGGTGCCCATGACTGGCGACCGCGATCCGATGCATGTATTCACCGCGTGGATGGCGGGCGAAGCTCCATTGCCCGAGGGTTTTGAGCTCTCGAACAATGCCGTGCTTGAGGACCCGCGCGATGGCTCTACCGTGCGCCTCACCAACCAAGAGCTCGACGCCGACGAAGTGCTCAACCACCTCAAATCGGGCAAGCTCACCAAGCAGGTCGGCATGGTGTGGCAAGATCGCATTCACTTCACGCTAGATCAAAACCTCGCGCTCAAATCGATCAAATATGCCGATAGCATTCAAGAACAAGTGGATAACGAATCTGGCGGCGATCGAATGGCAGAAGTCGACGCCACCCTCGCCTTAATGACTGCAGAACTGCAACCGATGTTGATGGCACTGGAAAGCGCGCTCACCACCAAAATGGACTCAGACGTCGACGCGCCAACTGACGCCTAACCGAAACGGCCCGTCAATTGAGACGGGCCATAGACTTAACGTGCAGTCCAACCGCCGTCCATCACCCAATTGGTCCCGGTGCACAAGCCCGCATCGGGGCCAGTCAAAAACGCAATCATCGCCGCGACTTCTGACGGCTCGACCATGCGTTTGACCGCTGCCGGTTCCAACATGACCTTCTCGACCACCTCATCGACGGTAATGCCACGCGTGCGCGCCTGATCTTCGAGCTGCTTTTCCACCAAGGGAGTGCGCACATAGCCTGGGCAAATCGCGTTGACGGTTATGCCATGCGGGCCACCCTCCAAGGCGGTGGTTTTGGTCAAGCCAATAATGCCGTGCTTGGCCGAGATATAGCCCGCTTTAAACGGCGAGGCCACTAGGCCATGCACAGACGAGACATTGAGTACGCGGCCCCAGCCCTGCTTCACCATATGCGGCCAGCAATAGCGTGTCAGCAAAAATGGCGCCGTCAACATGACGGAAATTAGTTGATCCCAAGTGTCTTCAGGAAAAGACTCGATGGGATCAATATGCTGAAAACCAGCATTGTTCACCAAGATATCCACGCCGCCCATTTTTGCCTCAGCAGCTTCGACCAGCAGCTTGCAACCCTCGCGAGCGCTGAGATCCACAGCGTAATACAAAAAACCATGCGCTTCAGCCTTGGCTTTTACCGCCTCTGCATTGAGATCCGCAATCATCACCGTGGCACCATCGGCCGCCATGCGCTCGGCTACTGCCAAGCCGATACCGCTCGCAGCGCCGGTCACCAATGCGGTTTTACCTTGCAAATTAGACACGTCTTAATTCCTATTTTTAAGCTGCAGTTATCTTAATTCAGCGGCAACACAACTTCGCCACTTTTCACCAGAAGAACATGTGACCAAGTAGTGCGATTGAGGGCACGATCCTGCCCAGACTTGAAGTCAACCGCATAAGAAAGATTACTCGATATCGACGGCGTATTGCTCCACACCCAGGCAATATCGCTTGAATTGCTGAAGATGCGCGTATCGACTGCTGGCGCACGGCAGGCATGATTGATCAAACTGGCCAGCTCTTTGATATTGGGCACACGCCAATGGCTGCTGCCAGCGAAGCCTTCTGCATTGACCCCCACCGCACGGCGCATCGCCCCGCGCCAGCCGAATTTTACTGCCTCGCCAGCACACTGTCCGGTACGGCGATCAAAGGTCTGGCCTTCGAAGCATTGCTTCCAGGCAAGCCCAGTTAGCGTATCTTTCACCACCCCATCACCCAATATGGCAAACCGGTCGGTCGGCCAAGTTGTGCCAGGCACACAGTCCTGTGCTGACAGCTGGCTGCATAGCGCCAATAAACAAACCCCTATGACGCGCATCATTGCTGCTCTCCTCTGACCAGTAGCACAGACGCTGCGATGTCCGCCTGCTGAACCCGCGCGATGCCAACATTAGTATCAAAGACATAGGCAAAGCCCGCCTCAGGGGCCGCCTCCGAGGTCCACACCACCTTGCTATCCTCGGCAAATGGTTGCAAAGACTGATCGAGCGTGGGCTGTTGTCCATAATTTAGAATGCTGCGTAGCTCTTCAACACTCGGCATGCGCCAATCGGAAAACCCACAGTAATTGGTTTGGTTAAGTCGCCCAACCGCCGCATTCGTGTTGCATTCACTGGCACCGGCCACATAGCCCGAGCAACGGTTCTCTACATCAGCAAAGCCCTGATGACTTATTGTCATGGTCGGGTCGTACCAACTGACCAGATCCAACACATTTCCCGGCACAAAGCCACTACCGACCGTTTCAGCGCTCTGCCATACCTGCCACGTCAAGCCCGTATGATTGTCTTGCAAGCAACTCCACTTCTCATTGCTACTCTCAGTGCCGGCATAGTGCCAGTCTAGCGTCATATCGCTTAACGGCGCCCCCCAGCGATCCAGCTTTAAAAAATCAAACCCTGCGGTGCCAACGCCAATTTTAGCGGCGACGGTAGAGGCATCACGCCCCTGCCTGCAATCCTGCATCTCAATAACATCCCCCTCGCAGCGAAGGACATTGCCGGTTGGAAATTCCGCGCCATGCACTACGCCTGTATCCGGCGAGTAGCTGGGCGTGACTACGTTGGTCAGGCTTGCCGGGCCGTACATCACGTCGTTATAGGGAATTAATCGCACAAAGTATGGCGTGCCATTGTCAAGACCCGCCACAATCGTCGGCGATGCCACATCGGTCAGAAAAACCGCGCCACGGTAAACACTGCAGGCACTCGGGT
The DNA here is from genome assembly GCA_013373515.1 of Gammaproteobacteria bacterium. Taxonomy (GTDB): domain Bacteria; phylum Pseudomonadota; class Gammaproteobacteria; order JABXHR01; family JABXHR01; genus JABXHR01. The sequence goes on along the minus strand of JABXHR010000234.1, from coordinate 16,155 downwards.
CTGCCGGCACTTCCTCAGCCAAGCACAAGTCGTAGCCTCTGGCCCCAACAATCGGAACCCATTCAAATATTGCACGCCCAGACATCGGCCCAAGTCCCAGCTCGGGGGCTTCCAAAATCGCGGCGCGCACCAGCCGACTGCTTTCACCATAACCAAAGCCATTGACGGCGCTGACCCGCACAAAGTACTCGCGGCTGCGCTCTAGCGCATGCTCTAGCGCACTGTCTGTTGTAGTAATCAGTTTGCCATCGACGGCGTCACACTCCACCACAAACTCATATTCAATTTGCGCGATACACACTTCATATTCGCTAGCATTGACACTATCTTCCCAATCCAAGACCAAATAGCTACCATCCACTGAGGCTTGAAGCCCATCAACCGCGCCCGGCATATTGGCGGTTTGTACGGTGGCCGTGGTCGGGCCCATCACGCCGCCACCGATGGCCACCACCTGATATTGATAGTTCTCACCGGCAATCAACGGCTCAAAATCGATACTGGTCGCAGTGGTCGTATGCAGCTGCCCCGAAGGCAACGCCTCGCAGCTGGCAAAATCCACAATAGTTTCGCGGGCCAAGCACACCTCGTAACGCTCTGCCGCGGGCACAGGTGCCCAGCGCAACCGCAACGCATCACCTTCATAAATCGCCGTCACTTCTGGCGCAATTTGCGGCCCAAAAGCATCTTGCAATAGGCCATCATCGGAGCTTGAGCGACTACAGCCTCCGATCACCATAAATAAACACAATCCCGCGCAAACCGCGTTAATATTCAGCTTCATGCCGTGCTATCTGCAAAAATCGATCCAAATGCCAATTCAACTCAAGGCCTTACGTGCCCTGCCCGCCACCCAAAAGTCACTACTTCTGATGACCATTGCGATGACGCTGGCATTTCAGGTTTGGAGTGCACTTCTGAATAATTTTGCAGTGGAACAGGCAGGGTTTACCGGAAGAGAGATTGGCATTCTGCACAGCTTGCGAGAAATTCCCGGATTTCTCGCCTTCGCGGTGGTGCTGTTGCTCGTATTTATTCGTGAGAAAACGCTCGCCCTGACGTCACTGGCATTATTAGGCATCGCCACTGCGGCCACAGGGTATTTTCCGAGCATATTGGGGCTGTATGTTCTGACTGTACTCAGCTCTATCGGTTTTCACTACTACGAAACCGTCAACCAATCTTTGACATTGCAGTGGATCGACCAATCGCAAACCAGTCAGTTTCTGGGGCTTCAAATCGGCATCGCCTCTGCTGCCGCAATCGTGGCTTACACCTTTACCATCGTGGCGGATAGCCTGCTGGGTTTTACGTTCAGCAGCATTTACTTCATTGCGGGCCTGGCCTGCTTGGGCTTTGCTTGGCTGGCCAAGCAGCACATGCCGCAGAATGACAATACGGCGGAGCAACACACCCACTTATTCTTGAGAAAACGCTATTGGCTGTATTACGTAATGGTGTTTCTATCAGGCGCTAGACGGCAGATTTTTACCGTATTCGCGGGCTTTTTGATGGTGGAGAAGTTTGGCTATTCTGCCAGCGCGATTGCGGGGTTATTTCTGATCAATTGTGTGGTCAACGTATTTTTCGCCCCAGCCATTGGCAGGCTGGTGGCCAAAATCGGCGAGCGCCGTGCGCTGATCATCGAATACATTGGGCTCATCATTGTGTTTATTTCATATGGCTTGGTGGAATCCTCAACACTCGCTGCGGGTTTGTATGTCATCGATCACCTGCTGTTTGCCATGGCCATTGCGCTGAAGAGTTATTTCAAGAAAATCGCCGACCCCAGAGACATGGCGGGCACGGCGAGTGTCAGCTTTACCATTAACCACATCGCCGCAGTCGTGCTGCCCGCTGCATTGGGACTGCTATGGCTCAGTGCACCAAGTATGGTGTTCTACGTCGGTGCATTGATCGCCGCATGCTCTCTGCTCGCCAGCTTGTGGATTCCTCGCCACCCACACGCAGGTCATGAGGTATCATTTAGCCTACTCAAACCAGCATCGTAACCATGAGATTACTATTTATCGCCGCCCTCGCTTTTCTCGCTTGGTTGGCTTATCAACGACTCAAAAAAGACGACGTCAACTGGAAGGCCATCGGTCTAGGTGCTGGGGCTGTTGTCATTTTATTGCTGGTCATCACTGGCAAAGCGCCTGCGTTGTTCGCATTGCTCGCCGCCGCAATGGCCGCGGCCACCCGCGTGGCAAGCTTTGGGCTCAACAATTACTCATTGTTCGAGCAGCTCTACCGCAAAATCAAAGGCGAACCCATTGGCGAACAAGCCTCGCAGCAAGCCCGCCCGCCTCGCGACAGCAAAATGACCCGAGGCGAAGCGTTGTCCATTCTAGGTTTGGATGAAAGCGCCACCCCAGAAGACATCAAAAAAGCGCACCGAAAACTCATCTCCGCCCTTCATCCTGACAAAGGCGGCACACCAGAACTTGCCGCCAGAGTTAACAAAGCCCGAGACACGTTGCTCGGGTAGTTCAGGCCGAGCATTTTTCAATCAATTTTTCGTGACATTGACACAAAAAAGTTATTGACTTTCCCCTAACCCAAACACGGTAATTTGACACTTTACTTTAAGTTCAGCCACCAAGCCTAAGCCACACCAAACCATTCCAAAAAATGAACGCTAAGTGACTGTTAGAACGTCATTTTTTCGCACATTTTTCACCTCGCAATTCCAAAATGCTGTTCTAGGCTCAATCTAACAACAACAATAATTTGACCGTAATATGCACGGAATGACGGAAAAATGGCGCACCACTAACGTGCGCGCGTTCCTTGGGCTGGTTGTCTTTATGGCAACTGGCCAAAGTGCGTTTGGGGAAACGGTCAGCGCCGTGACCACCATCGAAGTTGCCGCCATCAATGCGATAACCATTGAATCTGTCAGAGGTGTCTCTCTGCCGACTATCTTGTCGCCGAATCTAAATGAAACCGTCATCGTCACCGTACTACCGACCACAGAAGCAAGCGCTGCGATCGTGACACCGGCCAAAAATCAACTTGATGCAAACACAGAAAGCGGACTGATCACCTTCGGATCACCGCTCGCCTCTGCTGTGCAGGTCACCATCGATCCGCCGAGCTTGCACACCATTCCTAACTCAGTGGGCAATACAGACAACGCCCAGCTTGAGATTTTGACCCCATCGCTTGGCATATGCCCAAACGGTGGGACTTCCAGTTGCTTACCCGCAGGGACCACCACACTGCCCTTGGGTGCAAAACTGACCTTAACCGGTCCTGCCTCTGGTCGCTTTACGCTCAGCGCCAGCGTGCAGTTTGATTACAACTGAGCGGATATTTTTTTGGAGAAATAGATGAAAAACCACCACAAACTTTTCGTCGCAACGCTGCTGAGTGCAGCAATTGGATCAAATGCTAATGCTGCGGATGTAAACGTATATGGGAAAGTGATAGCGCCAATAGCAGTCGATGTGGCCGGAATGGTAAATTTTGGTTTGATTTCAGCGGGATCATCATCGTCAATCGGGCTTATAAGTGGACTCTGCGCTCTTCAAGCTCAAGCAACCGAGTCAACTCCTACCGTTGCGAACAAGGGTGGTGCTTACGTTACAGTCAAAACGTATGCGCCAGCGACTATCACTTTTGACAAATCAGGGGTCAAAGTAATGGACGCGGACAATGTTGAAGTTACAAATCCCGGCCTCTCGATGACAATGACGGTTTACGAAGACAATGAGAGTGACGAGTGTGTAAGTCTCGCTTCTTCGACAGATAGCAGTTCAGTTGTAACGAAGACCACCTCAAATACAACAGAACAAAGCCTTGGCTTTTTCATCGGGGGAACGGCAACCGCAAACGCCGATTTAGCAAACGGTACAGTTGCTGCATCAGGTGATTACTTTAGTGGTTCAATTTCCGTCACGGCAAATTATAACTAACACACACGATTCAAGCGCCTCTGTCTGGTGGCGCTTGAATATAACAGGAGCTAATTGTGAAAAAACAAGGTTGGGCATTAATATTAATTACGCTACTATTTTCAAAATCAGCGCTTTGCGAACTATTAGTTTATCCATATAGAGCAACCCTGGACCCTCAAAACAAGAGTTTAGAAATCAAAATAACTAACAACGGCAAAACATCAGAACAGTACAGACTATCCCTAATACAACGTGAAATAATCAACGGTTCATGGGAAAACGTATCTCAAACACCTGCACACTCAGCCAAAAATTTGATTAAATTCTCGCCAAAGACAACGACACTTGCACCGGGACAAACCCAAACTGTGAGAATATTTGCAAAAAACTTCAAAGGAGTCAGGAGCCTTGAAAAACGAAGCCATCTGCTTATTCGCCAACAACCAAAAAGTGACGAAGCAGTCCAACTAAGTGAAGATGCAATTGGAGGAACCGTTAGCCTTCTTTATGGCGTCAGCATTCCTGTTATTGTGAGAGGAAATGACGAAGGCACTTCTGCACAAATAAGTGCAATTTCAAATCAAAATACTGTAGAAGTTACACTAAATCGCAGCGGCCCACATTCTTTACATGGCTCTCTAACAGCAATTGATAACAGTGGAAATGTAATTGGCAAATTGCAAGACATTTCAGTCCATGTGCCCTATTCATCTGAGCAATTTTTGATCGATATCAAAAACCCTAGTGCCCCCAAACCATGGTCGCTTGAATACAGTGATTTAGACGGACGCGACATTTCGGCCCGTGTCCAGATCCCTTAGAACGCTACTGCTGGTGGTGCCGATCATTTCATCGGCACACGCATCTAATCGCGAAGAAATCGTAACCGATATTGTCTTGATTTCGGCAGCAGGCTCAACCACGCCCTACACTTCGGTGGCATTTCTCGATGACACCAATATCCTTTGGCTGGACGCTGCCGAAGCGCTTGGCGAAGCGGGCTTTTTATTTAAACAATCTCAATCCAGCATTACGCTTTCAGATCGCGAGGGCAATGCGCAAGAACTACCCACCGAGTGGCTTGAAACCGAAGAACTCGCCATTGCCTCAATCGAGTCACTCGAGTCAATTCTGGGCTGGCAAGTAACTTTTGACGACAAAGCGTTAAGTGTCGAAATTAAAGTGCCCGCTACGTTGCCCAGCCAGCTAAAAACGCTACGAGAACGTGCGGATAAAAAGACCGAATCAGACCTGCAGAACTTGGCGGTCAAAGGCATCTCACTGCCCTCGATTGCGATCGACTTAAGGTCATCCACAAACAGCACCTCAGCCTCAATCAACGCCCAGCAAGCAATCGGCAACTTTTTTCTTGAGCATCAATTTTCGCTGAGCGAGTCGGGCTACCAAGCCGAGCAATTTCAACTTAGAACCACTGTGGATTCAGAGTTATTCAGTGTTGGCGCAGGCGGTGTGCGGCTGACACTTGGAGATCTCGACGGCAGCTATGGTCAGCTTGGTGCTGTTAATGGTGCCGGCATTTCCATATCAAACTACACACCCTCTGGGGTGAATGCAGATTCAAGATTTAGCTTTGATATCGAGGCAGACGCCGAAGTTGAAGTTTATCTCGATGAAAAACTGATCGACTTCATTTCGGCAGGCCCTGCTCGTGAAGTCAGCGTTCAACTGCCTGTGAATCGCGATGATCAAACCACGCTTAAAACCATCACCTATCTCAATGGTGAAACTCGCCAAAAATCCTTTCAGCTCAGCGGCAATTCGCTAACTGGGCGCAAATTTGGCTATAGCGCTTTGGCGTTTTATCAAAACCAAGGGGTAACCGACACCCTAGACGGTGAAATTCACCGCAGAATTGCCCTGAGCTTTGAACCCAGCGATAAGGTTAGGCTGAACTATAGCTACGCTGATATCGCCGACAGCGCCCGATCGATGCAACTGTTAAACCTTAACTACAGCGCCGCCTCTTGGCGAGCCTCTGTGCAATACGGCTTAGATCATCAGCAGTACGATCAATATCGTTTATCGGCACATAAACAGTTCAAAAACTGGTCAATCGACATTAGCCATCAAAGACGCGACGAACGTTTTGACGATGTAACTATCGCGTCAGGTGAGGCATCAAATCAAATTCGCACCATCAATAGCCTCACACTATCAGGCGCAAAGTACAGTAAAGGCAAATGGTCATTGGCACCGCGTGTGTCATTCAGCCAATCACAAACCCTAGACATGGACACTAATTTAGACAGCGATGTTCAAAGCGCTCACTGGGAATTGGCAGGTGCAACGCCGCTATTTAGCTATCGCGCACAACTCGATTCCAGCGACGGTGCAAAGACAAAACAGAGCCTAGCACTGTACAAAAGCTATGAGCACCTCAGGTTTAGCTATATCCACGAGCAGCAATTTGGCAGCCAAACCAATTTGACCACCCAAACACTCAATGCATCCCTTCCGGTAAATCAAAACAAAAACTGGGGCCATATCAATGCACGCTACACTGTGGCCAGTGATGCCGCCGACACCTACGCCGTGAGTTGGAAGCGCACCTTTCGGCATTTTGACGCCACTGTTAGCCTGAGCGGGACCGAGGGTGTTGACCCTAAAATACAATTACAACTCAAATCCCGCCTGACTTTAGATGCCAAAAACAAAACGCTCTACGCCACCCCAACCTCAGAGCTCAGCGAAAGCAGTGGCGATGTGCTGTTTGAATACGAGCTTGTTGAAAACGGCAGCACCACAATTGATGCTGAAGAGATTGCCGCAATGACACCCGAACTGGGCCAAATATTTAATGTGGGCGAAAGCCAATTTCTCGCCACCAATGTGTCGGCAAGCTCGATACGAAAACTTAGCATTACGGGACAGAGCAACCCCTATCTAAAGCCTGAGCTCGACAACAAAGCGGGTGTTCAAGCCGCTCCCTTGGGACTTAGCCACGTCAAGCTAAAGGTTCATTTGACGGGCGAACTAGAAGGCGTGGTTAATGCGGGTGACACGATTTCTGGTCTGGGCTTAATGCTAAAAAACCAAGACGGAGAAATCATTGCCAGCGCCAAAACAGAACACGATGGCTACTACTATTTCGAATCTCTGCCTGCAGGCGATTACCAGCTAGATATCAATCGCAACGATTTGGATATTTTGGGGCTGAGCTACTCACCCCGAGCCGTGAAAGTTGAGCCCGAGGACATTACAACCCTCGATATCAACTTGGACAATGCTAATTTAGGTGCACAATAATGCTGTCACCCTGCCTTTCAAGCGCCGCGATTGCAGAATTTTGCCCGCTATACCGATTTGCAAATTCGCTCAAACTGAGTTTGTTACTTAACAGTAGATCTACTGGCGCACGGTCGGAAATCGGCAATTCAGGCGCGACCACACGCCCAAACACCCCCACCTTGCCAGAGATCGCCCACACATTGCCCACCAACAGTAAGGCGATGACGATATATCTCATTATTAGACGGCTTATTCATTTGTTACCCACCACAGATGCAAAGAACAAGCCACTCCTTTGTACCACCACAGTGATTCGAGGCTAAATCGAAAGCGATGCACAGACGACATATATTTACATTTATTTTCATTGCATTTTGGGTATCAAGTGCTAGCGCCACTACTCTGACAGCAGATCCCATGCGCCTACCGACGGTCATCGCAGGCCAAACACATCAATTTAGCCTATCCGCTGACGGCAGCGTCTCGGGTAATGTCATCCGAGGAGATAGCCGATTTAATGCCGTTTCACCACTTCGCGTTAGCATTGGCCAAACAGTACCCGGATTTGTTTATCAGCTCACACTGACTGTCGCAACACCAAATATTTCCGTGCAAAACTGGAGCACTTCAGTATCAGAGGGGCACGCACAGATTTGCAAAACCTCGGGATCAAGTATTTGGATATATTTTCCAATGGGAAGCGATAGCACATTTGAAATTGGCGCTGATATATCGATAGATTCAGGATTTGACTTTCAAAACTCACCAGACATTTTTCTTTCGCTAGAAGACACGAGCCTCAGCACCAACGATTGCATCGACTTTAACAGCTAGAAACCTGTCAATCATCGAACTGTGACTTCCTCCGCAGCTTATGACTAACGCCGTCAACGCGTTGCCGTGCCGACCGATAGCTAAGGCACAGTTTTTTGAAATACGGATTTTCAATGCGACCTTCTCGTTGGGTGCTAGCGCTTCTTCTAACATCTCCTGCACATGCCACACTGACAGACACAGACGGTAATGGGCTTTTTGAGATTTATAACGCGACAGATTTATTGTCATACGCAGAAGACAACAGCCTGTGTGGCACTGGTTGCGATGGCATTGAACTCAAAAATGATATCGACCTCGGCGGCACCGCGAACCTCAATGGAAATTTGATCGAAAGTTGTGCGACACCGTCGAGTTTGGAACCAATAGGCAACCTAAGCCACAACTTTAACGGCAATAAATTCACGATCTCGGGTATTTGTATCGAGTCCAACGGCTCTGCAGCACTTTTCTCTGAAGTGAACAATGCGAACTTGACCGACATTTACTTCGACGGTCATATCAAAGCCGATGGCAATGGCGCATTGGTTGCTGAAAAAATGACCTCTTCGATGCTTTCAAACGTCGTCATTGAGGGATCTGTGGTCGCCGACAACGCTGCAGGACTTGCGGTTGAAGGAATCGATGTAGATGTCGCCAATTACAAATGGATTCATTTAAAATCCTACGTCACAGGTACAAGCTCAGCTGGATCAGGGTTTCACTATCTAGAGAATGGTGGTGGTTACTATCGAAATTATTATCCACCGGTCGCCACAGGCCCGTCCGCAAACCTATCGGCCTACGCAAAAAATAGCCAGATTTTCTATGTCATTTCTGAAGGGTTTCCAACCGGCTCACCGACGGCAGCACTATTCGCCGTTGCGGATTCTGCCTCTAAGACCAATTACATCATCAGACGCAACAACGATAGCAGCTTGCCTGTCATTGCAACGTTGGACGAAAACCCAACCCCAGCAGCCTCCCCACTATCGCTTTCAGCTTCCGCAAGCTCAAACACAACAGAAGGCAGCTCACTTGCATTAACTGTCACACTCAGTGCCACCGCAACCGATGACTTTACATTGACGCTAAGCGCAGACGATGGCCGACTAGCCTCGCAGAGCTTGTCAATTCTGGCGGACGGTAGCACGACAGAGTATTCATTTAATATTCCGACCACGGACGATCAAGTCTCACAAGGTGCGAGTACCGTTGCGCTGACATTGACACCAGACAGTGCGGGTCAAAGTTTGGGGCTCAGCAGCCAAACGGTGCAATTTTCGCTAAATGACAACGATGCGATTTCATTGTCAGCGCCTGCGATTTCCATCGTCGAGGGCGATAGCACGACGGTCGAGCTTCAACTCAGCGGCGTGCCGGCACAAGCCGTGGCCTATAGCGCCTATTCAATCGCGGGTCTCACCATTCAACCCTCCACTGTGAGCTTTGCAGACGGCCAACTAACACAGACCGTCAGCATCACAGCCGAAGACAACGCAACCCTCGATGGGTCAGCTGTGAGCGAGCTTACCTGGACGCCTGACGCACAAGCGCAATCCTACGGAGCAATGGCAATTGCGCAGAGCATTACGGTGGCCGATAACGACTCTGGCAGCTTAGTTGGGTTGGTTGACGCCAATCTCGCAGAGGGCGAATCGACCGCCATGTCGCTCAGCCTAAGTCATGAACCGTCTTCCACTATCGAGTTCTCGGTCACAGCACCGGGCCTCGCGATCAATCCGACCACGCTGCGCTTTGATGCATCAAATTGGCAGTCTGGCGAAGCGCTAAACCTGAGCAGCAATGACAATCAAATCGCTCAACCAGACAGCCAGTCCACGGTTACGCTTACACCGTTGGGTCAAGCCACCCAACTGGGATTCACCACTGAAACGACCACCATCAGCATTGCAGACGATGACACAGTAGACATTGCCGCCGCCAGCGCCATGACCCTAGACGAGGGCGAGACCCAGTCCATCCAACTCAGGCTATCACGCGAAATCAGTGCGCCAATGACCTTCGACATCCAAGGCGTGGGCGATATCTCGGTAGGCCCCAGCACGCTCACGTTTGATAGCAACTCTTGGGATAAGCCAAAGTTAATCACCGTCAACGCTGGCGACAACGCCATTGCAGGCGATGCGCAAACGGCAAGCATTGAGATTAAATCAAACAACTGGCCTTCAAAATCGGTCACCAAAACCATCGCTGTCGATATCGCCGACAACGATGTGCTCGAGCCCGTTCTATCGATGCCAACCCAGTTGACCGAGGGTGAATCGGCCACCGCGACATTTAAGCTCAATATGGCACCGGCCAACCCCGTCACGTTTTCCATTGCAGCGGAGGGCCTTGAAACAGAGGCGAGGAGCGTCACTCTTGATCAAAGCAATTGGGACTCAGGCGTCACCGTCGCGGTGAATGCCCCGGCCTCAGATTCAATCGAAGCGCTGCAAACCGCCACGCTAACGCTCGCCGCAACGGGCGATTGGGCCGGTCTCGGTGCAACGTCCACCAGCGTTGATATTATCGACAACCTTGTACTCGAGCTAAGCGCAGACTACACCGCCGCAATGAGTGAGGGTGAAACGCAAACCGTGACAATGACGGCCAATGCCGCACCGTCGGAGCCGGTCATCATTGGCCTGACTTATCCCAGCGAGCTCTCTGGCCCGGCGCAGGTGACACTGACGCAAGACAATTGGCAATCCGGCGCCACGATGGAGGTTGCCGCTGCCGACGACGATATCGCTCAGGGCAGCCGAGCGCAGCCGATCAGTTGGCGTGCCCAAACGGCACTCACCACCACCACGAGTGAGGGTTCGTTTGATATCACACTACACAACAACGACGAACTGAGCCTCAGCGGTTTCAACCTGAGTGATATGCAGGCGGGCGGCACACAAAGCCTATCCTTACAGCTAACGGCGGCCCCTGAGACCGCGATCACTTTAACCCTGAGCGGTGCCGGTTTTGAGGCCTCACCCGCAGAAATTCAAATCGATCAAAGCAATTGGGATCAAGTGTTCAATGTTGAGGTCACAGCCCTGCCCTCGGACTATTTGATCGCAGATCGTACCGAGGAGCGGACACTGCGCCTTGCGCTTGGCACTATGCAAACCGCCGAGCAAACGCTCACGGTTTCAAGCGGACAACCACCCATCGCGCCAATAGCAGTCGCCAGCACGCTGATCTATACCCCTGCCGATATCAACACAACGCTTGCGAGCACCGCAGATCTGCAGGGCGCAACCCTCAGCGCAACCGGTCTTCCAGCGGGCTTGTCGATTGTGGATGGCAAATTGTTCGGCAGCGTCACCGACGCGGAGGCCGGAATATACCCAGTGGAACTGCTGATAAGCGATCAATATGGCGTATTGCAACGTCAGACGGTGACGCTCAACTTGGTGCCAAAAGCCGATGGCTCTGTGGCCGGCTTGATTGAAGAGCTCGAAAAAGCTGAGCAACAAAGCGTGAGCGAAATTGTGCAAGCCCTAACCGACAGCACTCACGAAGCCGATAAATTCAGCGACTTCGACGGTGACGGCACGCCAGATTGGGTGGAACTCGCCATTGGCAGCGATCTCAAGACTGCTGACAACAAGGGCACCGCCACTGCATCAGCGTCGGTGCGCATCAACCCAGAGACCACGCCAACACCCGAGATGCTGGGGCTTGAAAGCACAGCGTCCGAGGTAACCTGGCACCCGATTCTTAAATCCGGCGCCTGTGCCGATGCCATTCCAGCGACTTTCGCGCAAGACTGTGAGCAAGTTGACCTCACTGACCTACCGCAAGGCCAGACCGAAGTATGGTGGCTGGCAGTCGACGAAAATGGCCAGTGGCTGTTGGATGAGGCGGGTGGCATTCCGGTACAGCATCTAAAGTTGCTGCCCACACTATCGATGCCTGCCGACCAAGCGCTAGAGCCGTCAACAACACTGCAAGCCTCACTCAGCGGACCGGCGCTTGAAGACATGGTGTTGACGCTGCGCGCATCGGGTGAATTGGCATCATTGATCCAAGTCCCCGATCTCAGCTTGCGCTTTGCCAAGGGCGAACGCTTGAGTCAGCCCATTGAGCTGACCTTTGATGCCACCACCGTAAAGGGCAGTGTTTCACTGACTTTGCCAACAACAGCCGATGACGCAGCGTTCGTAATCGGCAAAGACACAACCACGCTTGAGAACCTCGCGGCCAGTAAATTGCTGCCCACAGTTACATCGGTGTGGATTGAACAAAATGGCGCCCCGATGACAGATGTGATTCGAGGAATTGCATCGCTCGAAATGACGGCAACTTCGGCATGGCCCGTCGACGCGTTAATCAGCTGGGAGGGCTCTGACGGCAATCTTATGTTGGCCGACGGTACGCCGCTCCAAGCCAACAATAGCTTGCAAGCCGTGCTCGACACCAGCACATTGCCGCTTGGCAGCTTCCACGCACAGTTGAAAGTAACTTCGGTACACAGTGGCGCGTATCGAGTCGTCGATTGGGTGGTCCGCATCAGCGACCGACTGGCCAGCGACAGCTTGGCGCGTGGGGCTGTATTCAGCGACTTTGACGGCGATGGTCTGTCGGATGAAAAAGAGCTGATGTACGACGACGATAAAGACGGCATCCCCAACTGGATGGATCCAGCCAATACGCTGGCCAACGATCTGCCGCTTGGCAACAATCATCAGCGTATTCGAGTGGCGAGCGACCATCAGGTTGAAGTCGGCTATCGTCAGCGATTGGCTAGGGTTGATTCAGTGGTTCTGTCGCCAAGCCAATGGATTCTGTCTGGTGCGCCGCTGGATGCCTCTAGAGATGTCGTCGGTGCCTATGACTTTATCGTTCGTGGATTGGGCGTTGAAAACGAAACGATTAGCACCGAAGCTGCAACCATCATCATCGGCCTACCGAATCTAAATTCTGAGAACTTAGCGTTTAACAACCTCTCAGACGGCAAGGCTGTTTCGGACGAGCAAATCAAATGGGCCGCGCCTGCTAACGGCAAATGTCCAGCATTGAACAGCGTGATGTATACCAATCAGCAAACCAGCGAGACCCGGTGTGCACTGATTAGCCTTGCCGATGGCGATGCACACGATCTGGATGGCAATGTCGATGGCCGCATTGAGGCACGCCTAGCGTTGAGCGTACTGGCCGATGATGGAGAAGTACTGGTAACCAACAGCCGCGCCTCTGGTGGTGGCGCGCTTGGATTACTTGCACTCATCATCGCCGGTTCAGCAATTGTGCTCAGAGTCCGCGCCAAATAGCGCTCCAAATTCACTCACGTCACAATCCGCTTTTGTTAAACTGAACACCTTCAATTTAACCTTTACAAAGCGGGTTGCGACGGGTGAGCCAAAGCAATGACATTTACGGCGTAGAACGCTGGGGCAAGGGTCTATTTTCCATCAACGACAAGGGCGAAATTGCGCTTAAAAACCCGTTGAGCGAGCACGCCAAGCCCGTGAGTTTGGTCGAAATTTTGGACAGCCTCGAAGAACGCGGCATTGCCACGCCGGTGCTGGTGCGCTGCACCAACATGCTGCAGGCACAAATTCAGCGCATCAATCAAAGTTTCAAAGGTGCTATCGAAGAGCTGGGCTATCAAAACTCCTACCAAGGTGTGTTCCCAATCAAGGTCAACCAACAAGCGCAAGTCATCGACCGAATCGTCGAATTTGGCCAGCCCTACAACTACGGTCTAGAGGCGGGCTCGAAGCCCGAGCTACTCATCGCGCTGGGACATCAACTGCCCAAGGACGCATTACTGATTTGCAATGGTTCCAAAGATGCCGAATTTATCCGCCTCGCGCTGTTGAGCCTACAAATCGGCTTTAACACGGTCATCGTGCTCGAAAGCATCCAAGAGCTCGATCTGGTACTGAAAGAATCCAAAGCCATGGGCATCAAACCCCTGCTCGGCATTCGCATCAAGCTGACCAATCAAGTCAAAGGCAATTGGGCGGCCTCATCGGGCGATCGCAGTGCCTTTGGCATGACCTCCGAGCACGTGGTCGATGTGATCGACACCCTGCGCGAGCACGATTTGCTCGACACACTCATCCTTCAGCACTTCCACTTGGGCAGCCAAGTGCCTGACATCAATGATGTCCGCCATTCTGCCGTCGAAGCGGCCAGATTCTTTGTGGAATTGTGCAAAGAAGGCGTGCCACTGAAATACCTCGACCTTGGCGGCGGTATGGGTGTCGATTACACCGGTGAGCATCGCTCCACGGAAAACTCGGTCAATTACTCTGTCGAAGAGTACTGTCGAAACGTCATCGAATCGGTGATGAATCAAGTCGACCGTGCAGGTCTGGCCCACCCCACCATTGTCACCGAATCTGGCCGCGCCACCGTGGCCAACAGCTCGCTATTGCTGTTTAACGTGCTGAGCGTCTCGCAGTACCATGCCGAGAAAAACCTCACGCTGCCCGAAGATGCGCACGAGCTACTCAAAGACATGGTGTCTATCTTGGAGTACGCCAAAAGCGATCGTCTCCAAGAAGGCTTCAACGACATCGCCTACTACCGCAGTGAAGTGCGCGCGGCATTTCGCAGGGGCCAAGTCAGCCTGCGCACCTTGGGACTCGCAGAGCAAGCTTATCGGCACGTGGTCAATCACCTGCGCAGCGCAGCACAGCGCATGGAATGGATCTCCGACGACGTGCATGAGGTGCTGTCGAGCCATACCGATATATATCACGCCAACTTTTCGATCTTCCAAAGCCTGCCCGATGCATGGGCCATCGACCAAATCGTACCGGTTTGCCCGATACACCGACTCAATGAGGCGCCGACGCGCCGTGGCATCATCTCGGATATCACCTGCGACAGCGATGGCAAAATCAACCATTTTGCACTCACCGATGGCGTGCATCATTCGCTGCCACTGCATGATCTGCGGGACGATGAACCCTACTATTTGGGTGCATTTATGGTGGGTGCTTACCAAGAAACCCTCGGCGATCTGCACAACCTTTTTGGTGACACCAATGTGGTCACCATTGAGTTGGACGAGAATGAAGGCTTCCACTTACTGCACGAAGTCGAGGGCGATTCCATCGCCACAGTGCTGAGCTACGTGGAATACGATCCCCAGCGCCTATTTGGCACCTTTAAACAAATCGTGGAAAGCGCGGTCTCCAACCGCCGCATTTCCCCCGCCGAGCGGCGCACCATTATTGACGCCTATCGCGACAGCCTAAACGGCTACACCTACTACGAGCATTAGGGAGACGAGCATGTCAAAAGTTTTAGTTATCGGCGCCGGTGGCGTCGGATCGGTTGCAGTGCACAAAATGGCCATGAATGCCGATATCTTTAGCGATATCACCTTGGCCAGCCGCACAAAATCCAAGTGTGACGACATCGCAGCCTCCGTCAAATCACGCACTGGTGTCGACATCAAAACCGCGGCCATCGATGCCATGGACGTGGCAGCGACCGTCGCCTTGATCCAATCAACTGGCGCAAGTTTGGTGGTCAATCTCGCCCTGCCTTACCAAGACTTGGCCATTATGGATGCCTGCTTAGACGCGGGCGTCAATTACCTCGACACGGCCAACTACGAGCCAGAGGATGAAGCCAAGTTTGAATACAGCTGGCAGTGGGCTTACCAAGAGAAATTTAAAGCCGCCGGTTTAACGGCGATTTTGGGGTCGGGCTTCGATCCCGGCGTCACCAGCGTCTTCGCCACATGGATTAAAAAACACAAGCTCGACACCATCCGCCTGATCGACATTCTCGATTGTAACGGCGGCGATAACGGCTTGCCGTTTGCCACCAACTTCAACCCAGAGATCAACATCCGTGAAGTCACCGCGCCCGCGCGTCACTTCGAAAATGGTCAGTGGGTCGAGTCACCGGCGATGAATTACAAAGTGAGCTACGACTTTGAAAAAGTGGGTCCAAAGAACATGTATCTCATGTATCACGAGGAACTCGAAAGCCTAGTCACCCACTTCCCCGAGATCGAGCGCGCGCGCTTTTGGATGACCTTTGGCGATGCCTATATCAACCACGTCACCGTGCTACAAAACATCGGTATGACGTCGATTGAGCCGGTTAATTACGAAGGCAAAGAGATCATCCCGCTTCAGTTCCTCAAAGCGGTACTGCCAAACCCAGGTGATCTCGGCGCCAAAACCAAAGGCTTCACCAATATCGGCGACATCATCACCGG
>JABXHR010000258.1 GCA_013373515.1 Gammaproteobacteria bacterium | reverse complement strand
GAATGCACTCGGCATTCACGCTACGCCAGGTTGTTGGGCACGCAGAGTTCGGGCGCTAGGTGTATAGGAAGACTGCTATTTGGTGCCTCGCAGGTCGGTCACAAGTGTGTGAATGAGCTCAGTTGTAATAACTGGCTTGGAGATATAGTGGTCCGCGCCACTCGCTAAAATAGACTCTGCGTCATGTTTTGAGGCTCCCGTCACCGCGAGAATAGGTCTGTCAAAACCCTCTGCCCTGAGGGTTTTAATGAGAGCGGTACCGTCCATTACGGGCATTTGAATATCTGCGATGACCGCATCGGTTGGATGGGTACGAATGATTTCAAGCGCCTGCAGACCATCTTTTGCGGTTCGAACTGTCGCGCCGGCTGAGTTAAGTATCTCTGCCAATATCGTAAGCGCAGTGGTTTCATCATCGGCACAGACTAGGTTTAGGCCTCTGAGCGGTTGTTCCGCTTGCTCATCCATCAGCTGCTCTCCTTCGCTGCAGAAAACTTGAGTTCGGTGATTAGGCCAGATTCGTTCCCTGTGTGCCAGTTGGAGGAGTTAATGGTGCCGTGTAGATGATCAATCATAAGCATCCTGCTCATATAGAGTCCCAAGCCTGTTCCTTTTCCATGTGGCTTCATAGTGTAGTAGGGCTCATAGATACGGTGCAAAAAAACCTCATTGACACCTCCGCCGTTATCTTTAAGGGTGAGCGTTCGTGTGCTCGGATCTAGACTCAGTTCGATACGGGGCACTACTGTTCCCCGCTCTTTGAACGCATCCTTGGAGTTGGATATGAGGTTGAACAACACCTGTTTCAGGTAGGACGCGTGTCCTCGTACCTCAAAGCTCTCACCGCTCGATCTAAATTCGATACTGTTATTTTTCAGCTGTGCCGATTGCAGCCTGTGCACATCCTGTATGACCTGGGCAACGTCGAAGGTTTTACTCTCCTGCTTGTTCGAAAAAAAGTCGCGGAAATCGTCAATCGTATCTGCCATGTGCGTGATCAGTTGCAGGCTGTCAGCCGCGTATTGGTCTACCTCATCTGTATTGAGGCCGGCTTTATGTTGATGCAGTTGCAACTGCTGGACCCTCAACCCCAACTCATTTAGGGGTTGGCGCCACTGGTGAGCTATCGCCCCAATCATCTCGCCCATAGCGGCAAGTTTGGCCTGTTGCGCTAAGAGTTCGTCTCTACGCCGTCTGTCCGCATACTGAGTGTAGTTCTGTTCGCTCATGAGGTGGCCAAGGCGCACTCTTGTTGGGCTATCGAGCTGCGTTGAAGTTGCTAGTGTCACGGTGATTAGGTGCGCGGATGTATTTATCGCCTCACGGCCAAAAAGGCGCTCTCCCAAGCGAGCTGTCTGTGCAGAATAGGGGAGTTGCAGCTGTAGCCTTAGGTTATCGGCAAAGGTCTCTATTGAGCGACATCCCTGATGCAAAGCCTCAAGAAGGTAACTCTCCAGCCGTGCCTGTTGATAGTTGTCTAGCTCTACGACCTCGAACAGAAGCGTACAGAAGAGGCGAGCTTCGGGAGCGCTGGTAATGCTTGCCAGTTTTTCATGGTCGCCGAGTTTATGGAAAGGCAGGCTAGGCCTGGTCGAGGGCAGTTGAACCGGCTCAGCTGCGCTCGACGCTTTCAGCGTTCCGCTGGGTTTGATTGTTGAGGTCGTTCTGGGCAGGCGTTCTAGACTGTGGCTTCCCGAAGAGCAGCGAAACAGCACGCAGGCGGCATCATCTGCTGAATTGCGACCTAGTTTGAGAATCTCCTGCAGAAGCTCTGCAGGCTTTAGGGCCAGCGCCTTGCTTGGCAGAAGGCTAACCGTTGCCGAGGCGATACCATCGGAGTGTATTATGAAGGTCTCTAAAGGGTGTGCTTTGAGTGAGTGAAACCGGGTCAACTCAGGTGGCGATATCCCAAGAGGTCCTTCGTGGCTAACGAGGGTGCTGGCATCACCATCTTTGAGCCGATAGGCACGGATATCGCCCAAGAGATAGTAGTGCAGCAGAGGCAGTTGGTTGTCGAGTAGGCCGAGGAATAGCGATACCCCTCGTTCGCTGACACCAGGTATTGAACGCAGACCCTCTAGTAGGGTAGGCAGTGGCTCAGCTGAATGCTCTTTGAGGTAGGCTACAAGCTTTCGAGCAAGCCCGCCTACGTCTGGCTCCCCATGGCCCGCAACGTCTCCAAGAGAGATAAGAAGCCCGTCGTCCCGATCCAGCGTTACGACGAAATCACCACAGCCTGATTTTGTATTGAAGGGTTGAACTTGAGAGTGAACCTCATGCATCTTTAACCCTCTTGTCGATGCTAATTCGCGTCCCGTGTGTTGAGGTTTCCAAGTTGAATTCGTCAGCCATGCGAACTACACCCCCAAGCCCTAAACCGAGTGTGTCCGCGGTAGAGAACCCCTCTTTAAATGCACGTTCCCCGAGGTGGGAAAAGCCTTTGCCGCTGTCGTAGATTTCTAGATGGGCGACACCGGTCTGTAGATGGAAATCGACGGTGCTATCGCTGCCGTGTCGGATCGCGTTGTAGCAGAGTTCAGATGTCAGCGTGATGAACTCCGAGATCTGGCGGTCAGCGACCTTAAGCTGCTGCAGTGCTTGCTTAATAGAATACAGTGCATCTTGAACGCTCGTTTCATCAGTCAACATTAATCGCATTGAGCGCCCCGTCAACATCCATATATGCACTTATATGCAGACCCTCGCACAGTTCCACCAGCGTCATAGCCAAAGCCGGCTGAACACCGCAGATTGCTGAGCGGATACCTATTAGCTTGAGCGCGTCGGTCAGCCGCATTATTTCTAACCACTCAGCAGAGGAGAGTGCACTAATCTGCTCAAGGTTTATAACGGCGTAGCCCACCTCTTGGGCAGATAGACTTTCGCTGATTTCAGCGATCAGTGCTTTGTCATAGAGGTCACGGGCGTCGAGATTGATGATCGCCGTGTTGCCAATCTGCTCGAGACTAGTTTCTAGCATTTAGATCGGAGCCAGCTTAAGCCCAACATGACGGTAGGCGCGTTTTAACGCATCTTCCAATGTGTTAGTCGTTTCGGTGTCGCCGGTCTGGATGCCGAGATTGACAATATTTGTCGCCATGTCCGGATTGATACCTGAGATGATAGTGGTAGCTCCCATGAGTTTGGTTGCAAGTCCCATCTTGATAAGGTGCGAGGCAACAGAACTGTCGACTACGTTGACTCCCGCGATATCTATCACCACGACTTTGGTCCCCTCGCTTTTGATGTTATCCAGCACATTCTGCATGACGCGTTGGGAACGAAGCGAATCTATGGATCCAACAAGCGGCACCATCAATATCTGGTTGGCAATGCGCAGCAATGGTAGCTCAAACTTGGCGGCTGCAATTCTCTGCTGCAACCCCTCTATCTCGCGCTGCTGATTTGCAATCTGTTCGACTTGAGAGGGTTTATCTTGGGGCGAATTGTCGTGGCTCATCTGTTCAATCTCAGGCTATGAGTCGTTAACGGACCGTCCATTTTGGACCTATAGATCAAATATAGCCCAAATATTAACCTGTGAAATCGGGTGCAGTTCTAACTGAGAGATTGTGAGAGCGTATT
>JABXHR010000137.1 GCA_013373515.1 Gammaproteobacteria bacterium | reverse complement strand
GGCATCCACGGCAATGCCACTTGCGCACTGAATTTTGACGGCGCAATCGGCTATCTGCTCGGTGATGAAGACATTGGCCTAAAAGCCATGTTTACCTTTATGAATCTTGCGCGCCTCGGGACGTCGTTCCAAGGCTTGGCTCACTGTGAGCGTGGCTATCAAAGCGCGATCAACTACGCCAATGAACGCCTACAGATGCGCTCGCTTGCGGGAGCAAAGTATCCGGCGATGGCCGCCGACCCAATCATCGTCCATCCTGATGTGCGCCGCATGGTACTGCATAACAAGGCGATGGCCGAGGGGCTGCGCGCCATGCTGTATCGCGTCAGCCTCACCGCCGATTTGGCGACCTATGGCAAAGACGCGGCGACACGCAAGGCAGCGAGTAAGCGCCTTGCGTTGATGACGCCAATCACCAAGGCCTTCTCGACCGAGCAAGGCATCGAGTGTGCCAGCAATGCCGTACAAACCATGGGCGGCCACGGCTACATTCGTGAGTGGGGCGTGGAGCAGAACCTGCGCGATGCGCGGATTGCCACGATCTATGAGGGCACCACTGGCGTTCAAGCGTTGGATTTACTGGGCCGCAAAGTGATGGCCGACAACGGGGTGGAGTTGCGCGGCTTGCTTGCTGAGATGCTGCAAAGCTGCGATATGTCTTCGCATCCAATGTTGGCGGCGAGTTTGCGCCGTGAGATCGAGGCATTGCAGGCGGTGGCCGAGCACGTATTGGCGGCGGCGTTGAACAATCGCGATGAAATTGGTGCGGCTTCGGTCGATTTCTTGATGAACTGCGGCTATGTGATCGTGGCGCATGAATGGCTGGTCATGGCTGATTTGGCGCAAAGCAAACTGGGTGAGGGTGACGATGCGTTCTACCAAGCTAAAATCGACACCGCTCGCTTCTACTTCGCCAAGGTCTTGCCACGCACGGCGAGTTTGCAGGCATGTATTTATCAGGGCGCGGACAGTTTGATGTCGCACAGCGCGCTGCTGACAGGAGACAACCTATGAGTTCTTTATTCTCAGGCCAACACCTCTCGCTCAATGCCTTGGGTGATGCGTTATTTGAAGTGGTGTTCGACCATCAAGATGCGTCGGTCAATACACTTGGCAGTGCTGCCATTGCCGAGCTGGGTCAGGCCATCGATGCCTTGATGAAGCAGTCTACGCGTCGGGGCTTGGTACTGCGATCGGCCAAAGACGCGGGCTTTATCGTCGGCGCGGACATCACTGAGTTTACAGGTTTATTCGATGCAGGTGAGAAAGCGCTCAAACCAATGCTCGACGAGGTCAATGCGCTGTTTAACCGCATTGAAGATCTAGATTGTCCCACTGTGGCGCTGCTGCATGGTGATGCGCTGGGCGGTGGCTGCGAAGTGACCCTGTGCTGTGACTACCGAATCGCTGCGCCAAATGCCAAAATGGGTCTGCCCGAAGTGAAGCTCGGCATTATGCCAGGTTGGGGCGGCACGGTGCGCTTGCCGCGGCTGATTGGCTACGACAACGCCATTGAATGGGTGGCCACAGGGGCAGTCAAGCGTGCTGATCAACTGTTGGCGCATGGTCTTGTCGATGCGATCGTTGAGCCGGAGCATTGGCAGAGCGCAGTATCTGAGCTGGTCGCCGATATTGAAGCGGGTCATTTCGATGTTGCGGCACGTCGCCGTGTGAAGCAAATACCGTTGAGCTTGCCAGACATTGAGCGCATCATGTCGACGGAATCGGCGCGCGGTATGGTGTTGGCAAAAGCGGGCCCGCATTATCCATCGCCAAAAGTCATCATTGAGACACTCGATGCACAGACGGTACTCGGGCGCAAGCAAGCGCTTGCTGTCGAGACTCAAGGCTTTATCAAGCTGACGCAAACCGATGTGGCGCGCCAGTTGGTGGGCATATTCCTCAAAGATCAAGCGGTCAAACGCGCGGCGAAGAAGGTCGCCAAATCGGTTGGCCGCGTCAATCGTATCGGTGTGTTGGGCGCGGGCATCATGGGCGGTGGTATCGCTTATCAATCGGCCAGTAAAGGCGTCCCTGCGGTGATGAAGGACATTGCCGATGAGGCGCTGCAAAAAGGCCTTGGCGAAGCGCAGCGTTTGGTGGGCGGTCAAGTGGCGCGCGGTCGCTTGAATGCACAAAAAGCTTCCACCATTTTGCAGTCGATCGTGCCTGCTAAGAGCTATGGCGAGTTTGGCGATTTGGATGTGGTGGTCGAAGCGGTCACGGAAAATCCAAAGATTAAAGGCATGGTGTTGGCTGAAACTGAATCGCATATGCGCGAAGACGCGGTGTTGGCCAGTAATACGTCCACCATCTCAATTACCGAGCTTGCCAAATCAGTTAAGCGTCCAGAGCAATTTGTGGGCATGCACTTTTTCAATCCTGTGCACCGCATGCCTTTGGTCGAGGTGATTCGCGGCGAGCAGAGCTCGGACGACGCGATCGCCAAGACGGTATCGCTGGCGCTGTCGATGGGTAAAACACCCATCGTGGTCAACGATTGCCCGGGCTTTTTGGTCAATCGTTGTTTGTTCCCTTACTACGATGCTTTTGATTTATTGCTTCAAGAACACGCAGACTTCCGCGTCATCGACAAAGCCATGACCAAATTCGGCTGGCCGATGGGCCCTGCCCATTTGGCTGATGTCGTTGGTCTAGACACCATGGTGCATGCCTCTGATGTGATGTGCCAAGGCTTCCCAGATCGCATGCGCCCTGCAGATCAAACACGTGTGAGTGCGTTGGTCAATGCAGGTCGCCTTGGCCAGAAAAACGGTCTTGGATTCTACGAATGGGTCAAAGACAAAAAAGGCAAGCTCAAGCAGCAGCCTTCGGAGGATGCGATTGCCATGGTTTACGGCGATCAGGCACCGACTGACAAATTTGACACCGCTGATGCGGTCAACCGTTTGATGGTGGCCTATGTGCTCGAAGCGATTCGATGTCTACAAGATGGCATTGTGGCCAATGCACACGATCTCGACATCGCCATGCTCTACGGCTTGGGATTCCCGCCGCACCGTGGTGGGCCAATGGCGTGGGCCGACAGCATTGGCGCGACGAAACTAAAGGCGATGGCCGAGCAATATAGTGCGCTGGGCGGTTTGTATGCCGTACCGCAGCTGTTGTCTGAACATGCCGAATCTGGCAAACCTTTTTTAAGCGTTTAGGAGCGAACCATGAATGCAAATGATGTGGTAATTGTCGATTGTGCACGCACGGCCATGGGTCGCTCGAAGGGCGGGGCGTTTCGCAATCGTCGCGCCGAGGAGATGTCGGCCGATTTGATACGTGAGCTGTTGGCCAGAAATCCCGCACTAAACCCTGCTGAAATTGACGATGTGATCTGGGGTTGTGTCAACCAAACGCTGGAGCAAGGGTTTAATGTGGCGCGAATGGCCACGCTACGGGCTGGTATCCCGCCTTCGGTGCCAGCACAGACAGTGAGCCGATTGTGCGGCTCTTCGATGGCGGCATTGCAGACTGCGGCGGCGAATATTGCAGCTGGCTTGGGTGATGTGTATTTGGTGGGCGGTGTCGAGCACATGGGACACCTGGACATGATGCATGGCGTCGATCTCAACCCGCACATGTCGCACACCACCGCGCGTGCTTCAATGATGATGGGCGTGACCGCAGAGATGCTCGCCAAGCAGCACCGTATCTCGCGTGAAGATCAAGATGCTTTTGGGGTGCGCTCTCACCAGCGCGCACACGCGGCGACCGAGAACGGCCGCATGGGCGACGAAATTATTGCTATCGAAGGGCATGACTCGCGTGGCTTTTTGAAGATGATCGAGCACGATGAAGTGATTCGTGCCGATGCCTCTCTTGAATCTATGGCGCAGCTCAAGCCAGTCTTTGTGCCGGAAGTGGGCACGGTAACAGCCGGGACGAGCTCTGCGATTGCCGATGGTGCGTCCGCGATGTTGTTAATGTCTGCACAGCGCGCATATGACTTGGGCATCACGCCGATCGCGAAGATTCGCGGCATGGCGGTCACCGGCTGCTCGGCCGCGACCATGGGCTATGGACCAGTGTCGGCCACGCATGCGGCACTCAAGCGCGCGCGCCTGACGGTGGCCGATCTGGATACTGTGGAGTTGAACGAGGCCTTTGCCGCTCAGGCATTGCCGGTGCTCAAAGACCTGCAATTGCTCGATCAGATGGACGACAAAGTCAATCTGCACGGCGGCGCCATTGCGCTGGGCCATCCATTTGGCTGCTCCGGGGTCCGTATCACCACAACTCTTCTCAATGTCATGAAGCACGAAGACCGTGCTTTGGGCCTCGCCACCATGTGTATTGGCATGGGGCAGGGCATTGCTACGGTGATTGAGCGCTTCTAGCGACCGCGTCTCGCGACCGCGTCTAGCGACCGCGTCTCGCGATTGGCTCAATCCTCCCCTTTAAGCCGCTGTTTCTCCTGCAGCGGTTTTTTTTTGTTTTTTTCGCATTTTTCAGCCCTTTTTTTGACAAAAATCCGTGTCGCGCTAGCCCGCAGAATCGACTGTTTTCGAGAGCTTGATCACGAATGCATTCACACAGTTGTGATGGTATCGATGCTTATGACGTCTTTCTGTCGCGAAATATTTTTGTTGACGATAAATTGACAGCCAACACCAAGACTACGATTAGAAGAGGTCATCCCGATGAAGATATTTTCAGCAACGTCAACCCAAACGGCAAGCCGTCATTTAGACCGTGGCGAGCACGTATCCCTACAGTCGGCTAGTGGATCGGCGACTCAGCGATTGGCGAATGAGGTACTTGCCTCGGCGGCCCGAAGCACGCGTGCGGCAAATATCTCACTGGCAGACTTCGTACAGTTGACCGCCGATGGCAGCGTTTATGAAGAGCTTGGTGAGCCCAGCAAGCTGGTGGTCATGAGCAGTGACGGCAAGATTACGACCTCAACGCAAACTGACATTGTGGTTCTAGCGGGAAAAAATAATTCGTTTTTGCTTGGCGCCGGAGATGATGTTGCAGTTTTGACGCAGAATGCAATGGACAATTACATCAAGGGCGAGCAGGGCCAAAATGTGTTGTTAGTCGACTCGGCGATGAAAAACTGGCAGTTCGAGCGGCTCGATGGCGACAAGATCAAAGTGACCAACCTACTGACGGGCGCTGAAAATACCATTGAGAATTTCATTTATGTGAGCAACGAGCTGGAAGAGGTGTTCGACCTGTCCACCTTGGCAAAGCCTGGTGCGGCACAATCCGAGCCAAGTGATGAGATATCTGACGCGCCAGCTCAGAAGCCTCAAAAGCCTCAAAAGCCTGCGCCAATTGAGGCAGCCTCTGCTGACGAGGCCAGCGAATCTGAACCGACTTCTGCGACTGACGGTACATCTGCCGTTGCAGCGTCTGGCTTGTATTGGCCTGATGGGACGCCAGTGTACGCAGAGGCACCGATCGAGACTACACCCGCTGAAGCGTCACCATCAGGCTTGTATTGGCCCGATGGCACGCCGGTTTACCCAGACCGTGTGGTTGACTCTGGAGAGTACACCGTAGAGGATGAAAGCATTGTGGTCGATGGCAGTCGCGAAGTTCACTTTATGCGCCGAGGTCACGATACCGCCGTTATCGCGGGCGAATTGAACCAAGTCCGTATGAGTGGCGGCGACGATCAAGCATCATTGACTGCAACGGCGGATGGCAACACGGTTCATGGCGGACGCGGCAACGACACCATCACCTTTGAAGGCAAGGTGACCGATTATGCCGTGTCTAAGGACGAGAACGGATATTTCGTTGTGACGCATATTGCGTCGGGCAAAACCAATCGAGTGCGTAACTTCGAAACCTTCCAGTTTGCCGATGAGGTACGTAAGCCGGGGCAGTTTGATGTTGCTCCCAATGGCAATGGGACTCCCGCTCCAAGCGGTGAATCATCGGCACAGGCAACCGAACAACCCGCAGCGCCTGCCACACTTGCTGGCGCAGATGGGGCGACTCGACTCGACACTGCACAGGGCGATCAAGTGATCAGCGTGCAGGCGGGGGAAACTTACGAGCAGGCCGATGTCGATAGTGATGCACGCATTGTGTTTAGCGGTCCGTCCGATCAATACACGTTTGTCCAAATCAATGCCACTCGTTTTGAAGTGATTGATAGCCAAAGTGGCAGTAGCAATATCGTCGAGGGTTTTGGTCAGTATGAATTTGCCGATGGCTTGGTGATGAGTCGAGTAGAGGTGGTCGATGCAATCGGTGCCGATACCGATGCCACCCAAGCAAACAATGTAGCGGAGTTTCTCGGGGTCGGTGTCTCAGATGTGGTCGGCGCAATTGTGAATGCCGGTGCCCAGGGGGCGGTCTATGAGAACGTGGCCCTTGAGTTGGATGCCGAGGGTTTGCCCACCCAAGCAGCTAAGCAGCAAATGGCCGATTTGGCGGTCGAAATTAGCGCCAGACTCGGTTATGAGAGCATGGTCTCCCTGTCGGTCGATGACAACGGTGAGCAGCGCGTTCAAGTTTTCACCAGCCTGGCGTTTACACAGGTCGATTCAGAGCTGCTTTGGGACACCGTGTATGCGGTACACACCCATCCGGCGAATTACAGCAACACGCCCTCTGGCGATAGCGGGGATCTAAACGCCAGTGAAGACTACGAGCAGCAAATGTTGGATCACAGCGGCGAAGCCCACGAACTGTATGAAAACGTGGTGAGCTGGAACATCGAGTTGGGCCAGCCTGCCGGTGAATTTAGCGAAACCTTTTAAGGGGTGAATTCCACCCCTAGCGCTGAGTGATTTAGATCAAACAGCAGTTTTTTAGCGACGACTCAATGATTGAGTCAGTCAATGCAACAAATCACGGACTGAGAGAGTAGAGGATTTTAACGATGATTAATGCAGCAACCCGTCCAAGTAATGTTAATTCTGAGGCTGCCAGTGCGAGCAGCTCGCCAGCGCGTTTCGAGACCGCTCAGGTTGGTGAGCGGAAGTTTTTGGGGATGATTGTTAACGCCATCAACGGCATCATTAACAATGCGATCGGTCAAACGCAGCAAGCGATTGAGTCGACTGGCTCTAGCTTGATTGGCCAGGCGACCGATTCGGCGAATCAAGTGATTGGCACTTTGTCGCAGCAAGTTCAGCAGACGGTGGACAGCGGCTTGAGTTCATTGCAATCGACGGCTGACGGTATCGTCAACGACTTTGTCGACACGGTGAAAGAAGTCAAAGACGATATGGAAAAGGAGGCCAAGGAGAAAGAAAAAGAGGCCAAACAGCAAGCCAAGCAAGAGAAAAGAGAAGCGCGCGAAGAGTTTCGTAAGCAAATGAACACCCCGATCAACAACGCGGTTGTGTTTGACGGCGTGTCGACCATCGGTTCTTTTAAGCGCGATTCATTCACCTTGGTGGGCAATGGTTCACAAGTCGAAACCTTAAAACTGGGCGATAAAGTGGCGGTGGCCAAGCAAGCGAACGGCAATGTGGTTGATGCTGGCGGCGGCAATGATTTGCTGATTCTCGATGGCAAACGTGAGCAATATGAGTTGGATCGTATCGGCAACGGTGTTCTGCAAGTGGTCAACACCCAGACTGGCGCCATGAATACTTTTATTGATTTTGAACGCATTTCGTTCGATGATACGCGCAGTATGAAAATAACAGACGCATTTGGAAAAAGCCCTAAAGGAAAGAAGGCGTCCAAAGGGCAATAAAGGATTGACGCCCATCAACCCCGCTACGGCGGGGTTTTTTGTACCTGAAACTTGTCGCGTCCCCACCTTGATTCTCTGATGGTTTGCCGCTTGGTGATCACATGTGTCACTAGTCTCGTCGTCTCGTTAAAAGCGAATTATTCTTCCTGTTTTTGCTGATAGCCTAATCCGAGACAACGGGTGTTTAACACCCCAAATGCGGTAGCGATCACTATTTGACAACCCAAATCGAGTGCGGCGTTTTGCTGAGTTTTGGGATGAGCACTGGCTCACAGAGACGAGTCATGTCGCGTGATAGTCTGCCCTCAACTGGCTTGGGAAGGGTGAGCTTGTGTCGGCGAGCAGAATAGAGAATACGGTAATCAAATTGGCGGTGTTTCGGCCATGGTTCGCCATTTTGCTTTGCCTCAGCATCTTTGGACTGGGGACACACGGCTTATCCAAACTCGAGTTTGCCAACGATATTCGCGTTTTCTTCTCGGATAAAAATCCCGATAAACTCACACTAGACGCGTTCGAGCGTCAATTTGCACCGAATAAAAAAGCGGTCGTCGCGGTGCGAGTAAAAAGGGGCCATATATTCGAACCGCACAATATGGCGGCCATTGCCACCATCGTGGATAGAGCATGGCAACTGCCCTACATCCGCAAGGTCGAGGCCATTACCAATTTCCCTGATTCTGATGCCGACGGCGATTTTATCTCGGTTCATGATTTCGTCCCCAATCCCTATGACAGCGATGCGCAAACCCTCCTAGAACTGAAGGCTCGCGCTCAAGACCGCATCGAAATACGCGACAGCATTATCAACGACCGCGCAGACATGACGCTGATTAGCATCGTTTATGTCGACGAAGCGTTGTTTCCGCAGATGACACTCGAGGAAATCAGTCAATCGCTATATGCGTTGGTCGATCAAGCTGATGCAGAGTTCGCGAATTTAGAGTTTTATGTGTCCGGCTCGGTGGCGCTCAATGCGGCCTTTGTCGATGCCAGCGTCGGCGATATGTCGACCTTGGTGCCCTTGGCGCTTGTGGCGTTATTTACCGTTTTGTACCTTGCCTTGGCCAATCTAAGCGCGGTGCTCTTGATTGGCTTGGCCATGTTGGGCTCTGCAATGGCAGGTCTAAGCTGGCTGGCGCTAAACGGTTTGGCACTCAATGTCGGCACGGCCATGACGCCATTGGTGATTTTGTGTATCTGTGCTGCCAGTGCGATCCATTTCTTAACGACGGTTTTGCGTCATCGCGTGCAGACATCGCAAACGGGATTATTGCGCAGACGGATGTGGGTGATTGCCGCACTTCGCGAGAATTTCTGGGCGATTAGTTTCTCAATAGCGACGACCGCACTTGGCTTTGCAGCGATGAATTTCTCGGTGTCGCCACCGTATCAGCAATTGGGTAGCGCGGTGGCCATTGGCTTGATTTTTAGTTGGCTACTGGTGATTTTTGTGCTGCCAGCACTGATTAGTTTGGGGGCTTTGCGTGGCCGCTTGCGCAAAACACCGTTGCAGCGGCTGTGTGAATTGCTGTCTCCAAATTTGTTTAAACACGGCCCCGCCGCAGCGGTGGTGTTGGCGTTGTTAAGTGCCGCTTCGCTAGCGGGGTTGGCTAAGCTTGTCGTGGCGGACGATTTCTTGACTTATTTTGATCAGTCGCATCGCTTTCGCCGTGATTCTGATGTGATCGAGCAAAACTTAACCGGCATGCGGATTGTGAGTTTTGCGCTCAATACCGATGCGGATGGCGGCGTCTATGATCCCGCTTTTTTGCGAGAAGCAGATGCCTTCCTGAGTTGGTTACGCCAGCAGCCCGAGGTGACGTCGGTCAAAAGCGTGATTGATACGCTAAAGCGCCTCAATCTGAATATGCACGGCGATGACCCCGCCTTTGACCGTTTGCCTGACAGCAGTGAACAAGCTGCGCAGTTTATGTTTTTGTACGAGATGTCGCTGACCAATGGCGACGATCTATCTGAACAGATCACCTTAGATCAGTCGGCGATGCAATTTACAGTGCTACTCAGAGATTTGGACACTGCGCAAGTGCGCGAATTTTCCGCTTCAACCGAAGCTTGGCTCGCGAAAAATACACTACATATCAGCACCGCGCCCACCGGCGTGCTGAGCGTGTTTGCCAACATTACCCTACGCGACAGCTTGGCGATGATGGGCGGCACGCTGTTGGCGTTGGTGTTGATTTCGATCTGCATGATGGTGGCATTGGGCGACATGAAAATCGGGCTGATTAGCTTGATTCCCAACTTGGTGCCTGCGCTGGTGGGCTTCGCCATTTGGGGCCTGACCGTGGGTGATTTAACGCTGGCCTCGTCGGTGGTGGTCTGCATTACTTTCGGCATCGTCGTGGACGACACCATTCACTTTTTAATGGGTTATCAGCGACTACGTAAGGCGGGGCTATCGGCCAATGCGGCGGCGCAATCGAACTTGCGCACCGTCGGTGCGGGGTTGATTGCGACAACATTGGCGCTGGTTGCTGGCTTTGTGGTGATGTCCGCCTCTTCGTTCGCCGTGAATGCGGACTTAGGTGCCATGACGGCGATTACGCTCGTGGTGGCGTTATTGGCGGATTTGATTTTACTGCCGACGATTTTGCGTTGCTTTGACCGAGGTTCTGCGCAGTGCGAGTTGCAGCCAGATTCGGTCGAGTCTGTGTTGACCGGCAATGTAACCACAGACGGCATGTCGATTAGAGAGTCGATTTAAATCGACAATATATGAGAGGAAACAGTGATGAGAATTTTTTTGAGCCTAATGGTGGCGATGCTCGGGCTGAACAGCGCAAACGCGCAAACGGCTGAGCAAAAAGGCTACGCCATTATGCAGCGTCAAGCGCAAGTGGACGAAGGATGGCAAAGCGAACTGTCTCAAGGGCAGATGGTGCTCTACACCTCCGGCGGAACCGTGCAGCGCAGTTTTAGTGCTGAGCGCCTGGAGCAGGGGGCGGGTAATTTGTCGAAATTTACCTTCCACGGCCCTGCTGACGTTAAGGGCACGGTGCTCTTGAGTCACAGCAAGACCGAGCCCACACCGGATATGCAATGGCTGTTTTTGCCCTCGATCCAACGCGTGAAGCGCATCGCCTCGGGCAACCGCAAAGGCAGCTTTATGGGGTCAGAGTTTTCGTTCGAGGATTTGACCGGCTACGAGCTCAACGATTCCAAATATAAATGGGTTGCGGATCAGGCATGCCCGGGCGCAGCGCAATCGAAATGTTACGTGGTTGAGGCCTATCCGCTTAACCGTGATTCGGCCTATTCAAAGCGCGTCATTTGGGTAGATCAGCAGTATTTTCGACCTTTTCAGATTGACTACTATAATCGGGGTGGACAGTTTATGAAGCGTCTCAACTACGCCGGATACGCCGTGTTTTTACAGCGTTTTTGGCGCCCCGGTCGCCTGACGATGCAAAATGCACAAACGGGCAAGCGCACCGATATGGTGTGGTCGGGTTACCGCTTGCAAAGTGGCATTGCCGCTTCGCAGTTTGAGCCGCAACGCTTGGGGAGATAAATCAAATGACAAAGCATCAGTCAAACACTGCTTGGGCACTGTTGCTTTGTTCCTCATTGGCCGTGGCAGACGGACAGATGAGCGGCGATTTGTCGTTCACGGCTATTTCAGAGCAAACGCCCACCACAGACGGTCTGCGCAGCGTGATCAGCCTCGCACCAGAAGTGACTTGGGACATTGCGCCTGAGGCCTCAGCGACTTTCGCGCCTTATCTGCATTACGATCAAGAACTCACCACCGATATCCACAAAGCCAAAGTCGATATTTATTGGCGCGGAGGCAATGCCTCACTTGGTATCGATCAAGTGACATGGGGCAAGATGGAGTTTTCTCGTCTGTCTGACCGCATTAATCAGACTGACTTACGTAGCCTGCTTACGGGTGATCCCAAGCAAGGCCAAGCGATGGCGCGGGTATCGCAAAATACCCCTGTAGGTCAGTTTGAATTGCTGCACCTGTTTGATTCGCCACAGCGCAAATACCCAACCGACCTGCTGCCTGCCGATGTCGAGGCCGTGTACGCCGATAAGATCAGCGAGGAAAGTAGCGGTTGGGCGCTGCGCTACGATCAGTATTTTGGGGCATTTGATATTGGTATCTATGGCTACACCGGTGTCGATCGAGACCCAGCGGTGATGGTTCAAAACCAACGTTTGCAACCGTATTATGATGAGGTGACGCAGGCGGGCATCGACCTGCAATACACCGCCGGTAGTTTGTTGATTAAATCGGCCTATCGCCAAAGTTGGGATCAAATTCAGCAAGACCCAGTCAGTTACCAGTTATCCACTGCCGATGCCCAAGCCTATGCCATCGGTGCCGAATACGCGCTCAACAACAACGACACGGCTTCGGCCACGGTATTTGCCGAATATGCGAACGATTCGCGCGGAAAATCAGCACTGCAAGCAATGCAAAATGACGTGTCGCTGGGTGCCAAATTTGGCCTGAATAATTTGCAAAATACCGAATTCACGGTCGCAGGCAACTACGATCTCGACGATGAAAAAAGTGTCTACAACTTGCGCGCCGAACATCGTTGGACAGATCGAACCAAGCTTGAAGTCAATGCCTACATCAGCGGCAAAGACAGCCAGTCAAATCCCATCAACTATCAGCCAGATAGCCGCTTTGACTTTAGCTTGAGCTACAACTTCTAAGTGTCTCGAATCCCAAGCGCGCTGAGCCAAATATGTAGACTGGCGTCAAGAATCGTCTGTTTGGGTGTTTGATAGCCTTTGCGGTACCACTCCAATACCAGCTGGCGCATCGTGCCGATCAGTCCAATCCCCACCCAGCGATCGAGGGCATCGTCGCAACACTCTGCCGGCTGAATCTGCCGTTTGACGCTGACCAAGAGCGATGAAAGTTCGTTCACATAGGCGTCGCGGCATTGGTCGCCACGCTCACCACAGACATCAATTTCCAGCGTCATTACGCGTGCAATGTGCGGGTTTTGCATACGTGCTAAGAAGCGATCCAAGCCAAAGCGCAACATGTCGGTAATCGGCTTGTCGAGATTCGCCAGCAAGGCGGCCATCACAATGTCATTAATCGCCTTGGCCTCTCGTAGGTATACCGCCACCAACAAGGCCTCCGGGCTATCAAAACTGGCGTAGAAGTATCGGTCTGTCAGTTTACTTTCGCGGCAGATTTTACGCACAGAGACAGCGGCGATTCCGTCGCGACCAAACAATTCTAGCCCGGTATCTAGCAGGATTTTTTCGCGTGCTAACTGGCGTTCGCGCTGTGTTTTACCGCCATAAGATCTGCCGTTCATAACCATCCTATAAATTTTTGAGGACATGTGTCATCAAATTGAGTAGAGTATGTGATGTCGCGTGTCATCAAAATAGTGTAGCGCGATTGTTTTGCTAGACAACAGCAGGTTTACATCAATATGACTACTGAGCATCAATACAAAGTCGTGATCATTGGCACGGGGTTTGGCGGCATTGCCGCCGCTTTGAGGCTGAAGGCTGCCGGCATCGATGATTTTCGACTGTTAGAACGGCGGGCGTTTTTAGGAGGGACGTGGGCTCAGAACCACTATCCGGGCGCGGCAGTCGATGTGCAGTCGCCGTTATATTCGCTGTCCAGTGAGCCAAATGACTGGACTGAAATGTTTGCCAAACAGTCGGAACTTCGGGCCTATACGGCAAACATTATCGAAAAGCATCGCTTGGTTGAACACTGTATTGTGAGCTGCGAGGTCAAAAGCCTCCAGTGGCTTGGCAGTCAACAACGCTGGCAGATCAACACCACGCAGGGTGATTTTAAGGCGCAGTTTGTGATCAATGCCTCTGGGCCATTGAGTCAAGCAAAATTCCCGCATTTGCCTGGGCTTGAGCAATTCAAAGGTCGCTGCCTACATACCAATCAGTGGGATGATGCAGTGGATTTGACCGGTAAACGTGTGGCCATCATCGGCACTGGAGCCAGTGCTGCACAGCTTATTCCCGCGGTGGTTGATCAAGTTAAATCGCTAGACGTGTTTCAACGTACACCGCATTGGGTGATGCCGCGACCGGATTATGTGTTTAAGCCTTGGCAGCGTCGACTGCTCAAATACGCTTTGCTACAGAAGCTTTTGCGCACGGTGATTTATTTGGGATTGGAATCGCGCTTTATTGCATTTAAGTATTTGCCCTTGATGTTGAAGCTTTATGCCGAGCCCACTGCGCGCCGTCTGCTGAAACGGCAAATTAAATCGCCATCGCTGCGGGACGCCGTGACGCCTGATTACACTATAGGGTGTAAGCGAATAATCTTGTCCAATACCTATCTGGCTGCGCTTGATCAACCTCAGGTTTGCTTACATAGCAAGGATGATCCGATTGTGCGGATCACGCCAACCGGTGCGGTGACACACACCGGGCGTGAGATTGAATTGGATGTATTGATTTGTGCAACTGGGTATCAAGCGACGGATGGGTTGATTCCCTATGAAATTGTCGGCGAAGGCGGCCAAAGTTTGACAGAGACGTGGGCGGATTATCCTCGTGCCTATCTGGGCACCACAGTGCCAAATTTCCCAAATTTTTTCCTGCTGTCTGGGCCAAATTCTGGCGTCGGGCACACCTCGGCAGTGTTTATTATTGAGTCACAGTTGAATTATGTGCTCGATTGCTTCAGGCAGGTTGATGGGGCAGGTATGCAATCGATTGTGGTTCGCGCAGAGCGCGAGGCTGAATATACCGCTCGAATCCACAAGATGATGACTAAGACTGTCTGGCATTGGGGGGGATGTCAGAGCTGGTATCAAAGTGCATCGGGCAAAGTGATCGCGATGTTTCCGGCATTTTCCACCACCTTTTGGCGCTGGACTCGGCGCGCAAAATTACATGACCATCAGCTGAGGTAGTCTGCAGTGAAAGATTTTTACAACAAAGTGGTGGTGATCACCGGAGCGGGCTCCGGAATGGGGCGCGCATATGCGCTCGCGTTTGCTCACGAGGGTGCGAAGCTCGTGTTGGTGGATATCGACAGTGATGATTTGCTAGAGACCGAATCATTGTGCACAGCAGTTGCCCCCAAGATGCAGAGTCTCCGCCGAGTGGTGGATGTGGCGAATGCCACCCAAATGCATACACTTGCTGAGGCCGTAGAGGCTCATTTCGGCGGTGCGGATATATTGATCAACAATGCAGGCATCGATGGCATGGCTGCACCAGCTTGGAAGATAGATGACGATTCACTGCGTAGGGTAATGGACGTCAATTTCTTTGGTGTGCGCAATGGTTGTCAGGCATTTTTGGGTCAAATGCTTGGCAAGTCGCCCAAAGTCATAGTGAATGTCGCCAGTATTTTTGGCTTAATTGCACCGCCCAATCATGCGGACTATGCCGCGGCCAAACACGCGGTGGTGGGCTATACCCGCGTATTGCGTACAGAGCTCTCGCGGACCAATGTGCGTGTCATGCTGCTAATTCCAGGCGGTGTAAACACCAGAATCGCGCGTAACCGCCCAAACGCGGATTACACCAAATTTTTCTTAACCGAATTACCCGGGCGGGTGGCAGAGCGCGTGATGCGTGGTATCCGTCGTGGTGAGCGCGAAGTGCTGATTGGCAAGCATGCATTTAGGGCGTGGTTTGGTGCTCGGTTTGCGGCGTCATGGTTGGTTCAAGCGATCTACTGGCGCGTGGCCGGGAAAGCGACTGATATGACGCACTATCCCCCGTCTGACATCGAACGGCCTTGAATCATCATCCTGTGCATTGAAGGGATGTGCAATACATCACAATGTTACCTGTGAGCAATAATTTTGACGCTTGAGCTAAGGCGTGTTTCTCACCGATTGCCTAAGGTGAATCGATGTGACGTGTGACGCGATCTGAGCAACAGCAGCGATCTTTTTGTGAGCAAGATCTCACTATTTAGGAAAGTGAAGCTTCTTTCTATCTATTTTCAGGTAAAACGATACCAACCCGGAAATATGGCGATTGAGAGATAAGTAGTCATTTATTTGACTCAATGATTTCCCGGCAACAACCACAACTACCTTCGGAGATAGAACATGATCGTTTCTTCTACAAATAGTACGGCGGCAACGCAACAAACTTCTTCAAATTCTTCTTATAACTTTGGCTTAAACCCAAATGGTTTCGGTGCGGCTCTTGGCGCCAGTTTCGGTAGTCTGTTGGCGACTGGTCTTCAAGCCGTTGCGCAGAATATGAAAGATGTCGAGCTCAACCAAGCGGGTTCAAACGTGGGTTCTTGGGTTCACAGTACTTTCTTGCAAGGCTCTGATATCTCAAATCAAGCGGCCTCTGAAATCGGCGAAGCCGGCGGTCAATTGGTTGAAGGTGTGATTCAGGTGGTTGCTGACAAACCTGCAGAATCAATGCAGTCTACTGGTATGACTTTGGGCGCGGGCATTGGCATGATTGGCGAAAGCTTGTTCGGCAACATTTTTACCAATGTTCTCAACGGCTTGTTTGGACCAAAAAGCTAAGATCTGAAAGGTCGACTTTGACCGCATAGGATCTGCCTAACACCCGTAATCGGGTGGTCGAAAACCTCCAAAATCCTCGGATTTGGAGGTTTTTGTTTTTCTAAGGTTTTCATTGGTTTAGTGGCGCTTTTCGCCATTCTGAGACCGGTTTATTAGTTTGGTTTTATACGATTTGAAAGTGAAAAGACTATTCGTGTTTGCGGTGTGAAACTTTGCTCCAAGTTGCTTGATATCAAGCGTAAAAGAATTTTCAGGAGCAGAGATGTCTGATTACAAAGCCCCATTAAACGACATGTTTTTCTCATTTTTTGAAGTCAATGACATGGTGTCTCATTACCAGTCGCTCGGGTTTGACAGCGACCTAGACGAAGACATGGTGAAGTCGATTTTTGAAGAAGGCGCCAAGCTTGCCGAGCGCGAAGTGGCTCCCTTGTACACCATTGGTGATCGTCAAGGTTGCCAGTTGATCGACGGTGAAGTGAAAACCCCAGATGGCTTTAAAGAAGCGTATCAAGTGTATCGGGAGGGTGGTTGGTCATCGCTGATGCATGCCGAAGAATATGGCGGTCAAGGCTTGCCTCAGTCAATTGGCAGCTCGCTAACCGAAACCATCGGCACGGCCAACTGGGCTTGGTCGATGTATCCTGGCCTTAGCCATGGTGCGATGGAAACGCTCCACCAATATGGCACCGATGAACAAAAGCAAACCTATCTCACTCGCCTAGTCAGCGGTGAGTGGACCGGCACCATGTGCCTGACCGAGCCACATTGTGGTACTGACCTCGGACTGTTGCGCACTAAGGCGGTGCCACAAGACGACGGTAGCTATCAAATTAGCGGGTCAAAGATCTGGATCTCGGCTGGCGATCACGACTTTGTAGACAACATTGTCCACATCGTATTGGCGCGTGCCGAAGGTAGCCCAGAGGGTGTTAAAGGTATCTCGCTGTTTGTGGTGCCAAAATTCAATGTGAATGACGATGGCTCGATTGGCGAGCGCAACGGTGTGGTCACCACCGGTCTAGAGCACAAGATGGGCATCCACGGCAACGCGACCTGCATGTTGAGTTTCGAGAATGCCAAAGGCTATTTGATTGGCGATCTCAACAAGGGTCTGAAGTGCATGTTTACCTTTATGAACGTGGCGCGCATCGGTACCTCGATTCAGGGCTTGTGTCATGCGCAGCGTGCCTTCCAGCACTCGCTTGAGTATGCGAAAGATCGACTGCAAATGCGCTCGCTGACCGGTGCGAAATTCCCGGATATGGCAGCGGATCCCATTATTGTTCACCCAGATGTGCGCCGTATGCTGATGACGCAAAAGGCGATTACCGAAGCGGGTCGTGCCTATATTCACTACCTCACCAAACAGGCTGATCTCATTGCCTATGGCAAAGACGAAGCCACCAAAAAAGCCGCCGATGCGCGTTTGGGCTTACTCACGCCAATTGGCAAAGCCTTCTTAACGGATCTTGGCCACGAGTGCGCCAACTTGGGTATGCAAGTCTTTGGCGGTCATGGCTATGTCAAAGACTGGCCAATGGAGCAGAACGTTCGCGATGCGCGTATCGGAATGATCTACGAGGGCACCAACGGTATCCAATCACTCGATCTATTGGGCCGCAAGGTTGCGTTGGATCAAGCCAAGGGCTTGCGCTCGCTGACCAAAGAAATCCGCCAATGGTGCAAAACCGCCAATGGCGCTGCCAAGCCCTACGCCAAGACCATCAGCTGGATGACGCGTGAGCTGGAGTGGATGACCATCCGGATTTTGATGAAGGCTCGAAAAAATCCAGACGAAATCGGGGCCGCGTCATTCGATTACTTGATGTTTGCCGGTTACATGATGATGGGCTGGATGTGGGCGCGCTCGGTGCAAGCGGCACAATCAAAAGTCGATGGGCCAAATGCCGAGTTCTACCGCGCAAAATTGGAAACTGCACAGTTCTACTTCGACCGTGTTCTTCCTCGGACGCGTGCGCTTAAGAAGACCGCAATGTCCGGTGGCAAGAGCATTATGTCGCTATCAGCAGAACAGTTCGCACTATAAGAAAAAACAGAGGAGGGGGCCATGAACCAGGTTGTAAACGAGCAACTGGAGTCAAGGTTTTGGGTTGAGCAATATCGTGAGGGCGTGCCTCACGATATTACCGAGCAGCTTGATCGATATCGCTCGATCAATCACTACGCCAAGCAGTGTTTCGAAGACTATGCCGACCGAGTGGCTTTTGAGAACGCTGGATCGACCATGACATACGGATTGCTCGCGGAGCGTGTCGAGCAGCTGGCCGCGTGGTTGGAGCGTCAGGGTGTCGTTAAGGGCGATCGAGTGGCGATCATGCTTCCCAATTCTCTGCAATACCCCGTGTGTTTATTTGCGGCGATGCGAATTGGGGCGGTGGTGGTCAACGTCAACCCACTCTACACCGCGCACGAGCTGGCGCATGTACTAGAGGACTCGAAGCCCAAAATCATGTTTGTGTTCGAGAACTTTGCACATACGGTCGAACAAGTCATCGACGGCAGTAGTGTGCAACGCATTGTGCTGACACAGCTCGGTGATTTGTTCTCTGACGGCCTAAATCTCAAAGGTCACCTGATTAATTTCATATTGCGCCGCAACATGGTGCCACCCTATCAATTGCGCGGCGCAGTTTGGCTCAATGCCATCATAGAAAAAGGGGCGCGCCCAAGTATCGACGATCCCTGCAAGCCTGAGGATATTGCGTTTTTGCAATACACCGGTGGGACCACCGGGCGCTCCAAAGGCGCCATGCTGACCCACCGCAACATCCTCGCCAATTGCACCCAAGTGAAGGGGTGGTTTGAGGGGCAATGGGATCCGAAAAACATTGAAATGACAGTCAGTCCGCTGCCGCTGTACCACGTGTATTCATTGGTGGTGAATTGCCTGATTTTCATGGGTATTGGTGGTCACAACATCCTGATCACGAACCCGCGTGATTGCAAGCGCGTACTCAAAATGATTCGGCGTAAGGGCTTTACCGGCATAACGGCAGTTAACACCTTGTTCCAGAACTTCTTGGACGCGCCAGAATTTAAAGATGTCGACTTTTCCAAGCTCAAACTGGCAATGGCTGGTGGCGCGGCATTGCAAAAGTCCGTGGCACTGAAATGGTATGAATCAACCGGCACAGTGCTGTCTGAGGGATATGGACTCACAGAGTGCTCCCCCATTGTCACCATGCCGCCGGTGCATTTTGACCGCATCGGTTTGCCATATGCGGGCAATGTTGGTGTACCAATCCCTTCGACAGAAATTCGCCTGATCACAGAGGCGGGTACGGCGGCGGGCATCAATGAGCCCGGCGAGCTCTGGGTACGCGGGCCACAAGTGATGAAAGGCTACTGGCAACGCCCTGACGAGACGGCGGATGTGCTCGATGCCGACGGCTGGTTGCGCACCGGTGATGTGGCGGTCGTCGGTCCAGAGGGCTACGTCAAGATTGTTGATCGGCTAAAAGACTTGATTTTGGTCTCGGGATTTAATGTCTTCCCCAACGAAATCGAAGACGCACTGGCCATGCACCCCGATGTGGTGGAGTGCGCCGTGGTGGGTGTCCCGCACGATGGCACAGGTGAGAAGGTCAAGGCGGTGGTCTATAGCCACAACGCGGCATTGAGCCTCGATGAGCTGCGCCAGCACTGCGAACAATATCTAACACGCTACAAGCTGCCCACCCTGTTGGAGGTGCGCAATGAGCCGCTCCCCAAAACACCGGTGGGTAAAATTTTACGAAAGACGCTGCGGGACGAAGCGCTCGCAGCAGACACATAAGGTGATCTCAGATGACTGAACTAAGACGCGTTGCCATTGTCGGCAGCATGCGAACGCCATTTTGCCGCTCGAATACCGCTTACAAAGCACTTTCGAATCAGGAAATGCTCACCACAGCAATTCAGGCATTGGTCAATCAACACAACCTGCATGGCGTCAAGCTCGATGAGGTAAACGCCGGTGCTGTGGTCACCCATGCAGCGGATTGGAATTTGGCACGTGAAACCGTGCTTGGCACGACCTTATCGCCGAACACGCCAGCGACCACCATTCAACAAGCCTGCGGCACCAGCTTGCAAGGCGCGTTGATGGCGGCTGCGAAGATCGCGAGCGGTGAGATCGATTGTGCTATTGCTGCAGGTACCGACACCACCAGTGATGCGTCGATCGTATTTTCCAAGAAATTTAGCCGACGCCTGATTGCGGTCAATGCGGCCAAGACGTTTGGCCAGCGACTTAAGGCGTTCAGAGGCTTCAGTCTGAAAGAATTGGCTCCGGTGCCACCGAGTAATGGCGAGCCTCGCACAGGGCTGTCAATGGGCGATCACTGTGAGTTGATGGCCAAAGAATGGCAAATCAGCCGTGAAGACCAAGATGCCCTTGCGGCAGCTAGCCATCAAAAAGCCGCTGCGGCTTACGAAGAAGGCTTCTTCGATGATTTGATGACGCCAATGGCTGGTGTGGAGCGCGACAACAATATGCGCCCTGATAGCACGCCAGAAGCCTTGGCCAAATTGCGCCCCGCCTACGATCGCAAGTCCGGCAAAGGCACCTTAACTGCCGGTAACAGCACCCCGCTGACCGATGGTGCCGCCGCTGTACTGTTGGCCAGCGAAGAGTGGGCCGCAGCGCGCGGTTTGCCAGTGCTGGCCTACCTGCGCATGGGCCGTACCTCGGCATTGGATTTTGTCGCGGGTGAGGGTCTACTGATGGCGCCGACTGTGGCGGTCGCCGAATTGCTGCAGCGCACAGGCCTAGGCCTGCAGGACTTTGATTATTACGAAATTCACGAAGCCTTTGCCGCGCAAGTGTTGTGTACGCTCAAAGCGTGGGAAGACGACACCTTTTGCCGCGAAAAACTCGGCCTAGACGGCGCGCTAGGTGCGATTGATCGCAGCAAGCTCAACGTCAAAGGCAGTTCGCTCGCCGTCGGTCACCCGTTTGCCGCCACTGGCGCGCGTGTGGTCGGTGTGCTTGCGAAGCTGCTCAATGAAAAAGGCAGTGGCCGTGGTTTGGTGTCGGTCTGTACCGCAGGCGGTATGGGCGTCGCCGCCATTATCGAGAAATAAGGAGTTGGCGATGAAAGACGGATATATGAAATTTGTGCACTCCGGTGCAGGTCGAGTGATTGCTAAAACCTTGGGATTGCCGATTCCGGCGAAACTGCGTCGCAAAGGTGCGCCTTCGACGCTCGGTCCTGTGTTGATCGGCGGGGGGGAGCTGACGGGTCTGCTGCAATCGCAAGTGGCTGAGTTGGGCTATCAGCTCGGCAGCACACCGAAGCAAAAGGTACATGCGTTGGTGTTTGATGCGACGTCGATCAAAACACCGGGCGAATTGGCCAATCTATACCGCTTTTTCCGCCAAAACATTCGACGCATGGATCGCTGTGGGCGTGCACTTGTCATCTCGCGTCCGCCAGAGGATTGTGATTCTCCCGAGCAGCATATCGCGATGCGCGCATTGCGCGGTTTTATCCGCTCATTGGGCAAAGAAATGCGCGCGGGCGGCACCTCGCAGCTCATCGAATTGAGTGCAGGTGCAGAGCAAAACTTGCCGAGCACCCTGTCGTTTTGTTTGAGTCCTGTCTCGGCCTATGTCAGTGCGCAAACCATTCGGGTGAATGCGGTTGAGTTGGCAGAAACTGCCGATCCCAAAGCGCCGCTGGCTGGACAAACCGTGCTGGTGACTGGTGCCGCGCGGGGGATTGGGCGTGCGATCGCCGAGACGGTCGCCAGCTATGGTGCGATGGTCATTGGCGTGGATGTGCCACCAATGCAGGGTGAATTGGATAAGGTTTGTCGCGACATTGGTGGCCGTGCGTTGCCGCTCGATATCTGTGCCGATGATGCGGCGGCATTAATCTGTGAGGCGGCCAGAGCCAATGGTGGTCTGGACTGCATTGTTCACAATGCCGGTATCACTCGTGATAAATCGTTGGCGGCCATGTCTGACGTGCAGTGGGATTTGACCATGGCGGTAAATCTACAGGCACCACTGACCATCAATGCGGCACTGCTCGAGGCAGGTTTGATCAATGACGGCGGGCGAATTGTCGGCGTGGCCTCGATCAGCGGCATTGCGGGCAACAAGGGCCAAACCAACTACGCTGCCAGCAAGGCCGGTGTGATTGGCATGGTCGAGCGCTACAGCAGTGTGTTGTCGGCACAGAGCATCAGCGTTAACGCGGTTGCGCCGGGCTTTATCGAAACCGAAATGACTGCCAAAATTCCATTTGGCATTCGTCAGGCCGGTCGTCGGATGAGCAGCTTACAACAGGGCGGCTTGCCGGTAGATGTGGCGCAGACCGTTGCTTGGCTTGCCAACCCACAATCGATTGGGGTGACCGGCAACGTGGTGCGGGTTTGCGGTCAAAATCTGCTGGGTGCTTAAGATGGTGACCGAGTTCAAGCAAGCACCGACAATGCTGCCGCTCTATCTCAAGGCGGTGGGGCATCAGGCCAATCTGAAGAATTGGCAGTTGCCGAACACTTGCCTGCAGTTGCGCGCACAGCGAGTGGACGCCAACAAGCTCGCTCGCTATCGCGCGCTGGTCGGGGAAGAGCGCAGTGACAATACACTGCCGGTGGCTTACCCCCAAGTGCTGTCATTTCCCATGCAAATGGCCTTACTTACCGATAAGGGCTTCCCGTTTAAAGTGATGGGACTGGTGCATTTGACCAATGAAATTACACAGCATCGTTCGATTGATGCCGCTGCGTCGTTTGATTTGAGCGTCGATTTTGATGGCTACTCACCGCATCCCAAAGGTGTGGTGTTTTATGTCCGCACTCGGTTGACGCTCGAGGGAGAGGATTCGCCAGTCTGGGTTGGGCGTGCGGGGTACTTCTATCGCAATCGCAAGCTTGCTGACACATCAGCGGAGTGGCGCGATGCGTCGATTCTGGGTCAAGACTCGATCAAAACCATTGATTGCCACCTGAAAACCACCCGCGCATACGCCGCCAATAGCGGCGATATCAACCCCATTCACTTGTCGGGGCCGACTGCAAAATTGCTTGGCTTCAATAAACCTTTGGCGCACGGCATGTGGGCCATGGCATGCGCCTATGCGGCTTTGCAACAGCAAGGTGCGGTGCAGAGCGAGGTTCGCTTTATGAAACCGATCTTCCTCCCTGCACGTATCGAACTATTTCAACAACACAATCAAAACAATAACCCGTTTAGCTTACGCAGTGCCAAAACCGGTGCTGTTCATATGACTGGAACCATAAGAGAGGAAAAAACTGATGAAAAAACAATGGATCAAGCAAGCCCTTAGCGGGGTAGTACTGCTGGCGTTGGCCGCGACAGGTCACGCCGGATATGGCGCAAAGCCGACGCTGAGTTCCACCACCAAAGGCGGGGATACCTATGCCACGGTGACGGGCCAAATTGCCATTAATGCGCCGCTGACCTCGGCCATTGCGGTGATTTTAGACACTGGTATCGTGACCCGCTGGGTACACAATTGCGAAAAGTCTTCAGTGGTCGCCGCACCAGCGCCTAACGATCAAACCCTGCATATGGTATTCAAGACGCCACCACCGTTTTCAGCGCGTGATGGCTACGTGCGGTTTTTGGGCTCACACGCGGGGGGACGCTTTGAAATGCAAATGATCGAAGCCAGTGGCCCAGCACCGTCTGGTAAGGATGTTCGCTTGAGAGATTTGCGTGGCAAATTCGTGATCGAAACCTTGGGTAACCAGCAGATCGGCGTGACATTTCAGTTGCAC
The DNA here is from genome assembly GCA_013373515.1 of Gammaproteobacteria bacterium. Classification (GTDB taxonomy): domain Bacteria; phylum Pseudomonadota; class Gammaproteobacteria; order JABXHR01; family JABXHR01; genus JABXHR01. The sequence continues at coordinate 12,509 of JABXHR010000137.1, read as the reverse complement.
ATTGACCCGAGCATCAAGCCGGTGTTCGCGGCCAATGCCAATGTCGAAGGCATTGTCTCCAACACGCTTAAAAACTTGAAGCAGCTCGCAGAAGGGAGCTACAAAAACAAAGATCTTTCGGCCTCGGCTAAAGCCGCGCTGGGTTTGTGAGTACTGCGTCCAATTAACGCAAAACTGGATGAGACCCAGCTCTCAGTTCTTGAGTTGCTGGGTTTCTACCCTTGTTCAAATCCCTAAGATAGGTGACCAGTAGGAGAGCTTTAGCCATGCTAAAGTGCGAGAGTGAGCGGAAATTTTCCGCCAGATCTGCCAAATAACTAATCCTAAGCGGGCAGTGCGATGACAATAAAGAAATTATGCCTTGTGGCGTCCATGATTATGGCGCTCAGTTCATGTGAAGAGACCGGATTGATTGAGTCCGGTTCAGGTTATTCTCCAATTCAAAATGACAGCCTAGCGGTGTTGCCACCGGCCAAGGTGTTGGGCTCATTCCCCCGTGCGGGTCAAGCCAATGTCTCGACCAATGCGCAGTTTTGGTTTTTCATCGATGGTGATGCCGCACCACTTCAAGCGAAACTCATTAATACTCGAACTGGGCGTGAAGTTGCTCTGACTGTGGAGCAGCGTGATGGTGAAATCTTTCGAGTCCGTCCTTCCGATCTTGAAGGCTCAGCGTCCTATTACATAGAGTTGCTCGGTGCTAATTCGCCATTTGGGTTTGCGTTTCAAACCGCGCCTAAGCTCAGCGCAGATTTAGACCCACGGCTGATCTATACGGACCTGGATGATCCCAGTTTGATGGTGATATCGGCGTCGAGTTTGCACTTTGATTTTAACGTTAAGGTCGACAAACAATCGGCATCCACCGCGGCGTTGCAGTTAATTTCCGCAGTCGGTGTGCAACACGATGTCGATATTTTAGTGGACGACAACACCGTGGTGTTGCAGCCCAAGCAACCGCTGCAAGGCAATACGCGATATCGGGTGGTAGTGGATGGATTGCAATCTGTCTGGGGCAAGGCTTTGCCGAAGATTGACCGCACGTTTGATGTGGTCGAGCGCGGAGAATTATACAACCTCGCAGTGGAGAGTGATCCCAGCTCGCGAGCCACGCTTTATAGTCCTTTGACAGGTGGCGATAGTTCGATTTTGGACAGCCACTTTGTGGTGAAGCTGGCTGATCCCGAGCGCTTCCAAGGCGTGAATCCGCTGGTGATCTCGGCAGGTTCACGCATCAGCGGCGAGAGTATTCAGTTGCGTTTAAATGGCGAACTGGCCACGGGCCAAGACACTGGTGCATTTGATTTTGTCATGCTCGATGATGCCGTCGGCACGCTGCGAGCGAATGACTTAGATGGCACCGGCGAAACCGCGTCTATCTCGATGTTAATGGATTTGGGTTTTTCGGTGGCCAACCGTGAGCTCAACAGTTTGATGTCACAGCATATCCTCGGTTTACAGATGGAGGGGCTGGCGAGAGTGGTCAAAGAGGGCATGCTGATTACCATGGCGGGCTCGACCATGCTGGAGACGCTGACCGACACACAAATCGAGGTCAATATCTTCTTCTCGATTCTGGCCACGGGCGAGCCTGTAGAGATCGTCCCCGACTATATTGCTGCCGAGGTGGTGTCAGTCAGCCCCGACGACGGTCAGCGAGATGTGCGCTTGGATGAGCGGTTGGTTGTGATGTTTACCGAGGCCGTTGATCCGGCGTCAGCAAAGCAAAACATTATTGTCACGCAGGCGGGACGGCGTTTGGCCACTTATGTGGAGGTTTCTGGATCCTTGGTGTATGTCACACCGGCGGAGGCCTGGCCTGCAGGCAGTGAATTAACGGTCACTGTCGATGGCAATTTGGTCGATACCGAAAACAACGCCATGGGACGCAAAAAAATCACTCGCTTTAGAACAGTACCAAATCCATCACAGGCCACTGCGGCGGCCCCAACGATTTTGTCATTGTTCCCCGGCCACCCATGCATTTTGGATCTGAATAGCGCGGACTATGCACGCGGTATATCTGGTCGCTGTGCAGATGGTGGTCCCGAACTCAAACTGCATCAGATTCAGGCGGATGAATCGATGTATATCGAGCTCAGCGGCGACATTGATCCCAGCACCGTTCAACGCGCAAAAAGCTGTGAGGATTATGGTTCGATTGCCATCGAACGAGTGTCGATTAGAGGCCAACAAATCTCATGTGTGGAGACAGTTGACGGTCGTTTAGAAGTCAGCGATCAGCGTTTGCGCTTTGTGCCGCGATTCGGTTGGAAGCCGGGTGAATATTATCGAATTCAACTCAATGCAGGTCACGATAGTCGCTGTGACCAATATGAGATTTGTAGCCCTGCGCGCTTGCCTATTAATCTCACGCCGCATAGTAATGATCTGCCCGGCGGCGGTTTGTTAGAGACGGTCTTTCAAGCAGAAGCGGCCGATTTGGCCTCGACCCCGCTGCCGATGAATGTGCTTTATCCGGCCGATACCAACCAGAATGGGTATATGGACTTTGGCGAGACGGGGTCGCCGCTGAGTGCGGTCAATGGGGCACTTGATATCTGTGATGAAACCAGCTGTCTGCCACAGGAAAGCGGTTCTATGCCCTGTGCGGCACCCGGTGCCGAGCCGCGCGACACGACCTATTCCTGCAATCCAAATCCTGCCAAGACGGCACTGGGGCCAGGTTTGGTGGCGATGGAGTTGTCCAAGAGCGAAATGTTTATGAATGGGGCGTATTACGGGCGATTGGAGCGCATTGTCAAAGATGATCCAGTGCTTGGAACGTTCGTGCCTTATTTCATTAGCGAGATGCAGATTCCCACCACAAACTTCAACTTGAATGCATTGGTGATTAACCAACCGTTGATACCGATCGATACAGGTCGTATGCAGTTGTTGATTGTCCCGGTGGAAAACCCTCGAGCACCTGGCACACACGCGTATATTTTTGAATCGGAAGCCGGTGATTTAGCCATTCGCTTGCCGGTGATGGTGTACTACTCGGCGCCGAATACCGGCATTCCGTTGGGTGCACAGCAAGATCTGCATTACAAGCCGATGCCTGTGATGCTGGAGAGTCCGGTGAAGTTTGACGATCAGGGCAATATTTTTGTCACGATGCAGAACACCGAAACTTCTCAAATCGCCATGGAAATCTCAAATTCACTGCTGGGAACCTACGATGGCCCGGTGGTGTTTGATCTAAAGCCGGGGTCAATCCGGCTGAACTTGGCGGCCCGTGCACCCAAATACAACAGCGAGATTTTGCCATGAAGCGTTTTATCCACATTATTTTGAGCCTTGGGTTGCTGGCGGCAGGTAGTGCGCAGGCCGAGTCTGGATTGAGCGCTCGACTGGGCTACACCTTTTTGCATCTTGAAACGCAGAGCAGTGAAGTGAGTCTCAGTGGTCTGGATAACCTTGCTAATCTTGCGCTGAAAGAGGGGCCCATTCCCGGTAGCGGCGTGGCCGTTAAAGGGGCAGGTCGTCCTTCGGTGGTGTTTAATTATCGATTCAATGATCACTGGTCGGCCGAAACCATCGTTGCGCCGCCATTTGAATTTCCGATGGAATTTACCGGCACCATCCGCGATCAACCGGTTGCGACGACCCTGCTTGGCTCTGCGCCAAGCGGTATTGAGCCCTTTGGTCGTGAGCTGGGCACGGTAAACGCCTTGCCCGCAGTGGTCACCGCGTTATACAGCCCCAAAGCCGATGGCGTTTTTCGCCCTTATATCGGCGCAGGTGTCACCTATATCGTTACATTCGACCCAAAAGTCACGAATCACATCCTCAATCGTAACGGCAATCCGAAGCTAGAGGTTGGGCAGGGCATTGGCTTTATTCTGCAAGTCGGATCGAGCTTTCATCTCGATGACAATGTCGAAATCAACCTAGACTTTAAGTACGGTGGTGGTGTGAAGTTGAGCGGTGCACTGAAGCAAGTCTCCTTGAGCTCGCCCAGTGTGCAGGACATCTTTAGAAGTGCCCAAGCAGAAAGTGCAGGGGTGGACATCACTATGCAGGCATATGTGTTTAACGCCTCAGTGCGATGGAAGATGCGCTAATCAGGTCCGTTTGGTCAATATGGCGTTGCTGATAAAACGCCCCAAAAACTCAAGCGCCTGCTGCTTTTCGATCAAGGATTTGCAGTCGTTAGCGATATAGGATAAAACCGCAGAGGCGCTGCCTAGTAGGGCTTGAATCATCAATCCTGTGTCCTGCTTGGGCAGCATCTGTTGGTTGACGGCAAACTCCAAATATTCACGTAGCTGGACGGTGATCTGCGCCCAGGGCCCCTTGCCGCCGAGCGACTCGGCGATGATGCTGTTGTTGCGCAGCACAAAATCCAGATTGCTCGGGTCTTTGATAACGAACATCGCAACCTCTTGCAGCACCAATTGGATGTAGGGCTCGGGGAGTTGAGTGGCCTTATAACAGTTGCGTAGAATTTCCGACACTTCCTCGGCCAACTGGCTAGACACCGCCGCATAGAGGGTTTCTTTGTTGTCAAAATACTTGTAAAAAGTGCCCGTGGCCAAGCCGCTGTGCTCGATAATTTGAGTCAGGTTGGCACCGTTAAATCCGTGCGCGGCAAACTCCAACTTGGCTGATTGCAAAATGGCATTACGGTTGAATTGTTTATTCTGTTCGCGTTTGCTGAGCGTAGGATCTGGCATAGGGTATTTTAGGGGCCTGCGAGTTAAAAATTATAGCACTTCAAAGGGTATCGGCAGATTGGACATCAGCTTCAATCCGCCACGCAAGCTTGTGCAAAATGCGACTTTCTTTAATGTCCGGCTCAGCTTTTTCGCGCCTGCTCACAAATTTAGGGTTTATTCGTTGGCCTGCAATGACGGATCCCTTACTGTCTCTGCGAACAACCACTAGAAATGACGCCCATGTCCAAAATTGACGCTAGCCTGTCGACGCAGGCATTTGAGGAAAAATTCCTCGCAGAATATGACGCCTTCTACACTCGCGCAGAGCAGGTGATGAATAAGGTTGAATTACCGACGGCAGTCAATCGAGTGACTGCAGAATCATTAGAGCGTGCAGCGGTTTCAACTGACGTATCCGAGCTAATACTCGAAGCGTTAAGCATGACAGATTCCGTCGAAACCACGGTGTCCATCGAGTACAGCGGTGACGGCGAGAATAGCAGCGCTGCCACGACCACGAGCAAAGTTGTTTCGACCCTCGTTTTGGTGCGCTAACTCGACAGACTCTGGATATAATTGCGCGATGGACCGCCAATTTTCCAAATGACAACCTCTACCTCTAATGCAAAGCCGGTAGACCTAGCTGGGGTCGATACGGTTGTCTCACAGCCTCTGATTTTCAAGGCACAGCTCGCCATCGGCGAGGACGCCTATATCTCACTCAAACTCAAGAAAAACCTTTACCGGCTCTGGGATGTGATGGGGGCTGCAGGCACGGCCGGCGCCGTGGCAAGCTCATCGGTGGTGGCCAGTACTTTCTTCGCTAAGGGTGGTGTGTTGGGGCTACTGGGCTTTGGCACTGCGGTAACGCCGCTTGGATGGGTCATTGCGGCCTCGCTAGCAGGCGGCGGTGCTTGGTATGGCGTATCTAAATACTTGGAACGGCATGCGCAAACACGGGTGCAAGTGATTCCACACTATATCAACACGCCGCTCGATGTCTTGGCTGTCGCCCTCTATGAATTAATGGCCGCCGTTGCACTTAAAATTTCAAATGTGGACACGGAGACCTTTCCCGCGATCACAGTCTACTTTGCCACACAGTGGGGCTATCACCCGGACTACGCGGAAAATGCGTTGGCAGCAATTGCAGTAGAGGTTGAAACCCAGAGTCTAGATACACTCTCCAGCGCATTGGCAAATCTGCTGAACCAAAGCCCAGATTGTAATTACCTCAGTATCACCAATGAGCTGCTTGGCTTTTATCGGCATTTGATTGATGGCGTAGACGATGCGTCGATTTCGCAGATAGCGGCCATTTTCCAACAGCAACAGCCCAAATCGCTGCTGCAGCAACTCCGACTGCGTTGAGGTTTACCTAAACAGGGGTTTAGAAAACTGTGAATTGGTCGATGTTTCGCAGTGCGGATCGCGGAATCATTTATGTACCTAACAGAGCAGCAAATCGAAGTCATTTGGTCGTCTTATGATCATTTGCGCGCTCGCTCGCCTGAGGTTTGTGATTATCTGTTCAACAAGCTATTTCAGTATGACCCGGGGCTCAGAACCTTGTTCGGTGAGGACATGCGTGAACACGGTCAGACCTACTGGCGAGCGTTTGGCATGTTAGTGGCGCGAGCACGCAATTTTGAGTCATTGGAACCAGTTCTAAAAAATCTCGCCAATCGCCACGCCGATTACGGCGTTACCCCAAAACACTACACGCTGTTTGGCAATGCCATGTTATTTGCCTTCAAAATGGTGCTGGAAGAGGCGTTTGATAAGCCAACTCGGCAGGCTTGGGTCGCGTTTTTTCGCTTGATGTCAAAGTACATGAAGCACGAAGCCTATGGCGAGGCCTTTGATTTGGCACCAGTCGACACCGAGACCTTTTTGCAGTTCGACAAGTCAGCCTAATTGAGGCTCAATTCAACCGAATAAGGCCCTGCATGGATGGTGGCCCGAGCGCCCAGGGGACCCGCTAGCGTAACTTCCAGCGTATCGTGATCCACCGCCTCCAGTGACAAATTAATTCTGCTGTCGTACTCGGTGCGAAAATCCTGCGTGGGCTGTCCTTTGATAGGCGCGAACACCAAGTAATACGTTTGTCCAGAGAGCACATTTAGAGACTGATCGCCGCGAATGGTCAGCGGAGGGCTCGGTAAGGCGCGAGTTTGGAAGTGCCAAGTTTTAACCCTAGCATCGCCGTTGACTTCGTATTGCAGCTCGGCGGTGTAGCGGGTATTCCAGTCCAGGCGGCTCAGCGGAAACCACGCAAACTCCGTCGGCGTAAATTTGCCATTGGGATCTGTTTCGTGGTCCAGCCTCCGAAGGGGCTCGACCGGCGTATCGTCTTTGAAAAGCCTCAGAGATTCTATGACGACGTCTTGGTTTGCCAGTTCACCAGTGGGGTTGATTTGCACGGAAATGGGTTGGCCCGATACGCCAAAGTCTGGCAGTGGGTCTGGTGTTTCCTCATAGAATGCTGGAATCACATCGCGGCTATTGGGCGCTGGCCACACCACCAAATCATCGGCTTGACGGGCCACTGCGTGCTTGGCTGCCAGCCAGTCGTCCTCGGCAATTTTAAGCGCGCTATCGGCACAAATTTGGTGGTAGTAACGGCCTGAGCGGAATGTCTCTGGCTGTTGGCAAAGCGAGTTTTGCGCCGCATTGCCCATGACATAGACAAAGGCTCGGTTGGGGCCTTGCTGTTCGCTGCCGAGTCCCACTTCATTGCTGCTAAAATCGAGAAAGGCAAATCGATGATAAATTGCTGTCATTAGCTCATCGATTGAATGTGCGTGATTGTCCGTTCCCTGTGAAATATTTTCTGCCACGGCACGGCTGGCGTAGCCCGCGTCGATGGCACGGTCGCCCACGCTTTGACCGCTAAACCCAGTATTGCCGGGCGTTTGGTCGTGACCTTCGGTCGGGTTGAAAATCAGATATTGCGCGTGATTTTTGGCCGCTGCGCTAAGGGCATTGTTCGCGTTTAACGAGGGCATGCCCGCCTGTTTGCGAATGGCATTGATGCGGGCCAGTGGATCTTGGGGCAGGGTACTGAAGCGCTCCGAACCCGCGTGGCTCGGCAGGCTGGAGAACGCGATCAGACCGAGGACACAAATCGGCAAAGTTAAGTTGCACACTGCTTTGGGCATGTTTTCGATCTCAACAAGGGCATTGAAGATATGGATGCATTTGCCAAAAAGCCAAGGCTAGCGCAGCCACTGACAAAATCGTTGATATCGAGGTAAGCGATGAAAGTAGAGATCACCGAGCGCAGCGCCATTCACGTTGCGGCCATTCGTCATCACGGTGCGCCCGAACTTGAAATCCAAACGGTTCGCAAAATGATCGACTGGCGAATTGCCAATGGTGCAAAGCCAGCGCCACATACGACTTTTGCATTGTATTACGCCGATCCAGCGACCACCTCAGCGGATGACTATTTTATGGATAGCTGCGTGGCGTTTGAGCCGCCAATTGCGGCCAATCCGCAAGGTGCTGTGGCAAGGCAGATTCCAGGGGGGGGTTACGCCATGGCGCGCGATGTGGGCTCTCGTTTTAATAACCGAGCGGCAGCGTATTTGTATCGCGAGTGGTTGCCAGAATCCGGTTATTTGCTCGATGTGAATCGCCCGATGATTTTTGATTATGTCAATGTCGGCCCAGCGGTTGCGCCGGCCGATATGATTACCGAAGTTTATCTGCCCATTGTCTTAGCGTGAGCGGCAGCGCTCGGCAGGAATTCTAAATTGCGCTTTGAGATAGCGCTTGAAATCGGCGTCCCAGTTTTGCTCCTCAATCGCAAGATCCATGCAATGAATCCACGCGTCACGTTCGGCTTCGCCAATGTCGAATTGCTGGTGATAGCTTGGAATCGAAATTGGTCCAAATTTTTGGCTGTAGAGCCTTGGCCCGCCGAGCCAGCCACAGACAAAAGAGGCCAATCGGTCGGCCATGTCATCTAGATCGTCTTTGTGCCAGCTGCGAATGGTGCTTGCTTGTGCCTCTCGATCCATATGGTGGTAAAACGCCGCGCACAGGGCGCGAATGCCAGGTTCTGCCCCGGCGGCTTGATAAGAACTGTCTTGTGCGCCAAACATGCTTTTATGATGCAAATAAAAAGCATGTTAAACCATTGCAGGCGTTTGTAAAACTCAAAAGCCCGGTGTTATGGGCAACCAAATAGCTTTCGTTGTTTGATGATTTTCAGTGCATTGGGGTCGAGCATGGGCTCCCAGCTGTCGTCATCGCTTGGGATTTTACCGATGATTTCCCGCGCGGATATGGCGAGCAACTCCTCGTTGTAGCCTTCGAGTTCAAGCAGTTTCTTGTTTTTAATCAACTGCTTGGCAATCAGGCTTTGATCCTCAGGGATGCTTACATTCTCCAAGGTTTGTAGCTCGCCATTGCGAATCACAGGGGCGACCAACACGCGGGTATTATCGGCAAACAGCTTACCCAAACCTTCGAGTGTTTGGCCATCGAGTCCGCTGTAGAGATCGGCATTAAATAGGTATTTTTCGACATCGAGCGTTTTCATCACGATGCCGATAGGTTCTTTGGTGTGGCGGCGAATCCAGGTGCGCAGACTGAAATAACGCACGTAGTCCGACAGTAGCACTGGGAAGCCCATGGCATTGGCCAAGTCTACGCGCGCAAGAAAATCTTCATCGTCTAAACGATTCTCGCCCATCAAATCTGAAATGGAGATTTCAGCCAAGCGCACAAATTTCTCTGGTGCGATATCGTCGCTTGCCGATAGCATCGACACGGCGCAGGTTTCCATATCACGGTGCGATAAAGTCGGGGGTTTGTAAGAGCCGCGCAGCACGACAACGGGACGTTTATACAGGAAATCTCTTGGTACTTGGGGCACGCCATTGGCGTCAAACAACACTGCACGCGTCAGCTTGGCGCTGACTAGGTGCAGATTGGTGAGGCGATTGTCGATGTAGTCGAAGCCGGGGCCTGAGAAGTTAATTAAGTCCACCTCAATACGATCCATGCTCAAACCATCGTGCAGCGATTGGATCAACCATGTTGGATTGGAGTTGTACTTAAACGCGCCATAAATCAAATTGACGCCCAATATGCCTAGGGCTTCAGATTGCAAATCGTTGGAGTTGTCCAGCATGCGTACGTGGCAGATGATCTCGCACGGGTCTTCTTTGGGGCGCAGCTGTAACTTCACGCCAATCCAGCCATGGCATTCGTTGCCGCCTTTGAAGCTGCGTGCGGTGACCGTGGCGGCGTAGCTAAAGTAGGTCGACAGCTTTGGGCGCACTGGTGTGAGAATTTCGACACACTGCTTAAATTCGTAGTCGAGCATTTGATGCACGCGTTCACGGCTGACGTAGCGACCTGCCTTGCCATAAATCGAGTCGCTCATGGTCATGTCATACGCAGAGCTGGTTTTGGCGATGGTGCCCGCGGCCGCACCGGCTTTGAAGAATTGTCGGGCGACCTCTTGGCCTGCGCCGATCTCAACGATGCTGCCGTATTTGTGCTCGTCGAGGTTAATAGACAGCGCTTTTTGCTGGGTCGATATCGTGTCGTCTCGCGTTAACATCTAGGAATCTCTTATAGGTTTAGCTGTGACTATGGTCACATCAATTCAAGCCGCTGATTTTATTTTGTCCAATAAATTTTTGTGCTCACAGTTCATCTCAAACAGCACTTGCGCCACGTTGAGGGCATCGCCTAACTGTTTGTTTTTCAATAGCAACGATAACATTTGTAACAGCGCCGTCTCGGCCAAACCGGTGGTCTCCACTTGGGCGGTGACAAGATAATGCTGAATTGCTTGATCATCTTTTCCGGCCAATTCATAGACCATGGCTTGAATCCAGTTGGAAAACTGCGCTTTTGTGGTGTCTTGGAAATGGCTTTCAACCACCTCAATGGCGTTGACCAAGAGGCCAATTTCACGTTTGGCAAAGGCGGCCTTACAGCGCACGTAGAGTTGGCTTTGGGTCGGAATGCGCTTGTCGATATTGCGCTTGTGTACGTCTTTGGCTCGAGCTTTGAATGCCGCAAAGTCTACCTGCGCCCGGGTAATCAACGCCTGGTTGTTAAACAGATTAGCGCGATTGGGGGTTTCGGCTGAAAGCCAGTTTTCATAGAGTTGTTCGTCGATGGGCTCGTCGAGCTCTTGCTGACGAATACGCAGTGCCGCCTCGCCTTGTTGTGCCAGCTGATCAAGGGCTTGACTGGATGCGACAAAGGCCTGATTGATACCGTGCGAGCGTTCGATGGCCTCAGCGTTTTCAAGGGCGTCGGTGGCCGTGCCGCGCAGTGCCGAACCAAATAAATACCCCATGGTTCGGGTGAGCAAATGACGCGTTCGTTGATGCTTTTTGATAGCAATGGCAGTTTTTTTGAGTTTGTTAAAAATCTGCTGCTGTTTCTGCGGGCTGCTAGGCACATTTGCAGATAGCTTCACACCCGCTTGGGCATGAGATTTGATTTGTGCCAGCTCATAGCGAAATTTACTGAGCGCTTTTTCGCGGTCGCTGAGAATTTGGCGAACATTCGCCTGCGTCAGCACTGTTCTAATCGCCTCGAAATCGGGTGTCACCGGCGATATTTCGAATTGGATACTCTCGCGGTATTTTACACCGTCGATTTTGAGCGCATCGGGGTTGAGGTTGATAACGTCTTTGTATTTGACGGCAGCGATTTGTTCGCCGAGCAACCGTGCGGCAGAGATCATGTAGTCGCGGGCGTAGGCTTGTCTGCCACTGCCTGTGACGACGGGTAAGTCGTTATTCCATGCTGCCGCGCCAGCGGCGTGCTCGATGCTGCCTGAGCAGTGAGTATGTCCCTGCTTGCCGTAGCATAAGTCGACGCCGGCAAGGATAATTTCAGCGGGCTTCGATCGAAGCGCGAACTCTAGCGCGGCGTTGGTCACTGTTGGCCCTATGGCTTCAATGTTGTCATCCTCAATCCAGGGCGTGGTGTTGCCGAGGTAAGCTTTTGGTCCTGTCCAGTTGCCGAGGACGCGACTGCAAACATGCCAACTGGTCAGTAGAATGGGTTTGGGTTCAATCGCGTACATGCCGGCGCTGACGTTGAAGTTGTAGGCAAAGGGGTCACTGGCCACAACGAAATGGACTCGAATGCCGGCGTCGGCCAAGCGCTTGGCAACGCGCGATATCGCCACCACGACCACTCGGTCGTTATGGGCTTTGAGCCATTTAATTTGCTCATCCAGTGATGGCCCTGCCGCACATACCACGATGGTGCTGCCCGCTAGGTGTGGCGCGATTTCGGCCGCTTTGACTAGATTGTCACCGAGATTGCGCAGCCCCGCCTCTAAATGGACGATTAATGTGTGCTGTGCACTTAGATACGCTGAGCGTGCTTTGATCTCGGTTTCGGCCGATTGGTACAGCGCGAGATAGCGGCTATGTAATCCCTCGGCGTTGATCAGTACAGTGTTCTTGCCCATCAAGGCTTGCTGATAATTGCGATCGAGGGTGTCTTTGAGCTCGTCAAGCTTTATAACCTTGAGCTTGTGAAAGTGTGGCAGCTTAAGCTTGGCTTGTTGACGGATTTTGTCGCGCTCGTCATCGGTAACAATGATCAGCCAATCGTAACTTTGCCAGTCCGTTCGACCGGCCAGCAGCGTGAGGAGCTGCCCATCGGCGGCGCCAATGCAGACATTGAGATGGTGTTTGAGTGGTGTGGGAGAGAGCGTATTTAGCGTCATGCATCTGTGCGGTTTGGGTTTGTGCCCAATTCACAAGCAAATTTAACGCCATCAGAGGGGAGGGGATGGGTGTTTAATCGGTGGTGTGCACCGAATAGACATTTAAAATGACGACACCGATGACG
>JABXHR010000277.1 GCA_013373515.1 Gammaproteobacteria bacterium | reverse complement strand
CGTTGTCGTAGCCCTCGATAAGGGAACAACCCTTATACGTCGAGCTTCTCCTAGTCCAGCACGCTATAAGACTCCCGCGAAACACTCGACGGGTTTTTAGAAGTGCCCCTAAGTCAGCCCTAAGTTTCGGCCCGTATCTTAATCATCAAGGGAAACGAACACCCGACACTCAAAAAGGACATACACATGAACAACGCAAATTTCGACTTCAACATCAACCAGCAAAACCCTTGGGCCAATATGTCGATGGGCGCCAAAGTCTCCACCGGCATCGCCGCAGCAGCGGTGGCCGCCGCAGGGCTGGCCGCGAGTTTATTCCTTGCAGGTGCAGCGCTATTCGCCACCTTGGTGTTTGGGGTTTACGGCTTTTTCGCCAAGCGCAACAACGGCCCGGTGACGGTTGAGGGCGAAGCGGCAACTGTTGATGCTGCGGATGCTGATATGAACGCGGACACCGCAAAAGCCTAACCAAACCTTATAAACGTACAAACCACTTAAAAAGGACACACTGATGAACAACGCGAATTTTGACTTCAACATCAACCAGCATAACCCATGGGCCAACCTGTCCATGGGTGCCAAAGTCTCGACGGGGATTGCCGCCGCGGCCGTGGCAGCCGCAGGCTTGGCCGCTAGTGTCTTTCTTGCAGGCGCCGCACTATTTGCTACCTTGGTGTTTGCGGTATATAGCTACTTTGCCAAGCGCAATGAGGGCACCGTAACAGCTGAAAGTGAGCCAGCGGATTCGGAGCCTTCAGACGCGGCACCGTCCAATGCTTAACCCGCATCGCGACGCGGAATGCCGCAAGCGGACAAGCCACAAATTCAATAGAGCGCGTCGGGCCGACGCGCTACACTCATTTTATGAAAATACTCCTCGTTGAAGACGACCCATTAATTGGCCACGGCATTCGTACTGCACTGACAGATGCCAATCACAATCTAGAGTGGATCAAAGACGGCGCACAAGCCATCGCCGCGATTCAAAGTGCGGACTACGATGCCATCTTGCTCGATCTAGGCCTTCCCAATGTTGACGGCACCGAGGTACTCAGGCAGCTGCGCCAAGCCAGACATAGTGAGTCAGTCATTATCATCACCGCACGCGATGGGCTCGATGATCGCATCAAAGGGCTCGATCTTGGCGCGGATGATTATCTGGTCAAGCCCTTTGCCATCAGCGAGCTACAGGCTCGCCTGCGCGCCGTGGCAAGACGTAAGACCGACACGGCCAGCCCTGCACTGCAAACCTCTGCCCTAAAGCTAGATCCCAACACCGGCATGGTTGAAGTCCATGGCGAGGCGGTACAGCTATCGGCTCGAGAATTTGCGCTACTCGAAGCCCTAATGCGCCGCGCTGGGCAAGTATTTAACCGCGAACAGCTGGAGTCCAAGGTCTACTCCATCGACGACGATATCGCCAGCAATGCCATCGAAGTACTCATCCACGCGCTGCGCAAAAAACTCGGCAAAGAGGCCATCAAAAATATTCGTGGATTGGGCTGGATGGTGCCGAACTAATGTCGCGCTCACTGCAAAAAGACCTCGGGCGCTTTACGCTGATTTTGACGCTCTGCGGCAGTTTGTTGTTTACCGCGCTCGCCTCTGGGCTTGCTTACTTTCGTGCCAAAGAGGTACAGGACGACGTCCTCGAACAAATTGCCACTTGGGCCGAACCTGCGCTACTGACCAACCAACGTCCGATCAATCGCAAAGACGATGAACGCATCGTCATTCAAACCCTCGACAGCCGCTGGCCGCTGAATCTTAACCCCAATCTCAGCGAGGGCTTTCACTATGCGCGTCAAGATCGCAACACTTGGCGAGTGCTGATTGTCGAGCGCCAAGGTGGCAAAATCGCCGTCGCTCAGCAAACCGACTTGCGTGAAGAAATCGCCGAAGGCAGCGCAACCGTGGCCGCCGTCCCTATCCTATTGCTGGGCAGCATTTTCTATTTGGGTGTGATTTGGGTGGTGCGTAAGCGCTTACGCCCGATCCGCAGCCTTGCGGGTGACTTGGATGCGCGCAGCGAATTAGAGCTATCACCCATCAATACCTCGGACTTACCCACAGAGATCAAACCCTTTACCAATGCCATCAACCGCCTGCTGGCGCGTACCCGCGATAGCATTCAGCGCCAGCAGCGCTTTATTGCCGATGCCGCGCACGAATTGCGTACACCCGTGGCGGGGCTAAGCCTACTGGCCGAAAATGTTCAAAACGCCCACAACGACCAAGCGAATATTGACTTACTCAAACAAGGTCTCGATCGCCTGCAATCGTTGGTCGAACAGCTTCTCAATCTAGCCCGTTTGCAGGCCGACGTCACACCGACCGAAAAGCACATCCAAGCTGACGAGCTTCTACAACAAGTGGTCATCGATCTGTATCCATTGGCCGAGCAAAAATCGATCGATCTGGGCGTGGTGCAAAACGATGTCATCCAGGTCAACGATCACGACAATGGCCTCTGGCACATCATGCAAAACAGCATCAGCAATGCCATTCGTTACACCCCCGAAGGCGGCCAAGTGGACATCTCACTCGTGCGCGAAGGCGATGAGTTGGTATTTCGCGTGACCGACACCGGCCCCGGCATCCCCGAAAAAGACCTAGCCAGCATATTTGAGCCTTTCAACCGAGGTAGCCAAGTCAACAATATCGGCAACGGATTGGGGCTGAGCATCGCCAAGCAAGCCGCCGATCAGCGACGCGGGACGATTAAACTCAGTAATCGCAATGAAGGGGGATTGGTGTTTGAGTTTAGGTGGCCTTTCCACGGCCCAAAATAATGAGATGCAACAAACGCCGGAACCAACTGTTCCGGCGAAACACAATGCCTGAGTGAAATTCTCCCAAGCTGTGAGATGCGATTGTACGAGCCGTCGCTATTTGACGGCTTTAAATGCCAAAATGCTGCTCAGTACCTGAACAGCATCAGCCGAATCAACGTCATCGTCACCGGTATAGAGAATCGCGCTTTCACCTGTATCATCGAGGAAAATTGAACCCGTGGAACCTGTGCTCAATGAGTACAATGATACGTCCACTTGCGCATCCCAGTTGCCGGAGCCATCACCCTTAGCCGGTGGCTCAGAATCCCAAGACGCTTTGCCTGCGCCATTTGCGGCGTATGAGATCGCAGGGTTTTCAATCGGTTTACCGACCGGTCCGCTACAGGTTGCATCGTCTGCGTCAAACGTCATCGTCGTCATGGCAATTTTATCGACTGTGATATCCATCTCAGTGATGGCTCGGAATGCGTTATCAGTGCCCTCGCCAAACAGTAAACAGTCTGTCGTCCATGTACCACCCACTTCGACACTGGCGCCCTTTGCCGAAACGACAGTGATTGGATCTCCTGATGATGAACTCGAAGACCCACAGCCTGCTATGGCCAATGCCAATATGACTGCACCACTCAATTGAAATGTCTTTTCCATGTTTGCTTATCCTGTAATTAGTTGTATTTGCGGTAATGAAACCGTTCGATATCTTCAACCAAAGCCAAATCCACTCAAATAGGGGATTTCCCTACTCAAAATATTCCAAGAAAATGCATCTATACACATGGCTCACACCCAAATGCGCCAATAGCGCAGTGACATAATCGATGTCGTAATTGCGGCAGAAACATTTCGGTGAAATTGGGACATTCAAGCAAACAACTCAGGACACGCTGATATGACGCCCGTTCACTTTATTCAGCAAGCACAATGGCGTGAGGCACCCGCTGCGGTGCGCCAACAAGTCAAACTCAGCCTTATGGATTTGATCGCCGTGGCAGTCGCCGGACGCCATACCAAGCTGGGCAGCATTGCGGTCGAGGTGGCAGGTCAAGCATTTCCGGGGACGATACCAATTTTGTTTCGGCACAACACGGCCTCAGCGGCGGGCGCAGCCATGGCCAATGGCATGATCATCGACAGCGTCGATGCCCATGACGGATTTAATCTCTCAAAAGGCCATGTGGGCTGCCCCGTGGTCGCGGCGGCACTGCCCATGGCCATGCAAGCGCAACTCAGCGGCGAAGCGTTTTTGACGGCGATGTTAATTGGCTATGAAATCGGCGCCCGTGCGGCCATTGCCCAGCATGCCACTGTCCCCGACTATCACACCTCTGGTAGTTGGGGCGCCGTGGCCGCCAGCGCTTTGGGAAGCCGTATCGTCGGCTTGAGTGAGTTACAAACCTTACATGCGCTTGGCATTGCGGAATATCACGGGCCGCGAAGCCAAATGATGCGCTGTATCGATCACCCCACCATGGTCAAGGATGGCAGTGGCTGGGGCGCAATGTGCGGTGTCACTGCCGTGCAATTCGCCGCCGCGGGCTTTAGCGGCGCGCCCGCCATTACGGTGACTGAAGCCACCGAATACTGGCAAGATCTCGGCAAACGCTGGTACATGCTCGAGCAATACTACAAGCCCTATCCGGTCTGCCGTTGGGCGCAGGCCCCCGTCGAGGCAGCGCTGGCCCTACAACGGCAACACCGTCTTGCGCCACAGCAGATCGAGCACATCCGAATCGAAAGCTTCCATGAGAGCATTCGTCTCGCAGTCAATGATCCAGTCAATACCGAGCAAGCCCAATACTCCACCAGTTATCCCGTTGCGGTTGCGCTGGTGAAGGGCGACATCACGCCGCAGAGTATCGGCGACCATGCTTTGACCGATCCGTTAATCAACCGATTGGCCAAATGCATTCAGATGCAGGAACATCCAGAGGCCAATGCAGCGTTTCCGAGCACGCGGCTGGCAAAAGTCGCCATCACGCTCAAATCTGGTGAAACTTTGTACAGCGACTGGCATGAGCCCCGCTGGGATCACACCAACCCGCCTAGCGCGGCAGAATTGGAGCAAAAGTATTGGAATTATACTGGAGACTATCTCGAGAGGCAGTGTGCTCAATCCATCTTAAACGTCGTCCGAAATTTGGAAAATGAACCACTGAGTGCGCTGGGAGAATTGATTTTCAAAGACACATCAATGCACTGAACTTCAGATTGCCAAGCCCTCGTAAACACACCGGACAATACAGATCTAGAGCTTTCGCCGATGCGGAGATCGGCTCCCACTCGAACTGTGCGACCTCACTTTGCATCCATGGGACGGTGACTCCACTCGCCGGAATGCTGAGTCAAAACAAAGCGCATTCGCCGATACAGAAATCGGCTCAACTCGAACGCTACGACCTCGCTTTACCCCGTGGGACGGCGACTCCGTTCGCCGGAATACTGAGCCAAAACGACGCACTTTCGCCAATATGAAAATCGGCTCTACTCGAACGCTACGACCTCGCTTTACCCGTGGGACGGCGACTCCGCTCGCCGGAAT
>JABXHR010000125.1 GCA_013373515.1 Gammaproteobacteria bacterium | reverse complement strand
GGGCCACCGGCGGCGTCACCGACCACAAAGACATTTGGTATTGCGGTTTGGAGTTTTGCATTGCTCACAATCGCGCCACGCGAATCGAGAATGCCCAGTGCGTCGAGGCCCATGTTCTTTGGTGCAATGGCCTCGCGGCCAATGGCGATGAGTACGGCATCGGCGGCAAGGGCGTCGCCCGTGTCGAGAATGACCTGATCGTCGGTGATTCGCTCGATGCTAGTGGACAGTTGAGTCTCGATGCCATCTTCGCGCAGTGCGGTTTCAACCGACTTGGCCGCTTCTGGTTCCTCGCGAGCGAGCAGCTGCGTGCTCTGGACCACCATGGTCACACGGCTGCCGAGCAAGCGAAATGCCTGTGCCAGCTCGCAGCCGATTGGGCCACCCCCATAAACCACCAAGTGCTTGGGCAGGCGTTCTAGCGACCAAATGGTGTCGGAGTTGTAGACATGGGCTAGCTCGACACCCTCGATACTCGGCATACGTGGGCGGCCACCGGTGGCCAACACGATATTTTCCGTGGTGATGGTCTTGCCATTGACCTCGACGCGCCATGGGTCGATCACCTTGGCTTCGCCGAGTTCAACCTCAACACCCAGTGAGCGATAGCGTTCTGGTGAGTCGTTGGGTTCAATGGCGCGAATAGATGCTTTGACGTGTGACATCACCGCTTCAAAGTCGATGTTTGGTGACTGGAAACTCACGCCGTATTGTTTTGCGTGCTCGGCTCTACGTACGCTGTGCGCGGCGGCGAGCAGGGCTTTGGAGGGCACGCAACCGGTGTTCAGGCAGTCACCGCCCATTTGATGTTTCTCAATCAGCATGACTTTGGCTTTGACGGCCGCTGCAATGTAGGCGCTGACCAAGCCACCGGCGCCCGCGCCGATGACCACCATGTTCTGATCGAATTGCTTGGGCTTGTCGTAGCCTTGGTAAATCTTGCGTGCTTGAATCTTGGCGTTGATCCAGCGACCCACCCATGGCAGCGCAGCGAGGGCAGCGAGCGACAAAAACAAAGAGGGCGAAGCCACATCGCCGACACTTTCCAGTTGCGACAGTGCTGTGCCCGCGTTGACGTAGACCAATGTGCCCGGAAGCATGCCAAGCTGAGAGACCCAGTAGAAGGTCTTGGCTTTAAATTGGGTCAATCCAAACAGCAGGTTGATGGCGAAAAATGGCACGATCGGCACCAGGCGCAGACTCAGCAAGTAAAACGCGCCGTCCTTCTCGATACCGCGCTCGATGGCGCTGAGCTTATCGCCAAGCTTGTTCTGCACGGTGTCGCGCAGCAGATGACGCGAGACCAGCATTGCGAGCGTTGCGCCGATTGATGAGGCAAACGAAACCAGCACAAAACCTGTGCCTAAGCCGAAGATCGCGCCTGCCAATAATGTGAGGATGGTGGCTCCGGGCAGTGATAGCGAGGCCGCGGCCACATAGAGGATAAAAAATCCAAAGAGTGCTTGGACATAGTGACTCTGCACCCACTGGCTCAGGCTCTCCTGATGTTGCTTGAGTGAATCAAGCGACAGGTATTGTTCAAGGTCTAGCGCAAAGTAGGCCAGTAGGGCGAGGCCAAATATGGCGACGATGATGAGTTTTGAGTTGATTTTCATGTCGCTAGTATGCGGCTTAACGCTCGGCTAACCAATAGGGGCAGCCCCTTATGCCAATTCGCGAAATACGAATGGCATGTTTAGCGTACCGCTGCCTTGGATACTCGCTATTGACCGGTCTTATCCGCTATAATACTCGGTTTTATTTTGTAGTGCAGAGCATGGAAATTAATCCAGTTGTACAGGCATTAGATGACTTAGAAGAGCGGTGTGTGTCGCTGAGGGGGTATCTTTGACTTCGATACCAAATCAGAGCGTCTAGAAGAGGTACTGCGCGAGCTTGAAGACGGCGATGTCTGGAATGATCCAGAGCGCGCGCAAGCACTTGGCAAAGAGCGCGCCACGCTTGAGACCATCGTCGATGGATTGCGCTCACTCAGCATCGGCATTACGGATGCCAGAGAGCTGCTCGATATGGCAGTTGAGGAGCAAGACGAAGACACCTTCGCCGCCGTGCAGGAAGATGTCGCGCGTTTTGAAGCGCAGGTTTCAAAGCTCGAGTTCCAGCGGATGTTCTCGGGCGAGCAAGATGGCTCCAATGCCTTCGTCGATATTCAGGCGGGTTCTGGCGGTACTGAGGCCCAAGATTGGGCGGAAATGCTGCTGCGCATGTATTTGCGTTGGTTTGAAAACAAAGGCTTTAAAACCGAGCTCATGGAATGCTCGGCAGGCGATGTTGCCGGGATAAAGTCGGCCACCATTAGCGTGCAAGGCGAAAACGCCTTTGGCTGGCTGAGAACCGAAACTGGTGTGCATCGCTTGGTACGCAAATCGCCATTCGACTCAGGCAATCGCCGCCATACATCCTTTGCAGCGGTATTTGTCTCGCCAGAGGTGGATGACAATGTCGATATCGAAATCAATCCGGCCGATTTGCGCGTCGACGTCTATCGCGCAAGTGGCGCCGGTGGTCAGCACGTTAACCGAACTGAGTCGGCGGTGCGGATTACGCACAACCCAAGCGGTATTGTGGTGCAGTGCCAGGCAGACCGTTCACAACACAAAAACCGCGACACCGCGATGAAGCAGCTTAAAGCTAAGCTCTACGAACTAGAGATGCAAAAACGTCGCGGCGACCAACAAGCGGTAGAAGACGCCAAGTCTGACATTGGTTGGGGCAGTCAGATTCGCTCTTATGTACTCGATGCTTCACGTATCAAAGACCTTCGCACCGGTGTAGAAACTGGTAACACTGGCGCGGTACTCGATGGCGCCCTAGACGACTTTGTCGAAGCTAGCTTGAAAGCTGG
>JABXHR010000216.1 GCA_013373515.1 Gammaproteobacteria bacterium | reverse complement strand
GCACCGATGCGTTCGCACATATTCGATCAGTTCAAGCGTCTGGCCACAGATCGCAAAGTGACCTTCTGGTACGGTGCACGCTCTCTGCGTGAAGCGTTTTACGTCGATCATTTTGATGCCATTGCTGCTGAATATCCTAACTTCGAATGGCATCTGGCATTGTCAGAGCCATTGCCAGAAGACAATTGGGATGGCTACACAGGCTTTATCCATAATGTTCTGTATGACAACTATCTCAAGGATCATCCAGCGCCAGAAGATTGCGAGTTCTACATGTGTGGACCTCCAATCATGAATGCATCGGTCATCAAGATGCTGACTGATCTCGGCGTCGAAGATGACAACATCTTGCTTGACGACTTCGGTGGCTAAGTAGGATGAAAGAGGGCACCTTTGGTGCCCTCTCTGCTTTTATGAAGAAAATTATTTCATTTACGATCACCGTGTTCGCATTGCTGAGTTGTTCCTCTAGTGAAGAACCCATCCGGTTGACGGGGCAAACGATGGGAACCACTTACAGCATCGTGATTAGTGATCCCGCGGACATATCAGCAACGGCGTTGCAGCGTGAGGTTGATCAGCGACTGCTTGAGATCAATGAATCCATGTCCACTTGGATAGAGGACTCTGAACTCAGTCGCTTTAACCAAAGCACTTCGACGGATTGGTTTGAGATATCCAAAGACTTTTATGACGTTTTGTCGTTATCGCTAGACATTAGCCAACAAACCGATGGCAACTTTGACGTCACGGTCGGTCCGTTGGTAAATTTATGGGGATTTGGGCCAAAGTCAACATCGGCTAATCGAGTGCCGAGCGAAGCCGAAATTACCCAAGCAAAGATGCATGTGGGCTTTAAATATCTTAGCCTAGCGCAGTCGCCGTACAGAATTAAAAAAGACAATCCAGCGGTTTATGTCGATTTGTCGGCGGTCGCAAAAGGGTATGGTGTCGATCAGATTGCAACACTGGTCGAGAGCAAAGGTGTCGATTCTTATTTAATCGAAATTGGTGGCGAAATGGCGACTCGGGGGCAGAGCCCACGCGGCACGCCCTGGAGATTGGGAATCGAACGCCCAGATGCAAATTTAAGAGCAGTTATCCAGCAGTTCGAGATTTCAGAAGCCAATATGGCGACATCAGGTGACTATCGAAATTATTTTGAAATTGATGGCAAGCGCTTTTCACACACATTAAATATCTCGACGGGATATCCGATCGATCATCGTTTGGCATCAATCACCGTTTTAGCCGACAATACGGCCACAGCGGATGCTTATGCGACGGCGATGATGTCGATGGGTGAGACTGTAGGGCTTGAATATGCTGAGCGAGCAGGCATATCTGTCTTGATGATTATACGGTTGGACGATGGCACTTTTGAGCAGCGTGCAACAGGGCAGTTTTTAGAGAAAATGGGAACACAATAATGGCGGCTTTTTTCGCATCATTGGTGGTGTTTGGGTTGGTGATGGCAGGTATGGCCATCGGCGTCATGGTCAGCGGTCGACGAATCGCAGGCAGTTGCGGTGGGATTGGTAATATCCCTGGCTTTGAAAAGCCCAACTGCAGCTGTAAAAAACCTTGTGAAAAGCGCCAAAAGGCAATGTCTGAGGCCGCTCACAGCGAGTAGGGCCTAAAAATTACCGAATTGATATCATTTAACTGTTTAAAAATACAGTGTTTGTGTCATAATTTAACCATCTTTAATTCAACGGGTGAACCACATCGTGGATGAAAACAAACGCAAAGCGCTGGCGGCAGCCTTAGGTCAAATCGAAAAGCAGTATGGCAAAGGGGCTGTCATGCGCATGGGAGATGCGTCTGCTGTCCGCAATATTGAAGCCATTTCCACAGGCTCATTAACGACCGATATCGCCTTGGGTATCGGCGGTCTGCCACGCGGTCGTATTGTTGAAATCTATGGGCCTGAGTCATCAGGTAAAACCACGATGACTCTGCAGGTAATCGCTGAGGCACAAAAGCTGGGAGGTACTGCAGCATTTGTTGATGCAGAGCATGCTCTTGATCCATCTTATGCGGCCAAGCTTGGTGTCAATGTCGACGATCTATTGGTTTCACAGCCAGATACCGGCGATCAAGCACTTGAAATCACCGATATGTTGGTTCGATCCGGCGCGGTTGACGTCGTTGTCGTCGACTCCGTTGCGGCGTTAACGCCAAAAGCAGAAATCGAAGGCGAAATGGGCGACAGCCATGTTGGGCTTCATGCTCGTCTCATGTCGCAAGCACTTCGCAAATTGACCGCCAATATCAAGCGCTCGAATACATTGGTCATTTTCATCAACCAAATTCGTATGAAAATTGGCGTCATGTTCGGTAGCCCGGAGACCACCACTGGCGGTAATGCACTGAAATTCTATGCATCAGTCCGTATGGATATTCGTCGTATTGGTTCAATCAAGAAAGGTGACGAGGTTGTCGGCAACGAGACGCGCGTTAAAATCGTCAAAAACAAAATGGCGCCGCCCTTCAAGCAAGCTGAATTTGAGATTATGTACGGTGAGGGCTCATCACGTGAAGGCGAATTGATCGATCTTGGTGTACAGCACAATTTAGTCGATAAAGCCGGCGCATGGTACAGCTATAACGGTGATCGAATCGGCCAAGGTAAGGAAAATGT
This sequence comes from Gammaproteobacteria bacterium, assembly GCA_013373515.1. Lineage (GTDB taxonomy): Bacteria > Pseudomonadota > Gammaproteobacteria > JABXHR01 > JABXHR01 > JABXHR01. The sequence goes on along the minus strand of JABXHR010000216.1, from coordinate 4,831 downwards.
TCGTAACTACCTCAAAGAGCATCCTGAAATGTGTGCAGAGCTAGAAACCAAACTTAGGGCGATGCTGTTAACGTCAGTGAAGGCGTCTGAAGAGGATGCGCCTGAGGGCGATCTCGTTGACTGATGAGTTGGCGCGCTTGAAAAAGCGCGCCCTTGATCTTCTATCCCGCCGAGAACACAGTACTTTTGAGCTCTACAACAAATTAAAGCGTCATTGTGACGACGAAAGCTTGATAAACCCCCTCCTAACTGAGTTAAAATCCCAAGGTTTATTGTCCGACCATCGTTTTGCCGACAGTGTCAGACGTAAAGTATCGGGTAAGTTGCAAGGTCCTCTTCGATTAAAACGAGATCTTTCAGTGGCAAAGGTCTCGGCTGATTTTTGCTCAAACGATGAGCACGTCGATTGGCTATCGCTGGCGGTTGCAGCACTCGAAAAAAAATTTAAGTTACACGACCTCACGGACCCAAAGTGCCAAGCGAAGGCACTCAGGTTTCTGGCAGGCCGTGGGTTCACTCAAGATATCGCGTACAACGCCTTGAAGCGCTTGCGCCAACAGTAGAAAGTTGAAAAACATGACTCAATGGACCACGACGTCGATCCGCAAAGCTTTTTTGGAATTTTGGGAGAGCCGTGGGCATAGGATTGTCCCGTCTAGTTCTTTGATTCCTGGCAATGATCCTACTTTGCTGTTTACCAATGCCGGTATGGTTCAATTCAAAGATTGTTTTTTGGGCATTGAAAAGCGGGACTACACGCGCGCGACGACCTCGCAACGGTGTGTTCGCGCTGGTGGAAAGCATAATGATCTTGAAAATGTCGGTTACACGGCACGCCACCACACTTTTTTCGAGATGCTCGGGAATTTCAGCTTCGGAAATTATTTTAAAGAGGAAGCGATTGTCGGTGCTTGGACACTTCTGACCGAAGTCTACGGTCTACCAAAAGAGAAGTTGTGGATTACGGTTTATCATACCGATGACGAAGCGTTTGAGCTTTGGAATACGGTTGTCGGGGTACCTGCAGATCGCATTATCCGTATCGGTGATAACAAAGGCGCTCCCTATGCATCGGATAACTTCTGGCAAATGGGTGACACCGGGCCATGCGGTCCATGTACGGAAATCTTCTACGATCATGGTCCAGAAGTTTGGGGAGGCCCGCCGGGCAGCTCTGAAGAAGACGGTGATCGCTATATCGAGATTTGGAATCTCGTATTCATGCAATTTGAGCGCTCAGCCGACGGCACTTTAACGCCGCTACCAGCGCCATGTGTTGACACAGGCATGGGCTTGGAGCGTATTGCTGCCGTATTGCAGCATGTTCACTCCAACTACGAGATCGACTTGTTCGAGCGCCTATTAACGGATGTGGCCAGCATTACTGGCACAGCCGACCTTGAGAATGCCTCTTTAAAAGTCATTGCCGACCATGTTCGGTCGTGTGCATTTTTGATCGTCGATGGTGTTATGCCATCGAACGAAGGTCGTGGTTATGTGCTTCGCCGCATCATCCGCCGTGCTTTACGTCATGGTTATAAGCTCGGCTGTCGTGAAGCCTTTTTCTACAAAGTTGTGGCTTCATTGGTGCGCGAAATGGGCGATGCCTATCCTGAGCTGGTGAGTTCTCAGCCGACGATTGAAAAGGCATTGCGCCGCGAAGAAGAGCGTTTTTTGGTTACGCTTGACTCTGGAATGAAGATTTTCGATGAGTCAACTCAAACACTCAAAGAAGGCGATACCATCACTGGCGACGTGCTGTTTAAACTCTATGACACCTACGGCTTTCCCTACGATTTAACCGCAGACATTGCTCGCGAAAAATCTCTGTTACTGGACGAGGCGGGTTTTGATCGGTTGATGGAAGAGCAACGACAACGCGCTCGTTCTGCCGGGCGGTTTGCCGCAGATATGTCGAAGCGTATCAGTGGAGAGAGCACCCTGTTCTTGGGATATGACACCACGCATAGCACTGCGACGGTGCAAAGTGTGTATGCCATGAATGGCGACCCGCAGTCTGTGCTATACGCAGGTGATGAGGGAATTGTCGTACTGGATCGAACACCGTTTTACGCAGAGTCAGGCGGGCAGGTGGGTGATACTGGTCGAATTTTTGCCGATGGGCTAGAAGTGGCGGTTTTAGACACCAAAAAGTCTGGCACCACCTGGATTCATATGGTTGAAGTGCGCTCGGGAGAAATTGCTGCCAACACCGCCGTTGAGTGCGAAGTTGAAATTGATCGTCGTGACGCGATTGTCGCCAATCACTCTGCGACGCACCTCTTGCACTTTGCACTTCGAAAAGTCCTCGGTGATCACGTACACCAAAAGGGCTCATTGGTTAATCAAGATTATCTGCGATTTGACTTCTCGCACGATGAAGGCATTAGCGATTCGCAGATGCAGGAAATTGAGACACTGGTTAATGCTGAGGTACGCGCGAACCACCCATCAATGACTGAAGAAATGGGTATCGATGAAGCTAAGGCCAAAGGCGCTATGGCGCTATTTGGTGAAAAGTACGGTGAAGTCGTGCGTGTTGTGACCTTGGGTCCCAACTCTGTCGAGTTGTGTGGTGGCGTACACGTTGAGCAAACGGGCGATATTGGTCTTTTCAAAGTCAACATGGAGTCCAGTGTTGCCGCAGGTGTGCGTCGTATTGAGGCCATCACTGGGCAGCGAGCTTTGGACTCGGTTTCGTCGGTTGAATCCTTAGTAGCTCAGTTAATGGCTGAGTTAAGAGTCCCACAAGACCAATTGCTCAATAAAGTAAATCAATTGCTGGCCAAGCAAAAAGAATTGACCCACGAGGTGGAGCAGCTCAAGCGTGCCTCAGCAGGTGACCAACTCGATGCTATGTTGTCGCAGGCGACCCAGGTCTCTGGGGTTAAAGTTTTAGCGGTTAAGTTGGACGGAGTCGATCGTAAAGCCCTTCGTGACATGGGCGATAAGGCGCGTGACAAACTCGGTCGTGCTGCGTTTGTCCTTTCAGTGGTCGAAGACGGCAAAGTCGCATTACTTGCAGGTGTTTCCAAAGATCTCACGGCACAGATTAAAGCTGGAGATTTGGTTAACCATGTCGCGATGCAAGTTGGTGGCAAGGGCGGTGGTCGCCCAGAAATGGCGCAAGCAGGTGGTGATCAGCCCGAACACCTCGATCAGGCACTTGCGTCTGTTAACGAATTTGTAAAAGGAAAACTGGGTTAATGGCGTTAATCGTCCAAAAATATGGCGGCACCTCAGTTGGTACCGTTGAACGCATTCAAAACGTTGCACGTCGAGCTGCCAAGACGCAGGCAGAGGGCCATCAAGTGGTGGTCGTGGTGTCAGCGATGTCTGGTGAAACCAATCGCCTACTTGGACTCGCGTCTGAGATTAGCAAAACGCCAAATGCTCGTGAGCTAGATGTCGTAGTGTCAACCGGTGAGCAAGTTACCATCGGTTTGCTGTGTATTGCTTTGACCGAAATGGGCGTCAAAGCGCGTAGTTACACTGGCAGTCAGGTGGCTATTCGAACCGAGTCTGTGTATGGCAAGGCAAGAATCGAATCTATAGATGACGAGGCCATTCGCGCTGATTTGGCGGCGGGCAATATTGTTGTCGTCGCTGGTTTCCAAGGGGTCGCTGCAGATGGCAGTATCACAACCTTGGGTCGCGGCGGCTCTGATACATCAGCAGTGGCGCTCGCGGCTGCATTGGACGCTGATGAGTGCGTGATTTACACCGATGTCGACGGCGTCTATACGACCGACCCTAGAGTTGAGCCCAAAGCGCGTCGTCTGGAGAAAATCACTTTTGAAGAAATGTTGGAATTGGCAAGTTTAGGCTCAAAGGTTCTGCAAATCCGCTCGGTTGAATTCGCCGGGAAATACAATGTTACGCTACGTGTAGCCTCATCGTTTGACGATGGCCCAGGCACATTAATCACACTCGACGATGAGGAAGAAAACACCGATATGGAAAAAGCACTGATTTCTGGTATTGCATTTAACCGTGATGAGGCGCAAGTTACTATCAAGGGTGTTCCTGATCGTCCAGGTATTGCAGCGAAGATTCTCGGGCCGGTTGGCGAACAGAACATCGAAGTCGATATGATTGTCCAAAATATCGGTAGAGATGGTACAACAGACTTTACTTTCACTGTGCATCGCAACGATTTCAAGAAATCGATGGATGTTCTTCATGGCTTAGTCACACAGCTCGGTGGTGGAGAGGTTGAAGGCAACGATGAAATTGTTAAGGTGTCGATTGTTGGCGTGGGAATGCGTTCTCATGCAGGTATCGCGGGCAAGATGTTTACCGCACTCGGTGAGGAAGGAATTAATATTTCGTTAATTTCCACCTCAGAGATAAAAATCTCAGTCGCTATAGACGAGAAGTATATGGAATTAGCAGTACGAACGTTGCATCGGGCATTTGAACTCGACAAAAGCGAGTCAGATTCGTAACATTACTGTATAGTAATATTTTAGATGCAACTTCGGTTGTGTGAGACACAAGGAGATATTGTCAATGCTCATCTTAACTCGCAGAGTCGGCGAATCGCTGGTCATCGGAGATGAGGTCACGATTAGCGTTTTGGGCGTCAAAGGAAATCAAGTACGTCTCGGCGTTAATGCACCACGCGAAGTATCTGTTCATCGAGAGGAGATTTATCGTCGCATTGCTGCAGAGGCAGCGCAGAGTGGTGACGATGATCAAGACCACGAAATAAATATTGCCACAGGCAACAAGTAGCATTGCAATAGGGTCTAGATAGCGCTATTATAGCTCGCTTACGGAGAGTTGGCCGAGTGGCTGAAGGCGCTCCCCTGCTAAGGGAGTATAGGGT
>JABXHR010000187.1 GCA_013373515.1 Gammaproteobacteria bacterium | reverse complement strand
GTGAAAGTGGCAGCGGTAAAGAAGTCATGGCGCGCTTCATCCATGAAAACTCGCCGCGCGCCGAGAAAGCGTTTATTGCCATTAACTGCGCCGCCATTCCAGAGAGCATGCTCGAGGCCATGTTGTTTGGTTATGAGAAAGGGGCATTTACTGGCGCCCTGAAATCGACACCGGGCAAGTTCGAACAAGCCCAAGGCGGCACATTGCTGCTGGACGAAATTTCAGAAATGGACCTTGCGCTTCAAGCCAAGTTGCTGCGAGTGATTCAAGAACGCGAAGTCGAGCGTTTGGGGTCGCGAGACACCATCAGCCTTGATGTGCGCGTCTTGGCCACAACCAACCGCAATTTGCGTGAAGAAGTGTCGGCCGGCCGCTTTCGCGAAGATTTGTATTACCGCCTCAACGTGCTACCAGTGACGTTACCTGCGTTACGTGAGCGTCCGGGTGATATTGAGCCCATTGCCAATTTGCTCCTTAAAAAACACACGCCACGTGGCGCGGTGGCCAAGCATTTTGGCCGCGATGCTTTGTCTCGTATGTTGGCTCACCAATGGCCTGGCAATGTTCGTGAGCTAGAAAATGTGGTGCAGCGCGCCATTATTTTGGCCGAGAATAGCGAGATTCAAGCGGCAGATTTGCATATTGAATTGCAGTCTTTGGCGGGGCAAACCGCAGTCATTGAGAAAGTCGATGATGAGGGTCTGCTTGAACAAGATCTCAAATCACGCGAAGCACAGATGATTGTCGAGGTGCTCAAGCAATGCAATGGTTCGCGCAAAGACACCGCACAGCGATTGGGGATCAGCCCGCGTACGCTGCGTTACAAACTCGCGCGCATGCGTGAAATGGGCATTCGCCTCCCGAACACCGGATCTTTGGTCACCGCCTGAGGACGCTCAAGATGAATATCGATAGCAGTCAAATGATCAATCTCACCCAGCAAATGAAAGCACTTGCGGAGCGTTCGCAAGGGCTGTCGCTGGATGCGCCTAACCTTCAATCAAGTCCTGTTGAAGCACCCGGCACGAATTTTGGTAGTTATCTGAAAACGCAGCTCGATTCGGTCAATTCGCAGCAAGCGGCCGCCAGAAAATTGGCAACGTCGTTTGAACTGGGTGACCCCAATGTCAGCTTGGTCGATGTGATGATCCAATCGCAAAAATCGAGCATTTCATTTCGAGCAGCGGTCGAGGTACGCAACAAGTTACTGACTGCCTACCAAGAAATTATGAATATGCCGGTATAACGGCTGAGGACTAATAGAGAACGATTATGGCAACGGATACCACCACACTTCCCGAAGCCGCCAATTCTGACACTGGGCGCCCCTCCACAATTGATATTGTGGCCACACCGATGCCATGGCGTGAAGCGCCCGTGGCACGTCAAGTGGGCGTCATTGTAGCTTTGGCCGCCGCAGTTGCCATTGGGGTGGCCGTTGCGCTTTGGTCACAAGAGCCGGAGTACACGCCGTTGTTTGCAGAGCTGGCTGAAGCTGATGCGATTCAAATCGGCGAAGTACTGAAAAACTCGCAAACCGAATACAAGATCGACATGGCAAGTGGCCAGATCATGGTGCCTGCCGACAAGGTGCGTCAAATCCGCTTGCAACTGGCTTCGCAAGGCTTGCCCGCCAACAATGCGGTAATGGGACTTGAAATTCTCAACGAGAAACAAGATCTCACCACTTCGCAGTTCATTGAAACCGCTCGCTATAAACACGCCTTAGAAAACGAGCTCGCTCGTTCAATCTCGCAAATTCGTGCGGTGAAAGCCGCGCGCGTGCATCTGGCGATGCCCAAAGAAACCATTTTCGTCCGTGAGCGCCAGCGCCCAACGGCGTCAGTTGTCGTTGAATTGATGCCCGGGCGCGTGATGGCAGACGATCAAGTCCAAGCCGTGGTGCATATGGTCTCTAGCTCGATCCCGAGCATGACGCCAAATGATGTCACGGTGGTGGATCAAACGGGTCGATTGTTGACCGATGGCGCGGCCAATGAAGCCATCGGCATGAGTGGCAAGCAGTTTGAGTACACTCGAAAAATTGAATCCAACTACGCCGATCGCATTGTGCAAATCTTGGAGCCTGTGGTGGGTCTCGGTAAAGTTCGTGCACAAGTGACGGCGAAGATGGATTTCACCCAAGAAGAGACCGCGCGTGAAGCGTTTGATCCGCAGGGCAGAGTAGTCCGCTCTGAGCAGCTGGCCGAATCGGAAAGCGATCGCAGCATGCCGGTTCCAGCTGGCGTGCCCGGCGCACTGACCAACCAACCGCCGGGTGAGGGCACAACAGACCCTAACTCTGCGGCAGCCCAGGCCGATGAAACCCAAACCACCGGTAGCTCGACACGCAATGCCACGCGCAATTACGAAGTGGATCGCACCGTGAGCTATCGTCGCGGTGGGCAAGCAGGGATTGACCGATTGTCGATTGCCGTGGTGATTGACGACAAGGTGGTCATGATTACTCCAGAGCCAACCGCTGCTGAAGCGCCAGCTGAGGGCGAAGCCACCGCAGCTGAGGGCGATGCAGAACCCGTCGCCGCGCCAGAGCCAGTGGCGACGCGTCAATCTTACGACGACGCGGAACTCGCCAAGTTTGAGCGCCTGATTAAAGAAGCCATTGGCTTTGATGAGATGCGCGGCGACAGTATCAGCTTGATCAACCAGTCCTTCCTAGAAGAAAAGATTGAACCATTGCCTGAGATCCCCATTTGGGAGCGTGAATGGTTCGTGCCGCTGATTAAACAGACGCTGGGTGGCATCTTTGTCTTGGTGTTATTGATTTGGGTCATCAGACCGACGGTTAAAGCCCTTTTGTCTCCTCCGGCACGGATTATGCAGATCAACAGTACGGTTGATGCAGATGGCATGGTCGGCGAGGGAGATTTGGCGGATTCAGAGCCAGAGGATGTGTCTCCTCGTGAACTGGAGTTTGACGAAGCAGGTCGCTTGGTTGACCCAGAAGAAGAGGCTCGCCAACGTGCACTCAACAACCAATTGTCGTATGCCCGCTCCTTGATCGAAGATGATCCGGCCCGTGCTGCGAACCTGTTGAAAGTATGGCTCCAAGGTGGAAACCCTGCCGCCGGAGCAAGTTTGTAGGAATCCAAAATGAGTGAAGCGGCTGAATCGCTCAGCGGTATCGACAAAGCAGCCATCTTATTGATGGCAGTCGGCCCTGAGACGGCTTCGAAAGTGGTCAGTAATCTCTCGCCTGCTGAGGTTGAGCGCTTGGGTATTCGCATGTCGAATATGGGCGGAATCACTCGCGAGCTGGTCGAAGGCTCATTGCGTAAATTTGTGGAAGAAATTCGCGAGCAAACCTCGTTAGGGGTTCGCAGCGAAGACTACCTAAAAGCGATGCTCGTCGCTGCATTGGGCGACGAGCGCGCCAAAATGCTGATCGACCGCATTACCATCAATGGTCGCACCAAAGGCTTGGATGCACTCAAATGGATGGAGCCTCGGGCGATGGCCGATCTCATTCGCTCCGAACATCCTCAAATTATTGCGTTGATTCTGTCGTTTATTTCCGACCAGCAGGCAGGCAAGGTGTTGTCAATGCTGCCGCCAGAGTTGCGATCGGACATCGTTATGCGTATCGCAATGCTCGACGACGTACCGCCACAAGCGGTACGCGAGCTTGACCGCGTTCTCGAAATGCACACCGCCAGCCGCGCCAGCGAACAGCAATCGAATCTGGCGGGCGAGGGCGAAGAGCGCGGTGGTGTCTCCAGCGCTGCAGCCATCATGAATGCCTTGCCGCCCGAAGTTTGCGAGGACGTGCTCGAGCAAATTCGCAAGGAGGACGAGCGTCTATCGTCCACCATCAAGGAAAAGATGTTTATCTTCGAAGACTTGATCAATGTGGACGATCGCGGCATTCAGTCATTGCTGCGCGAAGTGACCACCGAAGATTTGGTCATGGCACTCAAAGGTGCCAGCGATATGATGAACCAAAAGATTCTCAAAAATATGTCGCAGCGTGCCGCCGAGCTGCTGCGCGACGATATGGACGCCAAAGGCCCAGTTCGCTTGAGTGAAGTCGAAGACGCGCAGCGCCGTATTTGTGACAGTGCACAGCAGATGGCCGACGAAGGTCGCTTGATGCTGGGCAGTGGCGATGATTTTGTGTAGGTGACTTGTGAGCGAAACCACACCACATGGGAAGGTCTTTGAAGACAAAGACGGTTCGCTATATTGGAAGCCTGCTGCGTTCGACGGGCGTGTCGATCCGATGGAAATCGTGCGCCAACCCCCGACCGCTCAAGAATTTGAACGCTGGGAAGCCGAGTCACGCGAGCAGGGCTATGCCGAAGGATATGCCATCGGCTATGACAAAGGCGTCAAAGAGGCCACCGCCGAAATTTTGGCCAAGTACGCCGAGCTGCCCGATCTGTTAAACGCGGTGTCCGAGCCGCTATTGCAGGTGAATGAAGAGGTTGAGACCGAGCTGATGCGCATGGTGGTCGCCATTGCTCAGCAGCTGGTGCGCCGCGAACTGAAAACCCAACCAGGCGAAATTATTGGCACCATTCGAGCCTGTCTGCAGCAGTTGCCCAGCAGTGCGGTAAATGTCTCGGTGCATGTGCATCCAGAGGATGCCGCGTTGATTCGCAATCTGTTGTCGGAAGCGGGTAGCGATGCCGATTGGAAGCTCAAAGAAGACCCTTTGATCTCGCGTGGTGGCTGCATGATCCACACCGACAAATCACAAATTGATGCCACGCTGGAGTCGCAATTGCAGCGATTGGCAGCAGGCACGTTGGCCAAGGCGCGTCTCGATGACTAATGCTGTCGCCGCGCGTTGGGTTGATCGCTTACAACAGCGACGGGAAAAAATCCCGACCGACAAAATCGTGCCGCCGGTTGAAGGGCGTATCACACGTATGGTCGGGCTTACCTTAGAGGCCATAGGTTGTCAGGCGGCGGTCGGCGATCGTTGTCGCGTGCAAACGCCGGGGCGTCCACCGATTGATGCCGAAGTGGTGGGCTTTGATGGCGAGAAATTATTTCTGATGCCATCCAGTAACGTGCATGGCATTATGCCCAACGCGCGTGTCATTCCATTGGATGATGTGGAGATGGTGTCGGTAGGCGACGGATTACTTGGGCGTGTGATTGATGGCCAAGGCCGTCCGCTTGACGGGCTAGAGCAATACAAGTCTTCAAACACGGTGACCATGAATGGTCACCCGATCAACCCCATGTCACGCGCGCCGATTGATTCGACGATTGATGTGGGTGTTCGAGCAATTAATTCACTATTTACCGTCGGGCGCGGACAGCGTATGGGGCTGTTTGCTGGACCCGGTGTCGGTAAAAGTACACTACTCGGAATGATGGCAAGGTATACCGCTGCCGACGTAGTTGTGGTAGGTTTAATCGGTGAGCGGGGGCGAGAAGTCAAAGAGTTCATTGAGCATATACTCGGTGAACAGGGTAGGTCTCGGTCTGTGGTGGTAGCGGCACCTGCTGACGCGCCCCCGCTCATGCGATTACACGGTGCCCAATTGGCAAACTCTATTGCAGAGTATTACCGCGATCAGGGCAAAGACGTTCTCCTCTTGATGGACTCCCTGACGCGCTATGCACAAGCGCAGCGTGAAATTGCCTTATCGACGGGTGAATTGCCGGCTACTCGTGGCTATCCACCCTCGGTGTTTGCCAAGCTGCCAGCGTTGGTTGAGCGGGCAGGCAACGGCCCAGAAAACGGCGGTTCGATTACGGCGTTTTATACGGTTTTGACCGAAGGCGAAGACACCTCCGACCCAGTCGCCGAAGCTGCTAGAGCGATTTTAGATGGTCACTTGGTGTTGTCTCGGGAATTGGCCGAAGCCGGACATTTTCCCGCCATTGATCCAGAAGCCTCAATCAGCCGTGTGATGACCCAAATCACCACGCCAGAGCATCGGCGCTCAGCGTCGATTTTCCGTAAGTTTTACAGCCGCTATCAGCAAAGCCGAGATTTGATTTCGGTGGGGGCTTATCAGCAGGGCCGTGATCCCGAGCTGGATCAAGCCATTGCGTTGCAACCGCGGTTAGCAGAGTTTTTGCAGCAGCAAGAGCATTCGCCTGTCACGCTAGATCAAGCCGTCATGGCGCTCGATGGTGTGCTCGGCATTCAAAATGCGTCGGCTAGCGCCGCATGAGTCGTAAGCTTCGCCAGTTAACCCGTGTGCTCGATGTGGCTCAGGACGAAATGGATCGTGCCGAGCGCGAGTGGCAAGCCGCCATGTCTGAGCTTGGCAATGCACAGGCCATGGAGCATCAACTTTCGGAGTTTCGTATTCACTACCCTGCACCGCAGGGATTGGTCAGCGCGACCAGTCTTCGATTGACGCAGAGCTTTCTTGGCAAAATCGATGAGGCCATTGAGCAGCAACAGTCGCAATATCCCCGCATTCAGCAAAAAATCGCCGATAAAAAAGACATCTGGCTGCAAAAGCAAATGCGCTTCAAAGCCATCGAAAAATTGGTGGAAATGGAAACCAACCGCCAGCGCATCCGTGCGCAAAATCTAGCCGATCTTGAAGCGGACGATCGCGCAGCGTTACGCGCGGTTTTGAAGTCACAGCACGCTTAATCATCTGTCTTTTCAATTCAATTTGCCAATCTGCGAAACTTGGCACATCTTTCGCGCTATTCCTTGTGTTCACACTGTGTGATCAAAGGAACTTTTCGATGCAAAACTTAACGACTAGCGTTAACGGCCAGTCGAGCGTCAACGGTCTATCACCGCCTTCAAACCCCCAGCAGACGGGGGCTGACGCCGATTTGTTTGCCGTGCTATTTGCACAAATGAATGTGCAAATGACCGCGCCGGCGTTGCAAGAAGGCCTCCCAGAGGGTGAAATCGATTTGGGCAATGGCAAGCAAAATTTGCCGATGATGGGCGGGCAATTGCCGCCTGGACTCGAGCACAATCCATTGCTGTCGATGCTCAAACCCTCTGATGGGCTCAATTTGCCGCCGAATACGCTCAAATCACCGCCATCCGGCGATTTACATGCCTTGCTGCAAAGTCAGTCTGCACAAGGGCAAGCTCAGCCGGTGGGGCAATTGCCGCAAAACACCGTGGCGGTTGACCCTCAATTGGCATTGGCCCAAGCGGCAATGCAAACCGAGCTTGGAGATGACCCAGCGGCATTGGATGCGGACAGCCTGAACTGGATGTCCAATCAAGCAGACAATGCCAATTTGCCATCCTCGCCGGTGCAAAGCCTAGAGGCCTTGCGCTTAAGACGTGCCGCTGAGGCGAATGAGTCGATGCTGCGCTCGATTGAGCGCGCGTCTGAGGGTGCTTTGGATGACGGTGAGCTGAAGGCTGCGGCGGCCAGTGTGTCTGTGGAAGAGACGTTAGACCCGCTCAACAGCGGTCGTCAGCAGTCCGTGGTTACCGTGCAACCTTTGTTTAAGCCCAGCAACTTGATGCGTGCAGAGCAAAGCTCTAGCCCCGAGCGGGCTGTTGTTGCCGACAGCGTGGCACCTGAGGTTGCAGAGCCTTTGAGCAACGTGACGTCTATGCACGAAGTGTTGGCCAAGCGGCGGATGCAAATGGACGGACTGCTGCAGTCGATCAATGCGACGCCGGATTTGACAGCGGAGATGCCAGTGTCCCCAACGCCGATGCCAACCTTGGCACCGGCAGTCTCACAACCACTGCGGTTTAGTCAGGATGGTGATTTGCTCAATGTCGATGTGTTAGCCGGGATTGATCAATTTGACAGGGCACTTCAAGAAGCGACAGATGGCGATGAAATCACCACAGGTCGTCTCTTCCAGATGACCATGCCAGACACCGAAGAGCTGTTCACCGATGCAATGCGTCAACGCGTCAATTTGATGATGGGTGAGGCCGTGCAGCGGGCCAAGGTGTCGCTGCATCCCGCAGAGCTCGGACAGATTGATGTCAGCATTGAACTGCAAGACGGCGAGCTGAAACTTAACCTAGCGGCTGAGAACCAGCAAGTCCGAGATATGGTGGAGTCTACTTTGCCGCGTTTGCGTGAAATGCTCGAGCAGCGCGGCTTCGAGTTGGGCCGAGCCGATGTGGGTGATCTTGCCCAAGGCTTTAATGGTTCTAATCAGCAGTCAAAACACTCTTCAGAGCAGCCCGGTCAATGGGCTGAGCCCAATGGCGAGGTGGCTGAAGCCATCAAACCGTCAATGAGACCTCAGCAAGTCTCCTCGGGTGCGATTAGCGCTTACGCCTAGTTGCTCGCTGGCACCGGCCGTCCACACGGGCCCTGCCAGCCCCCCGACACCCGTCACGCTGACGGGTGTCAAATTTTCGCTAACATGGCGAATCATCGTTTTAAGTCACTGAAATAAAACAATAAAATTCTATGGCATGAGGGTTGCTATATAGGCAATATCCTATTGGAATAACCATCATGGCTGAAAAAAACGCACCTGTAGTTGAAGAAGAAGAGGAAGGCGGTAAGAAGGGCGGCATGCTCAAGATGATGATCATCATCATCGTCATCATCATTCTTGTGGGCGGCGCTGCCGCGGGCGTGTACTTCTTTATGAAGTCGCAGCTCGATTCTGCACAGGCTGAACTGCAAGAAGCCCAAGCGCGGCTTGAAGATGAAATGGCACCCAAGAAAGAAGAACTTGGCGAGCCGATTTATTTGGAATTTGATCCAGAGTTTACCCTCAATATTATGGGCGAGCAGCAGGAGCACTACTTAACAGTTGGCGTTTCTGTACTAACCTATAGTCAAGATACCTTTGATGCCCTCAATGTTTACCGTCCCATGTTGCGCAACAGCTTAGTCATTATGATGGCCGATGCACGCTATGAGGATTTGTTGGCACCAGAGGGCAAAGAGCGGCTACGCGATATGGCCAAGCAGACCATCACTGAGGTGATGGATGACAACAGCCAGTCGGTCGAAATTGCCGATTTGTATTTCACCAAATTCTTGATGCAGTAATCATGGCCGACGAGGATCTACTTAGCAAAGATGAAATCGACGCCCTGTTGTCGGGTGTCGATAATGGCGATGTCAACCTAGGTGACGGCGGCGGATTGTACCAAGACTGCACCGAGTATGACCTCACCAGCAAAGAGCACATTACCCGTGCGAGCTTGCCTGGTCTCGATGCCATTAATGAACGCTTTGCTCGCCAGTTTCGCGCCAGTGCTTATGCGGCTTTGCGCAAACCAGCCGATGTTGAAATCAAGTCACGCGTGATCAAGTCGTTCCAAGAGTTTGCAGGCTCAGTGGTGCGTCCCAGTAGTTTGACCGTACTCAAAGCACCGCCATTGCGCGGCTCTGCGCTGGTGGCCATCAGCCCTCAGCTGGTCAATCGTGTGGTGGACACGTTCTTTGGGGGCAACGGGCGCAATTTCGCAAGCTCCGATGAGCGCGATTACACACTGACAGAAGTGAGGGTGATCAAAATCATCACTGACGCACTACTCGGTGATTTGACCGAGTCGTGGAATCAATTGGTACCGTTGACGTTTGAAGCCACCAGTCACGAATCGAATATCCAAATGGCACAAATCACTGGAGCTAATGAGCCGGTGATTATCAGTGAGTTTTCCGTCAAAACCGACCAAGGCGGCGGTGAGTTTTGGGTGATCTATCCATTTGGATTGATCGAGCCGATCCGCCATCGCTTGGAAGACGCGGGCTCCGGTGAGAGCGATCGCGACGAGCAGTGGTCGCAACTGCTGCGCGATCAAGTGGCCAATGCCCATGCGCAAGTGCGTTGCAAACTCTCGACTGTAGAAATGAGTCTGCGCCGTGTGTTGCAGTTGCGGGTCGGCGATGTGATTCCAATAGACGAACCCGATCAAGTACAAGTCGATATCGAAGGCGTGCCCTGTATTCGTGGACGTCTGGGGGTGTCGCGCCAAAACCTCGCCATCAGCGTGGAACAATTTTTCAATTTACATGAAGCAAGTGAGCATGCGCCTGCACGCTCAGTTGCACTCCTTAACGAGATTAAAACCAAGAGGCTGCAATGAGTGATCAAGTCGTAGATGGCACGCTGAGCGATGAAGCGCAGGCCGCAGCATTAGAAGAGTTACAAGCTAGCCCCGCACCGCGTGGGGGCAGCGCCGATGGCAATCTGGATGTAATCCTCGACGTGCCATTGAGTCTAACCCTTGAAGTCGGCCGGACACGCTTGTCGATCCGCGAGTTACTCAAACTCACCCAAGGTTCGGTGATCGAGCTAGACAGAGTGGCGGGTGAACCGCTGGATGTGATGATCAATGGCACGTTGGTGGCACACGGTGAAGTGGTGGTCGTGAATGATAAATATGGGGTTCGTCTAACCGACGTGGTCAGCCCTGCCGAACGTATTCGCAGGTTACGTTAATGAAGTCGATGCTTGCACTGCTGCTCACCTTCATGCCTCTGTTGGCCTTTGCCGAGGACGCGGGCACCGAATTGAGCGGCGCGGAGACGGTGTTTTACGACAGCCTGATTCGGCTTGGGCTCGGTATGGCCGTATTGGTGGCGATGTTGTATGCCGCCTATTACGTGACCCGTAAATTGCCGGGCTTGCCGCGCAACCAAAATCGCACAGTGCAAGTCAAAGAAATCACCAACCTGAGTAATCGTGAAAAGTTAGTCGTGGTCGAAGCCGACGGTCGTCGCTTTATGCTGGGTGTGGCCCCTGGCCGAGTCAATATGTTGACCGAGCTCGATGCAGTCGATCCTTTGCAAGTTGAGGCTGAATCTCCACGGACCAGTCCATTTGAAAAAGCGCTGGCTTTCGCCAAAAAATCCCAAAAGGACGACGCCTGATGCGATACGCTGGGCTATGGGTAGCGCTGTGTTTGCTCGTGCTGCCAATGAGCGCAAATGCCGAGACATCTTTTCTCACCGTACGTACTCTTGAGGACGGCGCAACGGGTTATTCGCTCAATCTGCGCATCCTGATTTTAATGACGGCGCTGACATTGATTCCCTCAATGTTGCTGGCATTAACCTCATTTACCCGCATCATTATTGTGTTGTCGATTCTGCGCCAAGCGATGGGTACACAGTCGACGCCCTCCAATCAAATTTTGGTGGGTTTGGCGCTATTTTTATCGCTGTTCATTATGGCGCCGGTCGGCGAGCGAGTTTACGAGGCGGGCCTCGGTCCGTATCTTGATGAACAAATGACCGAACAAGAAGCATGGGCTGCCGCCAGCATTCCACTCAAAGAATTTATGCTCGGTCAAACGCGCGAAACTGACATTGCCATGTTTGCGCGCATCGCCGATGTGCAGGGCATCCAAACGCCGATGGACACGCCGATGACTTTGCTGATACCGGCGTTTATCACCTCCGAGCTGAAAACGGCCTTTCAGATTGGATTTTTGATCTTTATTCCCTTTGTGGTCATCGACCTGATTGTCGCCAGCTTGTTGATGTCGATGGGTATGATGATGCTCTCGCCGATGATTATCTCGCTGCCCTTTAAGTTGATTTTGTTTGTGCTAGTCGATGGCTGGGCGCTTACGATGGGCACCTTGGCCTCCAGTTTTTACGGGGTGATTTGATGACGCCAGATGACGTACTTGACATTGGACAGCAAACTCTGACGGTGGTCACCATGATCACCGCGCCACCGCTGCTGTTCGCCCTGACGGTGGGTTTGATTGTCGGCATGTTTCAAGCGGCCACCCAAATCAACGAGCAAACCTTAAGCTTTATTCCCAAACTGTTTGCACTGGCGGCGGTCATCTTTATGGCGGGTCCCTGGATGCTGGATCTGATGCTGAACTTCACCACAGATTTATTCCAAAGCATCCCCAACCGCATCGGCTGACGCTCATGGTACTGACCGTTGGCGAAATCGGCGCATTGGTAGGCTCACTTCTATGGCCCTTGATGCGTATTTCAGCCATGTTGCTGGCCATGCCTGTGATGGGCGCCAATGCCATGCCCGTGCGTATCCGCGTGATGTATGCTTTTTTTCTCAGTTTCACCATTGCGCCACTGATCCCCGAAGTCCCCGAGGTCGACTTATTGTCCGGCACCGCCGTATTGATCGCGCTGCATGAGGTGATTCTTGGGGCGGCCATTGGATTGTGTTTGCAGTTTATTTTTGTGTCTTTAATCGCCGCAGGCGAACAAATGGCACTGTCGATGGGGCTTGGTTTTGCCACCATGATCGATCCCGCCAATGGGGTGTCGGTGCCGGTATTGGGTCAATTGCTCATGATCATCGGTGCGCTGTTGTACTTTGTCAGTGGCTTGCATGGCCAGGTCATCGAAACCTTGCTTGCCAGCTTCTTCAAAGCCCCGGTACAAACCATGGCCTTCGATAAAGATATCTTTTTTCAAATCGCCAGTGCTATGTCGTTTGTTGCCATGTCTGCAGTGTTGATCTCCTTGCCCATCACCGCCTCGGTGCTACTGGTGTATGTCGGCCTTGGCGTCATGACCCGCGCCGCGCCGCAGATGAATATCTTCTCGGTCGGCTTTCCTGTCACGCTGATGACTGGAATTATCGGCGTACTCCTATTGATGCCCGCGCTGGACTTGGCATTTGAGCGGCTTGGGGTGATTTTTATGAATTTGGCCAATGCGGTGATTGGGTAGCGGGTGCGAGAGCCAGTCGCTTAATCATAAAATTCTGAATGCTGAATATCGATTTTCTTGCTTCATCTTTCTTCAGGCTTTAAATGTTTGATGGATTCAGCGAAATCTCTTAGTTGTTCAATTGTATACGTGGTATTGACCTTTTTTTGTGAGGGCATTTGATGACGCACGCTTAAACCAGGTCGTCTCGCCTCCTTCGGCCGAATCGGACGTGGACAAAACCCACCACCACAGTTTGGGCATACATTCTGGAGGATTTCTTCCACGCATGTCTTGCAGAACGTACATTCATAGGTGCAGATCATTGCATCTGGAGCGTCTGCAGGTAAGTCCTTATCGCAGCATTCACAGTTTGGTCGTATTTCGAGCATTGACTTCAGTTTCCGTCGATCACATAACGCTCAGCGTACTGGGAAAACGCGAACGCAGCCATAATTTCATTCGTCGACCCTGCTCAACCTTAAATCGTAAGTACAGGGTGGCTTGACTCAATGCCTCGAATGCCAATGACTCGAATTTAAGCGGCG
>JABXHR010000237.1 GCA_013373515.1 Gammaproteobacteria bacterium | reverse complement strand
GTCATTTCGTCCATTTGCGAGATAGCACGGTTAACCTGATCGATACCGATCGACTGCTCACGGCCTGCCGCTGCAATGTCAGTGATGATTTCAGAAACGGTCTTAACCGCTTCCACAATCTCACTGAGCGTTTTGCCAGATTCGTCAACCAAGCGAGTGCCTTCGGTCACCTTGCCCACACTATCGTGGATCAGGTCTTCGATTTCCTTGGCGGCCGATGCAGAGCGTTGCGCGAGGTTACGAACTTCTGATGCGACCACCGCAAAACCTTTACCCTGCTCGCCCGCTCGTGCCGCCTCAACAGCAGCGTTCAAGGCCAATAGGTTGGTTTGGAAAGCGATTTCATTGATCACGCTAGTGATATCGGAGATCTTGGTCGATGAATCGTTGATTTCACGCATCGCCTCAACCGCCTTGCTAACCACTTGGCCGCCTGACTCCGCTTTGGTTCTGGCTGAAGTGGCCAGCTCGTCTGCACGATCGGCATTGGTCGAGTTCGCACGTACGGTACCGGTCATCTCTTCCATGCTCGAGCTGGTCTCGTCGAGTGACGCGGCTTGCGTTTCGGTACGGCGACTCAAATCAGCGTTGCCAGTGGAGATTTCCTGAGCACCCACACTCACTTCAGAAGCGGCGCGCTGGATTTGAACAACGATGTCACTCAAGCGATTGGCCGTTTGGTTGGCGCTGTCCTTCAACTCTGCAAATGTGCCCTCGTAGTTGCCATCAATGCGTTGACGTAAATCACCATCGGACAGTGCCTTCAGTACGCGTAAGGTGTCAGCGGTGATGCCATCGGCCACTTCCACCAATTCGTTAACGCCCTTGGCCAAGATTTCAAAGAAGCCCTGCTTACCTTTGACAGAGATACGCTTGCTGAGATCACCGGCTTTAGAGGCTTCGACGATTTCACGCACTTCGTTTTCAACTGCCAGCTCCTGAGTGCGATCAGTCCACTCAACCACGGTGCCCAATGGCTTGCCTTCGTCATCGCGCACAGGATTGGCGACGATACGGAACGTCCGCACACCAACTTTAATTTCTGAGGCAAATGTCGTTGACAACGAACCGAGCATACGACGCTGATGTGACGGATCTTTGTGGAACATATCTATATTGCGACCTAGCAAGTTACTGGCATCAAAACTTGGCAAGGCTTGTTTAAGATCTGACTCTGCATCGCGCATCGTGCGCTCAACCGAATGATTTAAGTAAACAATGTTGAGATCTGGATCGGCCATCATGACATTGGCACCGACCATGTCCAGCGCCTTCTTGATGCGCATCATCTCGCGCGCCTCACGCTTGCTGTTCTCCAAACTTTCACCGATCTGCTCTTGCATAGTGTGTAGTGCACGATTAAGTTCGCCCACTTCACCCTGCCGCTCTAGATCAATGTCGTTTTCCAAGTGACCCTGCGAAATCTCTGCGGCGATTTCGTTAGCATAGCCAATTGCCGCCATCGATTTGCGCAACACCACAATGGTAAACATCCCCGCGGCAATTGTCGCGACGGCAGCGATTGCGGCGATCATACTCCAGAGGTTGTAGATACTGGCAGCTGACTCTATTTCTGCCGAGACACGCTGTTCAAGTTGAACAAAAGCTTGGTCTATTGGTGCCATGATTTTGGCTTTTTCGCCGTGATAATCACGGTTAAACATCAATTCACGCGCCAAGTCCATATTTGGCTCGCCATAAACGGTGTAGTTGCCGCTGCGATCCTGGAAAATACCCTTGACGGCGTTCATAGCTTTCACTTCCGCTGCCACCAGTGCATCTGAATTGGCCGCTGCTTGATTCAATAAGTTGAATTCGCTGTCGGTGAAACCAGCGCGACGCATCAAGTCACGCAGCGCCACCGATTCACCCGTTGGGCGTGGTTTAGAATTTGGCTCCGCAGCGACGAAATCCCAATAAATTCGATGATATTCCTCAGGTCGCGGTTGCTCCCCATTGCGAATTTTGAGAATTTGGTTGTATTGATCCTCATAGATCGCATTGCCCGTGCTGACATAAGTACGAGCCAGTCGGGTCAGATCATCGGACGATTGACGCAATTCATCCATCAACAAATAGCTGTCGAACTTGGCGGTTTCAGCCGCGACGAGCGACTTCTCTGACAAATTCCCCATTATCATGCTAACAGCGAGCGTGGCCCCTGCCGCTACGTTTACGAATAGGGCCACACGACCCGCTTTATTGAGTGATTTCATCATTCACCCGCCCCTGTTTTTTCAAAGTTTCTGTGTTTGCCATGATTCAAATCGTCCCTAAGGGTCGATCGTTTTTGTATTGAAAGTCTCCGCTTCATCGACCCTCCGGTTAAAAGAAGTTTTCAGAAAACAATCGGTCCAGATTTAGAACGATTGTCATTTGCGAATCCATCTCAACCAGTCCTTGGATGGATCCTTGAGGCACTTTGGCCTCCATTTCACTCGGCGCATCCTGCAAGTCATAGAGGAAAATACTTTGTGCTTCTCGCACTTGGTCGACCACCAAACCCACCGTTTTTTCAGTGTCGTTTTTCAAGTCAATCGCTTTGGTAATAATGATGACGCTGGTTTCACTGACGTTGCTTTCACCGATGGACAGCCGTTGGCACAAATCAATGACCGGTACAATCGCACCACGTAGATTCATCATGCCAATCACACTGGGCGGTGAATTGGGAATCAGTGTCATCGGGCAAAGCGAGCGGATCTCCTGAACACGTAAAATGCTCAAACCATAAATTTCATCTCGGATACGAAAGGTCATGAGCTGCTCGGTTTGCGGCTCTTCAGTCTCGAAGCTGATCTCGTCTAAATCTGGCTGGCTCATGCGGCACTCCTAGATTGGTCTTGCAACTGCTTACGTTCGATGGCTTTGTTAATGGCTGCCGAGTCGACCCAATTCGAGTTATTGATGATGCCGGCAATGTCTAAGATCATCGCTACGCGACCATCGCCGAGAATCGTCGCTCCCGAAATGCCTGGAATCGGCTTGTAATTGGTCTCCATGCCTTTGATGACGACCTGTTGTTGACCTAGCAACTCATCGACATGTAAACCGGCCTTCATGCCCTCGGCATCCACCACAATTAGCAGGCCCTCTTCGATCGAACGACGCTCTTGTGATAGACCAAATATTTCCGATATTCGAATGATCGGTATGTACTCTTCGCGGAAGCGGTACACCTCAGTGCCGTTGGCAATGCTCGAGACTTGCGAGGCTTTCATTTGATTTGATTCAATGACCGACAACACCGGTACCACGTAGGTTTCACTACCAATGCGTGCCAGCTGCCCGTCAATGATGGCCAAGGTCAATGGCAGTCTAATGGTAAAAGTAGTGCCCTCACCTTCGCTGGAGGACACTTCAATGGTGCCGCTAAGATCGCGAATGTTTCGTTTGACCACATCCATGCCAACGCCACGGCCAGACAAATCGCTGACCACATCGGCTGTTGAGAATCCGGGATGAAAAATCAAATCATAGATGCGCTCATCACTGAGGGTTTCTTCTTCGGAGATCAGACCTTTTTGGATGGCCTTCGCACGAATTCGAGCTCGATCCAATCCCTTGCCGTCATCGCGAATTTGAATCACGACATTGCCGCCCTCGTGATAGGCCTCCAAGATAACTCGACCGGTGCGATCCTTGCCAACACTATCGCGATCTTTGGGCATCTCGATGCCATGATCCACCGAGTTGCGCACCAAGTGAACCAATGGATCACTGATGTTTTCTAACACTGTCTTATCAAGTTCCGTGGCCTCACCAATCACCTCAAGCTCGATCTCTTTGCCAAGCTTGCTGGAGATGTCACGCACCATGCGAGGGAAGCGATTGAAGACAAATGAAATCGGAAGCATCCGAATTTTCATTACCGAGTCTTGTAAATCGCGGGTATGGCGCTCGAGCTGATCTAAACCTGTGCGTAGCTCCTCGCCCATATAATCGAGCTTGGCACAGCACTGGCTTAGAATTGACTGCGTAATCACTAGCTCGCCAACGAGGTTGATAATTTCATCGACCTTTTCAATGTTGACGCGAATGGTATTGGCTTGACCGCTCTTACCACTGCCGCTGCCAGAACCACCGGTGCCACCGCCTGCTGGCGGCGCAGGTGGCTTAGCACCTCCAGCGTCGTCTGCTGTGGGGGTTACTGCGGCAGGTGCTGCAGGTGCAGGCTCAGTTGCGACTGAAGCAGATGCA
This sequence comes from Gammaproteobacteria bacterium, assembly GCA_013373515.1. Classification (GTDB taxonomy): domain Bacteria; phylum Pseudomonadota; class Gammaproteobacteria; order JABXHR01; family JABXHR01; genus JABXHR01. The sequence continues at coordinate 5,865 of JABXHR010000237.1, read as the reverse complement.
GGCACAGGCGCCGCCGCTTTTGGCGCCGCTTCAGGCGCTGGGTCGGCAGGTTTTGCCGCAGGTGCGTCGTCTTCATCGCCAAAGTCAATGTTGGTGAAAAACATCGGCTTGGGCATTTGGGGTGCTGGCGCTGGAGGTGAACTATCGGCGACAGTAAACGTTATTTCCGACGGTACCCATGCAAGCCCCTCTTTTAAAGCATCCTCAGTCATCGATCCGGACACACGAATTCCAATGGTATGGAGTTCATCGCCATCGCCAGAGCGAACGGGTTCGCTTGCGCTCACCCCTGCAATTTTATTGATATGGCCTAAGAGTTCATCCTCAGTCACACCGAGTAGCTCGCCGGCCCAACCGACCAGCAGCACTGACTCGCCGCCAGAGGAGATGTCCATATCACTGCTGGTTGAGTCAGATTCCGGGGCCGATTCGGCTGCCGCCTCAGGCCCCAACTCACCACTGCCGCCGGCCAACACAGCTTCTAGCTGTGCCTGAACCTCAGCCACTCGATTGGTGTCAACTGGCTCACCTTCCTGCATCGCACCAGTCATGTGGCGCAAGATGTCACATGCGGTGAGCAGCAAATCGACAACAGGGCGTGTCACCGATCGAGTGCCCTCTCGAAACTCACCTAAAATGGTCTCGACCGAATGCGTAAATTCAGTAATGGCAGTAAAGCCAAACGTGCCGCCACCACCTTTAATTGAGTGCGCAGCCCGAAAGATTGTATTTATAAATTCGGAATCAGCGCCATCATCGAGACCCATAAGCCCCTTTTCCATGACGTCTAAACCTTCAGCACATTCTTCGAAGAAAATGTCCTGAAACTCCGACATATCGAGATCGTTTGACATCGATCACTCCCACTGGTTTGCCATATGCAAATACGTGAACTAGGTCACGTTTCAGAGCACATAGCGGCACCGTTCACAAAAACTTTCAATACAAAAGCATTGATCATTAAGACTGAGGAATAAAAGCTGAGAAGTGCGATGTATCGCGTGTCAATCGACACAAACAGTCAAAAACGAACGACGATCAGTCGACGTAGGGCTTACGGGTTGCGGGAAAACCTGTACTTTTGGTTTGCATATAAAAACCCGAACCAGATTGAGTTGGGGCTTAATAAAGGAGGTCAAACGGTGCGGGGCTGCCGGCCAAGGGCTAGCGCTGTGACTCAATATCGACAAAACCATGATCCATACCACCACACTGAGCGCGATCACGAAGCAGGTGGTCCATTAAGGTAATGGCCACCATGGCCTCGACAATGGGTACTGCACGAATACCGACGCAGGGATCATGACGTCCAGTTGTGACGACTTCATCGGCATCGCCCTGTGGCGTCACCGAGCGACCTGGGGTGCGAATACTGGAAGTCGGTTTAAGTGCGCAGCGCACTCTCACGGTTTGCCCCGTTGAAATCCCGCCCAATATGCCGCCAGAGTGATTCGATGCAAAGCCACTGGGTGTTAGCTCATCACGGTGTTCGGTGCCGCGCTGCTCAGCAGATAAGAATCCATCGCCAATTTCTACACCCTTGACTGCATTGATACTCATCACCGCATGGGCAAGATCTGCATCCAATCGGTCAAAGATCGGTTCACCCAGACCGACAGGCACTTTGCTGGCTTCGACCGTCACACACGCGCCGATGCTATCGCCCGCTTTGATCAACTGCTGCATATAGGTTTCCAGTGCTTCGATTTGGTGTGCGTTGGGCCAGAAAAATGCGTTGGACTCGACTTCCTCCCAATTGATCGACGACAAATCTGCGTCAATCGGGCCGAGCTTGGAGAGGTAGCCTTTGACCTCAATGCCGTGTTGAAGCTTGAGGTACTTTTTAGCCACAACGCCCGCTGCGACACGCATCGTGGTTTCGCGTGCAGAGCTACGGCCACCCCCACGGTAGTCGCGGATGCCATATTTGTGCAGATAGGTGTAGTCAGCATGACCGGGACGAAAGCTATTGGCGATTTTGGAATAGTCTTTGGAGCGCTGATCAACGTTCTGAACCACCAAGCCGATTGAGGTGCCCGTAGTAACTCCCTCGAATACCCCCGACAATAATTGCACTTCGTCCGGCTCACGGCGCTGGGTGACATAGCGGGATTTGCCGGGCTTACGGCGATCGAGATCGAGCTTAAAATCCTCGGCGGTGAGCGGCATTCCCGGCGGGCAGCCGTCGATGATGCAACCGATTGCCGGCCCGTGGCTTTCACCAAAACTCGTTACCGTGAATGACTTACCAAAGGTATTGCCCGACATATCGCTCCAATGCTCGCTTCGAAAACGGGCGTAAGTTTACCGCATTTGCCGCAAATTCTTGAATTCAAATTAAACTAAACCCATTAAGGCTAGCGATAACACGCAAGGGTTTTACGTGAGCGACGATTTCGAGAACAACGATCAAAACGAATTTGAATCCATCAGCACAGACTTGGTTCCCGCCGATGGCGAACTGCCTTTACGACTGCTGCTGGTTCCCATCTTTGGGCGGCCATTGTTTCCAGGACAAATGCAGCCAGTGGTGTTGGAAGCCGACACATGGCGTAGCACATTGAAGCGAGTCACCCACGCAAATAAGCCCTATTTGGGCCTTGTTTATGCGGGAAATGAATACTCGCAAGATCAAACCAACCCTATCAACTTCCCAAAGATTGGGACATTGGTGCGCGTGCACAAATTACGTGAAGAAGATGGCCGCATCCACTTTATGGCACAGAGCCTCGACCGGTTTGAAGTTGAATTTGTTACCAGCAAACGCCGTCCGATCGTTGCCGAAGTGAGCTATCCCACGCTACCACAAGAAGACCCGGATGAGCTCAAAGGCTATGCGATGTCCATCGTCAGCCTGATCAAAGAGCTGGTCACTGCCAACCCGCTCTACTCAGAGGAGCTAAAGCAATTTCTTGGGCATTTCAATCTCAACCAGCCTTCGCCGCTCGCCGATTTTGCAGCAACCATAACCTCTGCACCCGGCGAGCAATTGCAAAAGGCCTTGGAAACCGTCCCGCTGATCGCGCGTATGACACTGGTGCTAGAACTGCTGCGCAAAGAGCTTGAAGTCGCCCGAATTCAGCAGCGCATTTCGACAGAAGTCGAAGAGCAAATGAGTGCCAAGCAGCGAGATTTCTTTCTACGCGAGCAGCTCAAGGCCATTCAAAGCGAGCTCGGCATTACCCGCGACGACCGCAATATCGACATTGAGCGCATCGAATCTCGACTCGCAGAACTCGACGTGCCTGAGCATGTCAAAGAGCGCGTTGACGAGGAAATGGGCAAGCTGCGCATGCTGGAGCCCTCATCCTCCGAGTATGGGGTTACCCGCGGATACCTCGATTGGATCTCGCAGGTGCCTTGGGGCAAGTACTCCGAAGACAGCTTAAACCTCGAAAAGGCCCGCGACACACTCGATGAACATCACGCTGGGCTAGATGATGTTAAGGATCGCATTTTGGAGTTTATTGCCGAGGGCGTTTTTCGCGGCACCGTGGCCGGATCAATCATTTTGCTGGTTGGACCGCCGGGCGTCGGTAAAACTTCGATCGGCAAATCGATCGCCGAGTGTTTGGACCGTGAGTTTTATCGCTTCAGTGTCGGTGGTATGCGCGATGAGGCAGAAATCAAAGGCCATCGGCGCACTTACATCGGTGCAATGCCCGGTAAGTTGGTGCAGGCTTTAAAGCTCAGCAAAGTCAGCAACCCCGTGATTATGCTGGATGAAATCGACAAGATCGGGGCCTCGCATCAAGGCGATCCGGCCTCAGCGCTATTAGAGGTGCTCGACCCAGAGCAAAACAAAGACTTTCTCGACCATTATTTGGATCTGCGTCTAGATCTGTCCAAATGCATCTTCGTGTGCACCGCGAACACCGTCGATACGATACCGCGACCCTTGCTCGACCGAATGGATATCATTCGCCTGTCTGGCTATATCACCAACGAAAAAGTCGATATTGCACGCAAGCATCTGTGGCCACGTCTTCTAAAGAGAGCTGGCGTCAAAACCAGTCAGATCAAGATTACAGACTCAGCGTTACGTGCACTGGTCGAGGGCTACGCCCGCGAATCGGGCGTGCGCAATCTTGAAAAGCAGTTACACAAAGCGCTGCGCAAAGCCATGGTTGTGTTGCTCGGTGGCGAACAAAAGTCGTTAACCATCAATAACAAAAACCTTGTCGACTTTTTGGGACACCCCGTGTTCAAGCCCGACAGTGTCATGCAAGGCGTTGGCGTGGTCACGGGCCTCGCTTGGACGGCGATGGGCGGCGCGACATTGGCCATCGAGGCAATCGCGCAGCCCAGCAAAAACGGCGGCATTCAACTCACCGGCAAGCTGGGCGAAGTAATGCAAGAATCTGCACAAATCGCCCGCAGCTATGTACAAAGCAAAGCCTCAAAGTACAAAGTGGAGTCAGACTGGATCGAAAAACACAAAGTTCATCTGCACGTTCCAGAAGGTGCAACGCCAAAAGACGGTCCCAGTGCCGGCGTGACCATGGCTACCGCGCTGATTTCCTTAGCCAGCGGCAGACGGGTGAAAGACAAACTCGCTATGACAGGTGAACTCACCCTAACCGGCCATGTCCTCCCGGTGGGAGGTATACGCGAAAAGGTGATTGCGGCACGGCGAATCGGCGTGAAAATCATCGTTTTGCCCGAGGCCAATCGATCCGATTACGAAGAATTGCCGGATTACCTTAAGGAGGACCTAACCGCGCATTTCGCCTCGCGTTACAAGGACGTTTATCAAGTGGCATTTGATTAGATCTGACTGCGGCTTAGGAATTTTTTAAGCTGCAGTAGGCAATCTTAAATACCATTATCGCGTCAAAAAATATTCAAACGGCGCTCAGGCTTTCGGAATTACACTATCGGCATGACGCGCCTTTTTTTCCTATTTCTAGTAATGCTTTGTGCGCCCTTGCGGGCAGAATTTGCCGTGTCTGGCGGCAGTGGCAAAATTAACAGCGCCATTGCCGAGGTCGGCCAAGCACTGGCACACCTAGACAGTGCGCAGCTGGAAACCCTACTATCGCAGGCGCTGCAAAGCTATGGCTATTACCAAGCCAAGGCTGACATCCAAGGTGAAGGCAACAATCGCAAAGTCAAATTGACCATGGGCCCAACGGTCAAAATCAGCGCCGTCAACTTGGATATCCCGCCTACAGTGCGCAATCTAGACGCGGTTAAAACGCTGCTGGAATCGAAGCCATTTAAGGTGAATAGCGCGCTCGATCACGCCACCTATGAACAATTTAAAACCACGCTCAACGACGCTTTGGGCGATCACGGTTTTATCGAAAACACATCGGTCGAAGGCCAGATCTTGGTCGATCGCGTCAAGCGCACCGCAGAGATCAATATCACCGTCAAAACAGGCGCACGCGCCACGTTTGGCAAGGTCATCGGCCCCGAGGATGATGAAATCAAACTTGCGGTGCTGCAGTCTTGGGCAACCTTCCAAGCCGGTGAGCCCTATGATATTGCACAAATCGAAGCCTTCTCCGAGCTGCTTTACACGGCGGGTTTCTTTGACACCGTCTATGTCTCTCCGGAGCCCAACCCCGAAACACAGGCGGTCGACGTCAAAATCAACGGCAAGTACAAAGCCGAATATATTGGGGCCTTTGGGCTTGGCGTCAGTACAGATAGTGGCCTGCGCACCAGCTTTGATCTTCAGGCACCGCATTCACACAGCAATGGCCACAGTGCAGCACTGCATGCAGAAGTAGCATTGGAGCAGCAAAGCCTCGATATGCGCTGGCGCGTGCCGCGTGATAAAAACCCCAACCATCACTTCAACGAACTCAAACTCGGCTGGCAGCAAAATAAAGCCAGTGCAGTGCCGTCGCGAACGTT
>JABXHR010000036.1 GCA_013373515.1 Gammaproteobacteria bacterium | reverse complement strand
GCCACGGTGTGCCATGCCGACGACAACTTCGAGTACGTTGCGGTAGTTTGATAGGCGTACCAATTCCGACAGAATAACAATGAACGATTCGCCACCTTCGAGCGAGAAGCGCTTTTGACCGACGTATTTGGTATGCAAGTGACGCTCGAGTCCTTCAGCGGCGGTGATGCGTTGTAGTAGCCAGCGTTTTTCGTCTGGCGAGGTTTCGCCTCTGCCGAGCATCGGCTCAATGCGCGATTGCAGCCACTCTTTTTGCGTGAAGTTTTCGACATACATAAATTCATAGCCGATGCTGCCCGCATAGGTGGCTTCGAGCCGGCTGACGATTTCACGCAGTGTGGCTTGCTCTAAACCAAACATGGCGGGCGTTTTGAAGGTGGTGTCCATATCCGCTGCAGACAGGCCGTATTCTTCAAGGCGCACTTCGCGCATGATTTGTGAACGTTTGCGGTTTCTACCGAGCGGGTCGATTTTGGCAATTTGGTGGCCACGTGCTCGGTAGGCATTGATCAGCTGCGTTACGCCAATTTGCTTGAGCTCTTGGCTGTCTGCGGGCCCCGTGCTCGGCGCTGAGGTTGCCGCTTTGGCCATGATCAGTGTTTTGAATTTGTGTTTGATTTCAGCGTGTGATATGTCGCCGAATTTTTCAGTTTTTGGCAATGCATCAAAGTACTCTTTGAGCGAAGGCTCTACCGCACTGGGTCTTTGGAGGTAGGTTTCGAATTGCTCTTCGAGATACACGAGATTGCCGCCGTCCAGCAATGTGTGGTCGAGTGGCCCGTCGGTCATTCAGTGTCTGTCCTTGTGAAGGGGGTAGGAAAATGCACCGTTTTGTATGTCGTTGCTTTATTTTTAAAGGGTTTGCTGGCCTACCTCTAAAGAAATATTGATCAATAGAGTGGCTTCTGTCTACAGCGGCAAAAGTATATCAGGTTTTAATTGGGGTAGTCATAGTTTGTAGTGAGCGACAGTTATCTACCACCGATCGACATTAAACCGCTCTGGGTTGGCCCAAAACTTCGCATTCAGCCAAGTTGGCACGGGCTTTGGAGCATGGCGCTGATATACGTATAAACCTCGGCAGGGGCCGTCGTGCTTTTGCAGGCCTAGTGCCAGCAAATCATTGAATCCTATGGTGTCTGTGAGATCCAAGAAATACAGCGATTGGCGAGCATGATCTCGCGCTTTGGCCACTGCATGTAGCCAGTTTTCATTCGTTGAATGATGGATAAGTAAAACTACATCAAGTTGTAGTGACTGGGCGTCGGCGTCAAATGACGTCGCCTCAACGCCCGAAATTTCGCGGGCGAGAGCAAGTCTGGGTTCAGCCATGGGTCTCTTTGTACTTCGCAGCTTGTTCCGGCGTGGCCTCAGTTTGATGGGCGTCTTTCCATTCTTGATAAGTCATTCCGTAGATATGTGTGCGAACCGCTTCATAGTCCAGTTCGATATTGCGCTCTTGCGCCTCTGCGGTGTACCACTTCGAGAGACAATTTCGGCAAAAGCTCGCTAGGTTCATTAAGTCGATGTTCTGCACATCAGTGCGTGACTGGAGATGTTTAACTAACCGGCGAAATGCAGCTGCCTCCAGTTCAGTTTGCGTGCTTTGGTCAAGGTCTTTGGGTTGGTTCATGATGCACTTGCCTGTCTTGTGATCGCGGGTATGAAGTTTAGTGAGTATACTCTTACGCTGTTGTGCGGTCGAAGCCTAACTGGGTTGCGGCGCTAATTCGTCGGCTTTGTTCTGCACGTCCATCAATTACATTGGAAATAGATTAATCAATTATGAGCGATTTGTGTCATTGTGGCAGTGGCGATGCCTACAGCGAGTGCTGTGGCCAATATTTGAACGGAGCTGATCAATATCCTTCGACACCGGAGTCCGTCATGCGAGCGCGTTACACTGCGCATGTGGTGGGTGATATTGAGTTTTTGAAGTACAGCTACGCAGAAGAAAAGCGTGAAGAGATCAATTGGGATTACCTGGTCAAATGGATTGAGCGCTCAGAATTTTTAGGGCTGGAGATTAGCAATCCGCAAATCGGCGAAGATGAGGCCGAGCTTGAGCTGATTGCGCATTACCGCGAGCAAGGCAAGCAGCGAGATTTATTGCATGAGATCAGCCAGTTTCGTAAGCAGGACGGTCGCTGGGTATTTTTTGACGCCAAAGCGCCAACAATTACGACAGTCAGACGTGATTCTCCCAAAATAGGGCGCAATGATCCTTGCCCTTGTGGCAGTGGTAAGAAGTTCAAAAAATGTCATGGAGCAGTAGTATGAAAAAATTAATCCTGTGTATTATTCCGCTAGCGTTTTTGGTCTCCGGTTGCGCGGGCATGATTATCGGCGAGACCACCAGCGCTGCATTAGAAGTTGCCAAGGTGCCGTTTAAAGTGGGCGGCGCTGTGGTTGACGTTGTCACCGGGGACTAAGGTCTCGATGGCCTTAAGAGCCGAGTGATAAAAACCATCATAAGGAGGATTCGTGGATAAGATCTGGTTGAATAACTACCCAAAGGACGTTCCACACGAGATTTCATTGGACCATTATGGTTCGTTGAATGAATTTTTAAGTGACGCATTTAGCCGCTATCAGTCGCTTCCGGCGATTGAGTTTCTCGGTAAGCGCATAAGTTATGGCGAGCTGGACCGTATGACCGACCAAATGGCGGGCTACTATCGCGATACGCTCAAGCTTGCGGTCGGCGATCGAATTGCCATCATGTTGCCCAACTGTTTGCAGCATCCGGTGTCGATGATCGGTGCCATCAAGGCTGGGTTGACTGTGGTCAATATCAACCCGCTATATACGCCGCGTGAACTCAACCATGCCCTCAAAGATTCCGGCGCCAAAGCGATCGTCGTGCTGGAAAACTTCGCCAATACTGTTAACGATGCCAAGGCTGGCACAGCGCTTGAGTCGGTGATTTTGACCGAGTTGGGCGATTTGATCGGACTGAAGGGCAAGGTGGTCAACTTTGTTCTGCGTTATGTCAAAAAAATGGTGCCAGCGCATACGCTCAAGGGCCACCGAATCAAAGATGCATTGGCGAAGGGCGGTGACTTGCAAGAGGTTGCACGCAGTCACGATGACATCGCCTTCTTGCAATACACGGGCGGGACCACTGGTGTGAGTAAGGGTGTGATGCTGACGCATCGAAATATTCTTGCCAACTTAGAACAGGCCTATGTGTGGCTGCTGTCAGCTGGTGCTGAAGTGGGCTCAGAACGCATCATTACGGCATTGCCGCTTTATCATATCTTTGCGTTGACGGCCAATTGCTTCACCTACATGCGTATGGGTGCGTTGGCGGTGCTCGTGCCCAATGCTCGAGACATTCCCGCGTTGGTGAAGACCTTTCAAGCCTTCAAGCCGACTGCATTTACCGGCGTGAATACGCTATTTAATGCGTTGCTGAACAACCCTGATTTCGCTAAGTGTGATTTTTCTTCACTCAAGCTGACTTTATCAGGCGGCATGGCGGCGCAGGAGTCGGTTGCCAATCGGTGGAAACAAGTTACTGGCGTAACCCTGCTGGAGGCTTATGGGCTCACTGAAACCTCACCGGCAGTGTGTATCAATCGTATGGATGAGACAGAGTTCAACGGCACGGTCGGCTTGCCACTGTCAAGTACGGAGGTCTGTGTGCGAGACGATAATGGCAATGAATGTCCGATCGGTGAACCCGGTGAGCTCTGCGTTCGTGGACCTCAGGTGATGAAAGGCTATTGGCAACGTCCTGATGCGACAGCAGAAGTGCTCGATGCCGACGGATGGTTTGCGACTGGTGACGTCGCGGTTATCGACGAGCTGGGCCGAGTGAAAATCGTGGACCGCATCAAGGATATGGTGTTGGTCTCAGGGTTTAACGTTTATCCCAACGAGGTCGAAGAGCAAATCGCTGCCCACCCTGGTGTGTTGGAGGCAGGCGTGATTGGTGAACCCTCAGAGGTTACTGGTGAGGCCGTCGTCGCTGTGGTGGTCAAATCAGACCCGTCAGTTAGCGATGAGGACCTGCGCCAATGGTGTAAAGAGCGTTTGACCAACTACAAGCGTCCGACGCGTTATGTCTTTAAAGATGAATTGCCCAAAACCAATGTGGGTAAAATTCTGCGTCGCGAGCTTCGCGACCTAATCTGATCTCAGCGCTAAGCGCTGGTACTCCAAAATTTCTGGGCGGTCAAACGTGCCGCCCAGAGCGCAATCATGCACGGCCCATTCTCCACGCGCCATGTCGTCGACAAGCAGTCCCACCGCATGCTCAATAATGCCAAATGCCAATTCATACTGGCCAAGATCTGCGATTTTTACCATGCGAGTTTCGAGGGATTCCGGGCCAGCTGCATGTGCATTTGGATCTAGCTCTGCACGGTAGATTGAGTACACTTGGCTGATCCGCGGCAAGCTGTAGTTGGCATAGAAGACAGGGGTGTTGCGCGGTGCTGCGCTTGCCTCCTCAATCGCCTCTCGCAGTGCACCTTGCTGGGTGGTCTCTTCGCACTCCATAAACCCCGCAGGAAACGTCCAATAGCCGAGCCGCGGTTCTATCGCGCGTTTGCATAACAAAACTTGGTCTTCATGATGAAAGATTACGCCGCAGACAACTTTGGGGTTGATGTAGTTGATCCAGCCGCAATTGTCACAGCAGGCGCGAGGCCGGGTGTCATTGGGTGGGATTTTGAGCTCAGTGGCGTGTCCGCATTCGGTGCAGAATTTGGGGTGAGTCTGCATGTCTGTCTTGTCGCGATGGGTTTGGTGTTAGTGTCGCATGTTTACATTTTCTTCGCTTGATCAATGCGTTCTTTAGGCTAAATTCAATATGTTAAAGATGAATTCTAAAGTGGGAACTTAATTATGATGCGTGCTCTTTTAGTGTCGCTCTTTGGGTTGAGCGTCGGTGCTGTGCAGGCTGAAGGTATCGATGCCAATATCAGTGGCGAATCGCTCAATTTTGCCTATCAGGCGGAGTCGATCAATTTAATGCAAGGTGGCGCCGATATTGAGGCGGGCGCATTTGTTAATCAGCGCGGCGATTCTGGAGTGTTTGGTAAGATGTTGGCTGTTGGTCAGCAAGCGAGTCAGAATCTTCCCGTTCAATTTGGCGTTGGTGCCAAGGCGATGTTTGCTGATGTCAAAGACGGAGAGAATATCAGTGGGATTGGTGTGGGTGGCCGTGTTGGTTATGTTGTCCCGTCGCGCATTAATCCAATTGGATTCATCGTCGAGGGTTATGTTGCACCGGGTGTAACTAGCTTTGGCAATGTCGATCAAATTCGCGATGTGTCAGCACGCGTAGAAGTTGAGATGTCCGGCAATACAACGGTGGGCTATGTGGGGTTCCGTCACTTGGCCTCTGACTACAACGGCGTGACGACCGAATTAGATGACAACGTCCATGTTGGTTTGAAGATGCGCTTCTAAGCTTTCTTTGCTCAGACTAAAGGCCACCCTAGCGGTGGCTTTTTTGTTCATATCAAATACGTGCTTTCGCCGATACAGTTTTACACTTAATTAGTCAATACTAATGTTGAGTAACTCATAAGGGTCAAGCGATGAATTTTGTATTGAGGGCGGCAGTGATCGGCCTGGCATTGGTCTCACTGGCGCGCGCCAGCGAATACAGCTACGTCGACATCAGCGGTCAGCCGCAGAGTATCGAGCAACAAATCGGCAACGGTGATTGGGTGGTGGTCGAGATTTGGGCAACCACGTGTACCATCTGTGAGCGCAATGCTCATCATATGGTGGAATTTGATCGCCGTTATCAGAATAAGAGTGTCAAAGTCATCGGTATTTCCGCTGATGGCAAAGTACGGGTTGACGCGGCGCAGGACTTTGTTTCACGCCACAATATAAGCTTTCTGACGCTGCTTGATGATGCATCAAACACCACGCAATTCTTTGAGAAAAGCCTCGGTGATGTCTGGCCCGGCGTGACACCGACCTATCTACTGTTTGATCCAGAGGGGGAGGCGGTTGGTTATAACTTTGGGCCAATCAAGCCAGAAATGCTGGAGAAGCTCATCACCAAACTGGGTGGCAATCTAGGGTAGGACGCGCTCCGCTTTGGTGCGGAGCGTATTTGAGCGGCTTAAGCGTCGATCTTGCGATACTTAATGCGCTGAGGCTGGTCGGCATCAACGCCTTTGCGGCGCTTGTAGTCGGCTTCGTACTCGGAGTAATTACCTTCGAAGAACTCCACATGACTGTCGCCTTCGAATGCCAAAATATGCGTGGCAATACGATCAAGGAACCAGCGATCGTG
>JABXHR010000222.1 GCA_013373515.1 Gammaproteobacteria bacterium | reverse complement strand
CCAGAGAGTGCTTTGGGCTTGCGATCCATATAGTCTTGTAGTTTGAGAATCTCGGCGACTTCGTCCACTTTTTGGGTAATCGTAGCCTTGTCGACGCCATTCATTTTCAAGCCAAAGCCCATGTTCTCGCGCACCGTCATATGCGGATAGAGCGCATAGGATTGAAAAACCATGGCAATGCCGCGGTCCGCCGCATCGACATGCGTGACGTCGCGATCTGCGATCTTAATTTGGCCGCCCGTGGTTTCCTCCAACCCGGCGATCATGCGCAGCAAGGTCGATTTACCACAGCCAGATGGCCCTACAAACACGCAAAAACTGCCGGGATCGACCTGTAGATCTACGCCATGAATGACCTCGACGTTGCCATAACTTTTGACGACTTGTTTGAGTGAAACGCCCGACATAGTTCCCCGCAATGATTGGATGTGCCCGTTGGCAAGACCATTTGCCGACTCGTGTTGAGTCGATCACCAACGCTTTAGACAAACAACACTAAGCAAGCAACACGAAAAACACCTCCGGATAACGATTGTTGTTTTCTGGTTTTCGCTTGGCTCGACAAATCACACTGGCATTTAAGTAAAACTTCCGCCGAGGTTTACCCAGTGTGGGCAATAAAAAACGCAATCGCCTTTTGACCCAGATCGAAGTCCGTTTGACATACCAACCAGTTATTTGGACTCGTCGAAGGAATGCAGTGTCCAGCCAATGGCACGGTCACGCCACTGTGTTCGATGAGTTCAACCCATTTCTGGCCCTTGCGCAGCCGGATGTGCTGATGCGAGCCCGATGTGGTGTAAACCCCATTCTCAAGACGCGTTTGAATGACATTCCAGTTGTCCGGATTGAAGAGAACCTCCTGGCTATAACCGCCATTTAGCAGCCCTTTGTAGATCACGTCATTGGTGGCCGACTGACCCAAATCATATTCACCGTTGATCACCATCAGCGGCTTGTTGTCCACAGGCTCGCAGCTCAAGCGCTCCCCAAACATCAACGTACTGGCAAACGGCGCGCCCAGTCCGTCAGGATCGCAGTAAAACACATTGGCCGTCCAAGTTCCGCGAGAAAACCCCATCAAATGCACACGGCTTTGATCCACTTGCCATGCTTCAATCGCCCGTGCCGTAAACGTCGACAAGTTTTTGATTTCGTTGGAATAAGCGCCGCCAAATAACGACTGAAAATCCCAACCTGAATACTCATCAAACACGTCGGTCAGATTGGGCTGGAGCACGATGTAGGGCGACAGTGCACCATAGTCGGTGGCTCTGCGACCAAAGGCACGCATTTGCGTACCCGCATCTTGGATGCCCGCGTTCATGGTTGCACCGTGGATATCGACTATCAACCCACAGCCCCCCGATTGACAGCCCTCTGGGACGCTGACGCTCCAGTTGACATTCACATAATCGACCACGCACAGATAATCGCGAATTCCGGGCAAGCCATCACTCGCAATGGTCGGTGAAAGATCGGTGATATCGCAGCGGTTCTCGCGTTTTGGCATCGATTGCCCAGTTGATAGCTCAACTGAAGGTAAATCGACGGTTTGCTGCGAGGTCCTCTCAGAAATCGATGCAGCAGGCAAAATATTGGCCTCAACGACAGAGTCATCGTCTTGCAGAGCGTGTTGAGCAGCTATTAACGACAGATTTGGTGTATCGCTTAAGGGTTGGGTCGTTTCTTCAACCATGCCCTCAACAGCCTCAATTTGATTCGAGTCGTTTTGATTACAGCCCGTCAGACTTAGAAGTGCAAAGGCGAGCGCTAGTGTATTGGTTATCGTTCTCATGTCACTAGTAATATCAAATTTCACGAACTGCCTCGGTCAGTGTTATGAGACACCGCTCACGGTTTTAACATTTTTCACTCAAGCCACCCAAAATCACAACTTTGTCGCTCACAACGCACTATGAGCTAACAAATGTCGCGACCAAGTAGGCCTGTTGGCGCCCAAACCGCTACTGTCGGCAAAAATCTTGAGAGTCTTTCTATGCAGTACGGTGTCGTCGGTTTAGGTGAATTAGGTGGAAAATTTGCAGCCAATTTACAGAAATTTCAAAAAAATATTTGGGTCTATGACCGCAACGAAGCCGCCATGGCGCCGCTTGTCGACAGTGGCGCCAAAGCCGCAAGTTCAGTCGCCGAACTAGGCGAGAACTGCGATGCAGTGATCACCTGCTTACCTTCGCCCAGCATCAGCCAAGCCGTCATCACCGAATTGTTTGGCACGCTCAAAGCGGGTAGCACATGGATAGAGACCTCCACCATCAGTCGCGACGACGTGTTGAACTTTAATCAGCAGGCTGAAGCCGCCCAAATTCGCATGCTTGAAATGCCCGTGACTGGCGGGGTACATCTTGCGGCACGCGGCGAAATTACCTTGTTACTAGGTGGCGATCAAGCACTGTTTGATCAGCACCATGATGCGCTTAAATTCTTGGGTGATCGCATTTTCCATATGGGACCAATCGGATCTGCATCAATTATCAAAGTGATCACCAATATGCTGGCTTTCATCCATCTACAGGCGTGTTCGGAAGCACTAATGCTGGCAAAACGCGCGGGTTTGGATTTGGATCAATCCTACAAGGCCATCGAAGCCAGTTCGGGTAATAGTTTTGTACATGAGACCGAAGGTAAACTGATTTTGAGTGGCAGCTACGATGTGGGTTTTAATATGGATTTGGCACTCAAAGACTTGGGTTTTGCCAGACAATTTGGCCGTGAGTACGAAAGCCCGCTGGAGCTGGCAGCAATTGTCGAACAAACCTATGTCAAAGCACGAGCGGCCTATGGCGGTGACGCGCAATCACCCATGATCGCCAAGCTGATGGAGGACCTACTCCAAACCGACCTTCGCGCCGAAGGATATCCGACACGCCTGGTATAGATCGGCAACTTACTCAAGCAATCGCGCCAGTTCTGACACAGGGCAAATTAACGTGGAATTTTAGGCAAATTGAGTATGGCACTATACGAAGTCACCGCAGAACCGCGCGACCCTCGGTTTTATCAAGACCCCTATTCGGTTTATGCGCAGATCCATGCCAATGGTGGCGTAGCACATTGGAAGGCCTATGATCTGACTTGCTTCGCAGGCTTCAATGATGTGGATGCCATTCTTAAAGATAAGCGATTTGGGCGTGCGATTGAAGGCGTCAAACCCTATGCAGAGAATCCCGATCTCGCTGATTTTGCGGCATGTGAAGTACACTCACTTCTGTGCTTAGAGGGCACGGCCCACAAGGCCTTGCGCTCTAGAATCAATCGAGAGTTTATTCACAAATACATTATATCGCTGCGACCTAACATCGAATCACTTGCCAACGCAGCGATTGATAAAATCAAAAGAGCGGGCGGCGGCGACCTAATCACCGAATACGCGATGCCCATTCCCGCCGCCGTGATTGCAGATTTAATCGGCATCTCTCGCGATGATGTTCCGCGATTACTCGATTGGTCACACGCAATGGTAAAGGTATACACCGATACCCAAAGCATTGACGAGACGCGCGCCGCTAATGCAGCTGCCAGATCTTTTGCAGCGTTAATTCAAGATGAAATTAATGTGCGGAGAAAGCGTCCCCGCCAAGACTTGCTAACTCGCCTGCTGCAAAACCAAATAGATCAATCACCTCTAACGGATCAGGAAATCATATCGACTGCAATATTGCTGCTAAATGCCGGCCATGAAGCCACTGTCCATGCGACTGGGAACGCAATCTGGGCAATCGCAAATAGTGGCTATGACGCGATTGAAATTACCGCACCGGCAACCATCGAAAATACGGTCGAGGAATTGCTGCGCTACGATCCACCATTACATCTATTTAAGCGCTACTGTCTTGACGATATCAAATGGGGCAATTTATTACTCCAACGAGGTCAAGAAATCGGGTTATTGCTCGGTGCTGCAGCGCATGACCCGGCCGAAAACCCTAACCCATCCAAGTTCGATCCCTATCGTAGCAAACCAAAACACCTCGCTTTTGGTGCCGGCGCTCATTTTTGCATTGGCGCGCCCCTCGCTCGTCTAGAAATGCAAATCTCATTACCAATGATCTATCGCCATCTACCCAGCTTTAAGCTATCGCAAAAAACAAGTTACGCGGACAGCTTTCACTTTCGAGGCCTCAAGCAGCTCGTGTGTCAACTCTGAACTCACTGATGCCCTCATATTTCTGTGAATAGCCCAACAAAGTCACTAAACAGCTTGTTCAAAATAATGAAAGACCTGCCGTTAACTTAACAGTCAGCATCGATCATTCGTAAGCACATAACTGAGACAAACAATGAGACGCAACAAAGGATTTACCTTAATTGAGCTTATGGTGGTAATTACGATCATTGGCGTACTGGTCAGTGTCGCAATCCCCGCCTATCAGAACTACATGTTAAAAGCTCGATTATCAAATATGGGCAGTGAACTTCACAATATCCTGTTTGAAAGATGGGAGCTTATGATGAAGACAGAAAATGCAATGGCGGGCACGATTCGGTACCAATGTTGGGGAGACCCGGATGGCATCGTTGCAGACTTTGTTGAGCGAAACGACCTAACCCATAGTTGTTACTCTTATTACGACTGGGCGAATATACATTTTGTTTTTGGCGATTCTTGGCCCGATCCAGTCAAGGGTCAGCGGATTTCTTTTATTTCTAGGCCAAACCAAAGCCGACCAGATTTCGGCTGCTGGGCCTACTCGACGCACTGGAAATTTTGGCCTAACAGGCAATACGGCGACACCTTTGGCGAGACGCTGTGTGTAAGAGGCTTCAAGTAAACAGTACCTGTCCAACTGGGCTATCATATTGAACCAGTTGCAACCGATTTATCGACATGCCGGTACTTATTGGCTTAGAAAACCCCAAAAGCCCCAACAATGTGGGGTCAGCATTAAGAGCCATTCGATGCTTTGATGCCGACTCAGTGCGTTTTAGTGGGACGCGTCTGACACGAGCATTGCAATATGCCACTGATACAAAAGACTTCGCTTTAACATCACCACCGCTGGCTGTCGATGACCTGCTCGATGACTTGCCGAATGACGTCAAAGTGGTTGCATTTGAGTTATGCGAAGGCGCAAAACCCCTCTGCCAATTTCATCATCCTAAAGATTGTCTCTATTGTTTTGGACCAGAAGACGGCACCTTGAGCCAAGCAATCATCGATCGAGCCGACCATGTTATATTCGTCCCCACAGTTGGTTGTATGAATCTTGCAGCCAGCGTAAATGTGGTCTTATACGATCGTTTATGCAAAACCGCAGCACTGCCACCCGATCTAGATGCGCATATTCGTCGTCAGCGCGATACGAATAATCGAGTCAAACAACGGTGAGTAAGATTGTAATCGTCGGTGGAGGCCCCGCAGGCCTGATGGCCGCGGAGCGAGCTGCCTTACGCGGTCACAATGTCATCTTGCTTGAAGCTAAACCCTCAGTCGGTCGAAAATTTTTGATGGCCGGTGTCGGTGGATTAAATATCACGCACAGTGAAGACTATGCCTCCTTCCTCAATCGATATCACGGTGGAGCGAACACCCTCAGGCGTGCATTAGACACCTTCACACCATCCGCTTATCGCAATTGGTGCCATAGTCTCGGGATAGACACATTTGTGGGCAGCTCTGGCCGCGTTTTTCCAACTTCGATGAAAGCATCCCCACTGCTGCGAGCATGGCTAAAGCGATTGAATGAACTGGGTGTGACCATATGTACACGTCACCGTTGGACGGGGCTAGACGGCCACACAATCAAGGTAGTGCACGAGGGCCACAACAAACACTACCCATATGAAAAATTGATCCTCGCGACCGGCGGTGCTAGTTGGTCAAATTTGGGAAGCGACGGCAAATGGACAGATATTTTAGCTGCGCAATCATTGTCGCTTGTGCCGTTTGAGGCTGCCAATTGCGGCTTTGTGGTGAATTGGTCACCGTACATGGCCTCCTGTTACGGCAAGCCACTAAAAAACGTCGAGCTAAGTTGGCAATTCAACGGCACTCAACACAAAAGAGTAGGCGAACTCAGACTTGATTCAAAGGGTATTGAAGGCGGACTGGTCTACTTTGCCTCGAATCACATCCGCCGTACGATTAACGAAAAAGGCTATTGCGATATTACATTAAATCTCTTACCCAATCTAAGCCGGACTCAAATCGAAAAAAAACTTTGTTCAAAACCAGAAAAGAAATCACTCAGCGCACACCTGAAATCAAAATTAAAACTCTCGCCTGCGGCGCTTACGTTGTTCAATGAACGCAGACATGAAGACGTAATCAATTCGCTTTGCTCACTAAAACTCAGATGCATTGCGACTTTTCCGCTTGAAAGAGCAATTAGTAGTGTCGGCGGCGTTGGCTGGGATTTGATCGACGATAACTTTCAAATTCTGCCAGATGTCTACGCGATAGGTGAAATGCTTGATTGGGATGCACCCACAGGTGGATACCTCCTAACAGCCTGTATGGCCATGGGGTATTATGTCGGGAATGCCGTGTGATTGGATGGGCAGTCACTGCAAAGCTGCTGTGCCTGTTACCAGCAACAATTCATGCAACCTTACTATATGGGCGCGTCCTTCTAACCAGTTTTGATCAAATTCATTGACTGACTCGGAAACGGTAATCACACCGTGAAGATTCAGAGGTTTAAAACTTAACACTTTTCGTCGAACAGCAAGCCATTCGCGCGAGCGGAGTCGTGCTCCAACTCATTGCTATCAGGCTGGCCTATTTTGCGCGGTGCGTATCTCTTTTGCATGAGGCGTTCTCAAAGCAGCGAAGCTCTTGATTTACCGCAGGAAAATCAACCGCAGCATGCGGATGATTCCGTGCTAGACATCATAAACAAATGAGTTGTCGAAGCTATTCGCACAAGCGAAGTCGTGCTCCCACATTAAGCATAAAGAAGAAGTTCAAAGTGCTCGTGTGGGAGCGGCTTTCCGAGCCGAGAAGCTCTTAATCTATTAAGTGCGTTTGATCTGCCAAAAAAACAAAAGGCCCAACCGAAGTTGAGCCTTTTATCTTTAAATTAAACCCCGGCGATGAACCCACACTTGGATGGTGGTATGCACTTAATTGCACCACTACTCCGTGTACGCTCTCTTAGGACACCGTGATTGCTGTAGTTTTACACAAAAACAAAAGGCCCAACCGAAGTTGAGCCTTTTATCTGTAAATTAAACCCCGGCGGTGTCCTACTCTCGCATGAGCTAGTGCCACACTACCATCGGCGCTATTGCGTTTCACTTCCGAGTTCGAGATGGGATCGGGTGGTTCCACAATGCTATTGCCGCCGGGAGAAACT
>JABXHR010000094.1 GCA_013373515.1 Gammaproteobacteria bacterium | reverse complement strand
TCAAAGCTGCCATCGACAGCATCATTCATAATTACAAACGGCGCGACCAACTGCTCGACCAACGAACTCGCCATGGCGCAACTGAGGGCGCCTACTTTCCCAGATAGGCCTTAGCCATGACCATCAAAATTCGCGGTGCTCGTCAGAACTCTCTGAAAAATCTAAGTTTGGACTTACCAGCCAACGAGCTGATTGTCATCACGGGTGTCTCCGGCTCGGGCAAGTCCTCGTTGGCTTTCGACACGCTATTTGCAGAGGGGCAACGGCGTTATGTCGAGACATTCTCGCCCTATGCGCGCCAATTTCTCGATCGCATGGACAAACCCGCCGTCGATCGGATCGAAGGCATCCCGCCGAGCATTGCCATCGATCAAACCAATCCCGTTCGTACCTCGCGCTCCACGGTCGGCACGCTCACCGAACTGACCGACCATTTTAAATTGCTATTCGCCAAAGCCTCACATTTGCATTGCGGCGAGTGTGGTCGCAATGTCGAGCCAGATCACGCCGAGCAGGTCGCACAGCGCGTGCTCGCCGAGCATGCCGAGCAGCGCTGCGAAATACAATTTGACGTCAAAGTGCCCGATAACTTCGATGCAGATGAAATCCAGCATTGGCTCGACAGCCAAGGCTATGCACGCAGCGAAGTGCTAGAAAATCATGTGGTGCGCGTCACCCAAGACCGCCTAAAGCTCAGTACAGCGAGACAAGATCGACTGGTCGAAGCACTTGAAATCGCGCTACACCGAGGGCACGGCGAAGCATGGCTCAAGCTCGACGATCAACTGCAGCGCGTCAGCACAGATCTCAGCTGCCAATGTGGCACACGCTACTCACCGCCCACACAGAGCGTGTTTTCGTTTAATTCACCCCTCGGCGCTTGCGACGATTGCCGAGGCTTTGGCCGTGTGATTGGCATTGACTATGGCTTGGTGATTCCCGACCACAACCTCTCGATCCGCGACGGTGCGATTAAGCCTTTCCAAACCGAAAGCAATGCCGTGTGTCAGCGCGACCTCATGAAATACGCCAAAGCCGAGGGAATCGATGTCGATTGCCCTTGGGGCGAGCTGGACGATGACACGCAACGCTGGGTCATCGACGGCGCAGGCGGCTGGAACAGCAAGAAATGGTATGGCGTAGCACGGTTTTTCGAATGGCTGGAAGGCCGCTCCTACAAGATGCATGTCCGCGTGCTGCTATCTCGATATCGTAGCTATAGCGCCTGCCCGACGTGCGCTGGGGCAAGGTTTAAATCCAGTAGCTTGCTCTGGCGCATCGGCAGCGAGGAAAACGCCAAGCAAGTGCTCGAAGCCTCGCGACGCTTTTTGCCAAGCGGCCTGAAAATTGATCGCGCACAGCTCGAACGCTGGCCCGGATTGCATTTACACGATCTGATGCAGCTGCCATTGGTCAAACTTAAGACCTTTATTGATGCACTCAAGTTTGACGGCGCCATGGCAGCAGGCACCGAGCAACTGCTGACAGAGATTCGACGACGTCTGAGCTTCTTGGTAGATGTGGGCTTGGGCTACCTAAACCTCGATCGCCAATCTCGCACCTTATCGGGTGGTGAAGTGCAACGCATCAATCTCACCACCGCGCTCGGCACCTCGCTGGTCAACACCTTGTTTGTCTTAGACGAGCCGAGCATTGGCCTACATCCGCGTGATATCGATCGCGTGGTCGGGGTGATGCAGAAATTGCGCGATCAAGGCAACACCCTGGTGGTGGTCGAACACGACCCGCAAATCATGCTTGCAGCCAACCGCATTATCGATATGGGCCCTGGTGCAGGCGAACGCGGCGGAGAGATTATCTTCAATGACGTCCCCGCAAAATTGCTGACTCACCCAAGCTCGGTCACCGCACAATTTCTACGCCGCGAGCGACGCGTCGATCACGGGTTAAGTTCGCGTCCCGTTGGCCACAAGACGCCCAAACTAACCTTGCGTGGCGCGCGGGAAAACAACTTACAATCGGTCGACCTAACCCTACCGCTTGGCCATTTTATTTGTGTCACTGGCGTTTCTGGCTCTGGTAAATCGACACTAATCCACGACACCCTTTATATGGCCATCAAGCAACAGCTGGGCGAACCGGTCGAGGCACCTGGTGCATTCGAGTCGCTCGAGGGTATGACACATATTGGCCGTGTCGAGCTGATTGACCAATCGCCAATAGGTCGTACCACGCGCTCTACTGCCGCCACCTATACCGGTGCCTTCGAGGCCATTCGCAAGATTTTCGCCAAGCTGCCTCAATCCTTGGAGCGCGGCTACAAACTTGGCACATTTAGCTTTAGCTCCGGCCTACGCTGCCCCACCTGCAGCGGCAATGGCTTTGAGCACGTGGAGATGCAATTTTTGTCGGATGTCTATCTGCGCTGCGCCAGCTGCGATGGCAAACGCTACACCGATGAGTTGCTAGAGGTTGTGTACACCGGTGCGGATGGCCGCGTCTGCAACATTGCCGATGTATTGGCCTTGTCTGTCAACGAGGCCATGGCCGTGTTTGCCGATGAAAAAACCATCATCAAGGCACTAAAGCCACTCATCGACGTCGGGCTGGATTATGTTCAGCTCGGCCAAGCGGTCACCACGCTATCGGGCGGCGAGGCGCAGCGTCTGAAGCTAGCAGGTCATTTGGCCAAAATGCGCGACCTCAAAGAGCCCACGCTGTTTTTATTCGACGAACCCACCACCGGCTTGCACTTTGCCGACACCGAAAAACTGTTATCCAGCTTTGATCCACTTTTAGAGGCTGGCCATACCGTGCTGGTGATCGAGCACAATCTCGATGTTATTCAAGCCGCCGATTGGATTATCGATTTAGGACCAGAAGGCGGTGATCAAGGCGGGCAGATCGTGTTCGCTGGCACAGTTGCCGACATCAAACAGCACGCAGACAACCATACGGGCAAGAGCCTAGTCGATTACGACGCAGCCAGCCTTAGCATCGCCGAAGCATCGCCTGCCCAGTATCAAACCAATCCCGCCATCACGGTACACGGCGCGCGCGAGCACAATC
>JABXHR010000024.1 GCA_013373515.1 Gammaproteobacteria bacterium | reverse complement strand
TTCGTCGACACGGAGCTCGACATCCCACGAAGGGCCATTCGTCGACACGGAACTCGACATCCTACGAAGTATGCAACCGTGGGACTGGCACTCCGTGCCAAGAATACTCTGTCTTAAGTCGTTGCGCATCAATCGACAGATTGGCGAATTTTTGTTTATAACCGGTCCCGCCATTTGTAGAACAACATCGCAGCCACCAGTAGCGGCCAGCGCATATAGCTGCCGCCCGGGAAGGGGTAAGTGGGAATTTGAGACTGCAAGTCGAAGCGTTCTTTTTCCCCATCAACCGCTGCGGCTAGTATGGCACCTGCCATGGTGGCCATCCCGAGACCGTGACCAGAAAATCCTGCGGCGGTGAAGGTATTAGCGTCGAGCTGTGCGAAGTAGGGCATGCGGTTGACGGTGATGCCCAATGTGCCGCCCCATGCATATTCAATTTCGAGTGACTTGAGCTGAGGAAAAATCGGCAGCATGTGCTTTTTGACGAATTCACCGATATTGCTCGGAAAGCGATAACCATAGTTCTCTCCTCCGCCAAACAGCAGTCGGTTATCGATGGTGCGGCGAAAGTAATTCACCACAAATTTACTATCTGCAACCGCGATGGGCTTGGCCAATATGTCGTCTAATTCGACTTCATCCATGACTGTGCTGGTGAGGATGAAATTGTTAATGGGCATGACTCGCGAGGCGATTTTTGGGTGGAGTTGTCCGAGATAACCGTTGGCGGCGTAGATGACTGTTTTTGCGCATACTTGTCCATAGACAGTGCGCACTGTGCGTTGTTCGACAGCGGTGACGGCACTGTTCTCATAAATCTTTACCCCAGCATCCAAGCAAGCTTGCCCCAAGCCCAATGCAAAATTAAGTGGGTGCAAATGTGCGGCGCCCCAGTCGATGGAGCCGCCGTAATAGGCTGGCGAATTAATATAGTGGCGCCTTTCGTCGCTGCTCAGTTCTTGTATTTGATCGTAGCCATAGTGTTTGGCAAGGTGGCGGTTGTAAGCGCGTGACTCTTCAACAAATTGCGGTTTGTGGTCGGTATGCGCAATGCCGGGCAATAGATCGCAGTTGATGTTGTGCTCGGCGATGAGCGACTTAACGAGGGCTTTTGATTCCTCGGCGATGTCCCAAAGTTGCTTCGCCACTGCCATGCCGTCGCGCTTTTCCAACGTCCACTGGTCGGCGCGTTGACCGCTGCCGAGCTGGCCACCATTGCGGCCAGAAGCGCCCCAGCCGACGCGGTGTGCGTCGAGTAGGGCCACCGAGTAGCCGCGCTTGGCCAAGTGCAAGGCACTCGATAGCCCACAATACCCTGCGCCAATGATACAGACATCGACCGCGATATCCTGCTCGAGCCGAGGCTGCAATGGCAATTGAATTGCCGTTGCTGCGTAGTAAGAGTCAGGATATTCGCCTTGGCGGTCGTTGGCATAGAGCAGATCGAGTGCCATTACATAAGACCGGTTTTTTTTGCGTCCGTGTAGGTCATGTCAAGTGTTTTGGTGGCGCGCTCGATCAATAGATCAATCTCGCTTTCGCTGATGACCAATGGGGGCGAAATAATCATCTTGTCGCCGACATGGCGCATGACCAGTCCGTTATTGAAACTGTGTTCACGACACATCAAACCCACCACACCGGCTTCACCTTCAAATTTCGCTCGGCTGGCTTTATTGGGCGTAAGTTCTAATGCGCCCATCAAGCCACACATCCGCGCTTCACCGACCAATGGATGCTCGGCCAGTGCTTTCCAGCGTGTGGTCATGTAGGGTGAGGTTTTTTCGCGTACGTTTGCGACGATATTTTCTTCATCCAGAATGCGTAGATTTTCGAGTGCCACCGCACAGGCAACCGGGTGCGAAGAGTAGGTATACCCATGATAAAACTCGCCGCCCGGCAAAATGCCCTCATACACCCTATCTGAGACAATGCTGCCCGCAATCGGGATATAGCCAGAGGACAAACCTTTGGCGATGGTCATAATGTCTGGACGGATGTTGAAGGTATTTGAGCCAAACCAATTGCCCGTGCGTCCGAAACCGCAAATGACTTCATCAGCGATCAGCAAAATGCCGTAGTGATCGACAATGCGCTGAATCTCAGGCCAGTAGCTCTCTGGGGGAATGATCACACCGCCTGCGCCTTGGATCGGCTCGGCGATAAACGCCGCCACACGATCGACTCCGTAATGCAAAATGGCCTGCTCGAGTTCTTGCGCACGCGCCAAACCAAATTCTGCTGGTGTCATGTCTTCGCCCTCGGCCCACCAGTGCGGCTGGCCGATATGCTGGATGTCAGGAATTGGCAGCCCGCCTTGTTTGTGCATTGCGCCCATGCCGCCAAGGCTTGCACCGGCGACAGTACTACCGTGGTAGGCATTGTTGCGGCCGATAATGATGTTTTTCTCGGGCTTGCCCTGTACCGCCCAATAGTGACGCACCATACGAAGGTTGGTGTCATTGGCCTCAGAACCCGAACCAGCGAACAACACATGATTCATATGCGCGGGCGCAAGTTCAGCGATGCGCTTTGCCAACGCGATTGCAGGGGGATGCGTGGTCTGGAAGAAGGTGTTGTAGTAGGGCAGCTCACGCATTTGCCGGGCAGCTACGTCGGCCATTTCATCACGGCCATAGCCAATATTGACGCACCAGAGTCCCGCCATGCCGTCGAGATACTCTTTGCCGTTGGAGTCGGTCAAGAAGCAGCCTTTGGCTTTGGTAATGACGCGTGCACCTTTTTCGTTCAACGCCGCAGTGTCGGTGAAAGGGTGAATATGATGCGCAGCATCGAGTTGTTGAAATTCTACGGTCTGGTTCATAGTCGATCCTTTAGACGTTGAGTAGTAGATGTTGACGTTCCCACGGGCTAATTACCCGCAGATACTCAGAGTGTTCCTCTTGTTTCAGAGCAATGTAGATTTTGCAAAAATCCTCGCCGAGCACTTCTTGGAGCTCTTTGTTGGCCTCGAGAAGCTCAAGACCCTCAAGCACGCTGTTCGGCAGTTCATGTGGCATGTCGTAGGCGACGCCTTTGGCCTCTGGTCTAGGCGATAGCTTTTGCTTCATGCCCAAGTAGCCACAGGCCAAGCAAGCGGCCATGGCGAGATAGGGGTTGCAATCCATTCCGGCGACGCGGTTTTCAACACGGCGCGCCGCGGGGTCTGAGATCGGTACACGAAGTCCGGTTGACCGGTTGTCAGTACCCCACTCTAGATTAATTGGCGCAGCGTCATCGGGGACCAAGCGGCGGTAGCTGTTAACGAAGGGTGCGAGGATGCACACCACATCACTCAACAGCTTTTGTTGACCACCCAAGAAACCCCAAAATAGATCGCTCTCAGTGCCATCGGCATTGCTGAAGAGATTATTACCGTCTTTGTCGACCACGCTTTGGTGAATATGCATCGCACTGCCTGGCTCATCTTCCATGGGTTTGGCCATAAAGGTGGCGTAGCATTCGTTGCGTAGCGCGGCTTCGCGGATGGTTCGCTTGAAGTAAAACACCTGATCGGCAAGGTTGAGTGGGTCGCCGTGATTGAGATTGATTTCCAGTTGACCCGCACCACCTTCCTGCATCACGGTGTCGATCTCTAGACCTTGCTCTTCGGCATAGTCGTAGATTAAATCCACCACGCGCTCGTATTCGTCAACGCCAGAAATGCTGTAGGTTTGACGGCCCACACCCATGCGTCCTGAACGACCATACGGCGGTTTAACCGGCGTGTTGTAGTCGGTGTTGGGTTGTGTGA
Source organism: Gammaproteobacteria bacterium (assembly GCA_013373515.1). GTDB lineage: Bacteria > Pseudomonadota > Gammaproteobacteria > JABXHR01 > JABXHR01 > JABXHR01. Next base: position 2,434 of record JABXHR010000024.1, on the reverse strand, counting down.
GATAAAATTCGAGCTCTGGTGCAACGACCGGATACCAACCTTCTGCGGCATAAAGATCTAACACTCTGCGCAGGACATTGCGCGGGGCCACGCCAACGCGCTGACCATCGTGGGTGTACAAGTCGCTGATGATCTGGAACGTGACATCCGAGGTCCACGGCACTGAGCGGGCTGTTGAAAAATCGGGTCTAAGTACGTGATCGGCTTCTGTCCATGCGTTTTCCACATCCACCTCGGCGTAGGCGCCGGTAATGGTTTGATAGAAAATCGATGAAGGCAAAAACATTTTAGAGTTCTTAAAGAACTTGCGCGCGGGCATGGCTTTACCACGCCCGATTCCGACAATATCTGGAACAACACACTCCACTTCATCTGGGATTCGACCGGCGAGCCATTCTTGAAGTTGCTCGGGTAGGTCAGTGACTTGTTGTTCGATATCTTGATTACTCATGATTTCATTCCCGGTAGGCGGGTCTCCTTATTGGCCGAATTTGGCGTAGGTATCCTCAACCGCTTGGTTGAGTTTTGAAAATAGTTCGTCGAGCTGTGCTTCTGTAATCACCATTGGGGGGCACATGGCGACGGTGTTATTGCTTAATGGGCGTACGATCAGCCCGAGTTCTTCTGCGCGTTTAACGCAGTACATCGCAGGGTCATTATTGGGGAACATGGCGTTATTGCTGTCGGCTACCAATTCAATTGCACCGATCAGCCCTTTACCGCGCACATCACCGATCATCGGATGGTCGATCATGGCGCTGAGTTTGCGCTGCATATACTCGCCCTGGGTGGCGGCATTCTGATAAACGCCATCGCGCTCGTAGATTTCGAGCACTTTCAGTGCGACTGCGGCGGCAACGGGATGGCCAGAATAGGTGTAGCCGTGGCCGTTATTTCCCGCTCTGGCACTCTCTTCAACCATGGCATCAAACATGGTCGCGTTGACTGCCACCGCACTTAACGGCAGATAGGCCGACGTGAGCTGTTTTGCCATCGACATGGTGTCGGGCTGGATATCAAAGCTATGGGCACCAAAGACCTCGCCAGTGCGGCCAAAGCCGGTAATCACTTCGTCATCAATCAGCTGAATATCATTTTGCTTGAGCACTTGCTGCACCCGAGCGAAATAGCCCTCTGGTGGCACGATCACACCGCCCGCGCCATTGATGGGCTCGCAAATCATGGCCGCAATCGTGTCTGCGCCCTCGCGCTCGATGGTGTCTTCTAGTTCTTTGACGAGTCGATCGACAAATGCTTGCTCGCTTTCGCCTGGTAGGCCGTTGCGGAAGTAATAGGGTGCGGACACGCGTACAACACCGAGTGCTTCCAGCGGCAATTGATAATTGCTGTGGAAAATGGGCAGACCCGTGAGCGCTGCGGAGGTCATGGTGACGCCGTGATAACCCTTGTCGCGAGCGATGATTTTGGTCTTTTGCGGTTTGCCGGTGATGGTGTTGAAGTAGCGCATGAATTTCACTTGGGTGTCGTTGGCGTCTGAGCCAGAGCTACCCAAGAAAATATGCGCGTTGTCGATGGGCACCATGGAGGCGAGCTTGTCCGCCAATTGGTTGCCCGGCTCATGTGATTTGCCTGCAAACATATGGCTAAACGCGAGCTTGCTGATTTGTTCTTGGGCAATTTGGGCGACTTCTTGGTTGCCATATCCAAGGCCTGTGCACCAGAGCCCCGCCATGCCCTCTAAGTAGGCTTTGCCATGGTTGTCGTAGATATATACGCCTTCGCCGCGCTCGACGACAAATTGGCCGTGGGTTTTCACCGCATGTAAATTGGAAGCAGGGTGTAGAAGTGCGCTCATGCGTGAGTCTCCTGATGTTCTTTAAAGAACTGGGCAATGGTGTTGCCCAATTGATGATTTGGGGTTTCGGTGGCGATATTGGCCAGTAGCGCTTCGCGCGTGGCGTCGTCAAGCGTGTCTGCACGGTACTGCCCCAGCGCAGCCAAATACGGTTCGTCAAACTCGGGGTGGGGCTGTAGGCTCAGCATGGTTGCTTTTTGATAACGCAGCCCGGCAATGGCGCAGTGCTCGGTGGAGGCGATGATTTCGGCGTCATCTGGCACACTCAGCACTTGATCTTGATGCCATGCCGAAACCGGCACCGTCGCATCGAAGCCCTCGATGTTGTAATGCTTCACGCCGACATTCCAGCCGCCTTCATATTTCTCAACACGGGCACCCATTGCTTTGGCAATGGCTTGATGGCCAAAGCAAATCCCCACAGTTGGGATGTTGGCGGCCGCGAGTTGGCGAATGAAATCTAAGAGGGGTGGGATAAACGGCCAGTCCTCATAAATGCCATGTTTGGAGCCGCTGACGACATAGCCATCTTGCTCGTGTATGTCTGCGGGGAATTGGTTGTCGACCACCGCATAGGTGGTGAACTCGAAGCCATGACCGTCGAGCAGTTTTTCAAAC
>JABXHR010000189.1 GCA_013373515.1 Gammaproteobacteria bacterium | reverse complement strand
CACACTGCTTCAAGATCGCTACGATCTGATGTTCAGTAAATTTCGATTTTCTCATCTTGGCTCCTTCGCTTTGATATTACGATGGAACCTCTAGTTATGGGGTGAGACTTCAGGGGGGTAGTCTACGGAGGCACGAGCGACGACACCACTAGACAAAGGCTAGGTATCGCCGTTTGAAGACAGGATAGTTAGACGAAAGCCAAAGCGCAGAACGAGCCTTGGCGCGCATGCAAATCATCGAACCGCAGTGGCCACGATGACATACAAATTTACAGCACAGACCGCGTGACAACTGTGGCTGGATCGTTAAGCAAGCTCTCGCTTAATTCCACACCAAATCCAACGCCGGACAAAGGGAGTGCCTGACCGTTTTCGATGGTTGGCAGTGTGTTGACCAACTGCCCATAAGCACCTTTGTAATAAGCTCTAACGCTCTCCAGCACCAGCGCATTGCTCATCGCCAAGGCAAGGCTTAAATTGGCGCACCAGACCACTGGCCCTGTGCAATCGTGCGGCGCCACCATCACATCGTGCGCAGCACACAATTGACTAACGGTCAGTGCCTCGCTGAAACCGCCGACCCAGCCCATATCAAAATGGGCATAGTCGATGGCACGTTGATTGAGCGCATCGCGCATCCACACACTGCTGCCATGATTTTCGCTACCGGCGAAGGCCGAGCGGCTGATGCTGCGAAGGTGTGCCAAGTTGTCGATATGGCTAGAGTCGATGATGTCCTCGTGCCAGAAGGGGTTTAACTCATCAACCGCGTTTAAAATTCGCTCGGCCGCGGCAGGTTTCCAGAAACCGTGGTACTCAATCATGATTTCCATTTCACCACCAACGGCTTCGCGAATGGCGGCAATCTTAGACAGGCCGGTTTGCAAATCCGCATCTGAGATGTATTGGCCATTGGTTTTAGAGGCAAATTCGTCAAATGGCCAAATTTTCATCATGCGAATGCCTTCGGCTAACAGAGATCTAGCAAGTTCGCCTGGGTCATTGTTTTGAAGGAATAAATCGTCGCTGACCACGTTGTCCGCACGATCGCCCCGCGCTGCAGACTGGTTCAACGCTTGACCGCCTGCCCAGTTATATCCCGGGCCTGCGCAGGTGTTGTAAATAGGAATCGAATCACGCACGGCACCACCGATTAAGTCGGTTACGCTGCAATTGTGGTACTTGCCGAGCAAGTCCCACAGCGCAAGATCAACGGCAGAGTTTGCACGAATCTCTACCGAGCGCGTCGGGTAGCCCGAAAAACGATTGCCACCGGTGTGACGCAGTGCGTAGGCATGGCGATTCACCTGCCGTGGGTCCTTACCGAGTAGGTACTCCGCCGTTTGCGTGTGGAGATAGGTTTCAATGGGGCGTACATGTCGAAAGGTCTCACCAAGGCCGACAATGCCACTGTCGGTTTCGATACGTACCCAAAGAAAATTTGACCAATTAGGATTGAGAATGGTCTCTACTGCAGTGATTTTCACAACGTTGCCTTTTACTTGTGGGTGCGCCAATGGCGCACCCGATAAGGATTAATTAATAGAACTGAGTCGGATGGTATCAACCGAAGCGTTTGCTTCACGAATCAGCAGCCGCACTTGGTTGCGACCCGGCTGCAAAGTCACTTTTGGCGTCCCACCCTGACCGTCCACTGGGCCATAAACGTCGGACTCCCAGCCTGGCGTATTGCCCTTTTTCAAGGTTGCTGCTTGCGCAGTCAACGGGGCTTCGTTGCCCACGGTGATATGTACGCTATCTGATTGATTATTGAGCCCTCTGCCCCGCAGCCAGATTCGATAATCCAAGGGTTGACTGGTGAGGTTATCCACCAGATACACCAACTCTGCAGATTGTTCATGCGCGGGCTGTGGGTCGAACTTTGCGATGTTATCGGTCACAGCGGTTACATGGGCTTCTGGGTAGTCACTGTCGCCTGCCAAGTTGAGCGCCCAATGAGAATGCTCACCCTTGATGATGGCGGCAGGTTTGGCCGCGTCGATATTGACCGATGCAGATCGATTGGCCAAAGCATAGGTTACGGGCTCTGCTAAGAATTCGATTTCCTTGACATTGACCCATCCCGAGCTTTGCTGGCCAAAAATGACACGTAAATAACGGGTGGTAATGTCTTCATCAAAATAGATGGTTTCAAAATCTGCAAGCGCGGTGTAGTGATTATCCAAAACATCCTGCCAGACTTCGCCGTCATCTGAACGCTGTACGACAATCTTAGAGCTGCGTTTGTCCCCCAGATTCATGGCCACACGAATGCCGCTAACCTCGCGAATTCCATGAAAATCCACATCCAGCGTTGCGCTATATCGATCAAGTGAATACCAGTTGAGGCTGTCCTCATGGATACCGAGTCCATCGATCATCGCTGGAAATTGGTTGTTGCGATTGGCCTGCTCTCCCGAGACCAAATAGCGCGGTGCAGGTAGACCAGACTTACGTTGCGAAAGCTGCTCTAAATACAGCGATGTCGGCCACAATTGCTCGCCAATCAACCGAGCCTCAACGGTATCTGCAATACTGTCTTTCTTACTTGCATTGGTGTTCCAAGTGGTTGCGGCCAAACCACGAGTACCCACGACCCAGCCCTCACCAAATTGGTCTGACGTGACGGCATAGGGATTGGCGTAGATTTGCTCACCCTTGTAAGTATTCCAAAAGATCGAACGCGTAGAGGGCCATCCGTGAAGCACAGAGCTGCCAAAAGGACGCCAGTAGGATTCAGCGCGAACATTTGCCAGTCCCGTTGTATCGATCAAATTATCAAACGACAACCAAAGGTGAAAATCGAGCGTCGAATAATGCGAGTAAGTCGCGTAGACGTTGTTGGCAAACAATACATTGCCAGAGGCAACAGAGGACTTGAAGTCTACGGGATGGCGATGATCCACGAGCTCATTACCATAGATCAAGCTGTCGTTACTTTGAATCGTAATGCCGTAACCGTTCCCACCTTCACCGATGTAACGCGAACGCCCAATGTGATTATTTCGAATCGTCACATTGCGAGTGTAAGACAGAATAAAGCCGTTAGAGGCGATGTGATGACTAACACTATTGTCCCATTTCTGGGTCTTGGTGTTCTCGATCACACCATTGTAAACACCCTCAAATTCAACCAATGCAGAGTCGTGAATGGCGTGTGCTGCGCGGCCAGGATAATTGTAGTCTTTGCCTGCATAGCCGTCGAAGCTTGGGAGATTTTGACGGAACACCAAATCACTGACGATGACGTTATCCAAAAGATCTTTGTCTCGCAACGGGATTACTTTTAGGTTATTGGCCGCTTTGGCTTCATAAGACAAAATATTGTCGAGTTCGATATCGAAATAGGTGTTGTTGTCGGGATTGGTGTTGATAGAGACAACTTCGCGGAAATAGGTTGGCGCGGGGATTTTTCCGTCCCAACTGCGTGAGCCCCAAACCTCTTTATGCATGCCGTGTACGCGTGCGTAAGCATCATTGGCGATGCCACCGATTACTAGGCGCTGACCGACCGTGAGATCGCCCGCTGCCAAGCCGCTAACCGTAATGCGATTGGTTCCGGTCGAATCGCCCACCAAATAGCCAACCACCGGCTTTTCCATTGCAGCAAGTGCGGCCTTCTCTGGGTCGCCAGTGGTATCCGCTTCTGCTTCAATGATTTCGGCCAATAGATCAACTTGATCCTCGATGCCCCGCATACCAGAGACAATCTCCTCAGCCCACCCGCCGTGCGTCATCACTTCTGGTCTAGGACGCAGTACCGATTCGAGGGTGGGTCTGGCCTTGATAAACCGTGACAAGCGTGTCGCAGTGGTATTGGTTTTTGAGTAAGGAAGCTCGTACTTTAAAACGGTCGAGTCACCATCACCTTTTAGATGAATGTTGTCGTGGCTAATCGTAATGGCGGTCGCATTCACGGTTGGACGCAACAAATAGGTACCAGCCGGCAAATACACCGTACCGCCACCCTGTTCCCCAATGTAATTGATCACCGCATTGATTACTGGCGCAGCATCGCTCTGGCCGCTGTTATCCGCAGCCTTTAATTCGGGGTCGATTTTCGCAATTGCAGCACTGTCTGTCACATCAATAAGATTCTCCGGAATCCCTTGTACTGCTTGCATACCGTCCGAGAGGTAGCCTGCCCTAGAAAAATCAAAGGTATCGTAATCTGGAAGCGACCGCCATTTTTCAGGGTAGATTTTCGAGGTTACATATTCATTTATTTTGGTGTACGTATAGTCACTTTGAGTACTGACATCGCCAGCACCGGCAGTGGTTGACAGCAATAATGCCGTCAGGGCCAAGGTTTTATTCATTGGATTCTCCTCCAGGACGTTATTATATTGTTATCTAAATTGGTTGGGCAGCCACATTGATATAGCAGGAATAAAGGTTACTAACATTAAAGCGACGAATATCGCGGCATAAAAGGGTAGAATCGTGCGCACCGTCTTTTCAATTGGAATTTGACCGATAGCGCAGCCGACAAACAAACAGGCACCAACTGGGGGCGTGGTCAATCCCAAACCCAAATTCATCACCATAATCACCCCAAAATGCGCAGGATCAATTCCAAGGCTAATGGCGACCGGCAAAAATATCGGCGTACAGATCAATATTAAACCCGCCATATCCATAAAAGTGCCAAAAATAATCAGCGCAATATTAATCAGCAGTAGGATGACAAATTTATTATCTGAAATGGCGAGCAAGCCATTGATCACCGCGTCCGGTGCACGATAGAACGTCAAAAGGTAGCTAAACGCGGCCGCGGTACCCACCATATACACCACAATTCCAGTGGTGCGAACCGTGGTGAGCAGACAGTCTTTGATCACCGCGTAGTTTAGGCTTCGGTATAGCGTTGCAGTCACCACCAGTGCATACAGCACACCGATGGCAGCCGATTCGGTGACCGTCACGACGCCCGACAAAACCCCACCGACGATAATGACACCAGTCAACACCCCGGGGATGGCCGACATCGCCAAAGCCACCACGACACGCATGCCGGGAAACTCAGCACTGGGATAATTTCGGCGAACCGCAATGGCATAGGTGACCACCGCCAAAATGCAGCACATCAAAATGCCAGGAAACACGCCAGCGAGAAACAAATCCGAGACCGACACCATGCCCCCAGCCGCGAGGGCAAAGAGGATAAAGTTGTGGCTCGGCGGAATCAGTACCCCAGCGAGCGAAGAGGTCACCGTGACATTGACCGCATAGTCCGTGTCATAGCCCTCTTTTTTCATCGCTGGAATCATCATGGTGCCAATGGCGGAGGTGTCAGCCACCGCAGATCCGGATATGCCACCAAACACCATGCTCGACATGACGTTCACCACGCCAAGCCCGCCTTTGAGCTTGCCGAATATAGCTTGGCAAAGTGAAACCAGCCGCTCGGCAATGCCGCCGCGTAACATGAGCTCACCACCAAAAATAAAAAACGGCACCGCGATCAAAGAGTAAATTGAAATGCCGTTAGCAATGCGCTGAAATGCGATTGTTGGGCTAAGACCTTCCAGAACAAAAATCGCCAGTGCCGAAATACCGAGTGCAAATGCAACCGGAACGCTAAGCAGTAGCAGGGCGAAAAAGATAATAAACAATAGCGCCAACATTTACTTCACCTCGACTTGTTTTGGAAAGAATATATTTTCAATACAGAACAAGGTAGTGAAGGCACCACCGAGCACCATCGGCAAGTAGAAATACATTCGTGAAATCCCAAGCAATTGCCAAGGATTGTTACGCGTGAAGTACATCAACTTCCCGCTGTAATAAAACATATAAGCGGCAAACACCATAATGACCAAACTCACCAATATTTCGAGCTTTCTGGATGCCTGATCATTCAACTGATCACTCACAAGACTGACTTTTAAATGAGAGCCGTCATAAATTGCTGCCGCCGACATAAAACAAACGATATATAGCACCAGCCCGATTGCGAATTGTTCCGTCCACGTCGGGGTATCGTTTAGCACGTACCGACCAAATACCTGCCAGCCAGTGAAAAAAATCAAGGCAGCCATCATCACCATCGACAAGGCGACAATCGTTCGATAGATATTTTTATTGATTTGAACAAGCATTCTGACTCCCAGCATCAATATTCAAAATGGGCGGCAAGCTGAAGGCTTGCCGCGCCACCATTACTTCACCGCGCGAACCGCCGTGATCAATTCACGGACGGTGTCTGAGGTCACCATCTCGTCATAGACTGAATCCATCGCGCTCATAAAACCTGACTTGTCTTCGATTTTGTGAATCGTGACGCCTTGCGCTTCGATCGCCTTCATCGCCGCCACTTCGTCTTCAATCCAGAGTTCACGCTGCATTTGTGCCGCTTGCTTACCCGCTTCGGCAACACGCGCCTGATCTTCGGCTGACAGCGAATCCCAAACTGTGCGTGACATGACCAAAACGTCTGGCACCATCAAGTGCTCATCCAGTGCATAGTGCTTGACCACCTCGTGGTGACGGGTTGAAACCACTGAGGGAGGATTGTTCTCTGCACCGTCAACAACACCGGTTTGCAGTGCGGTATAAACCTCTGCGAAAGCCAGTGGTGTGGCGTTAGCGCCGATGGCCTCTGCCATGGCAACAAACATTTGCGCATTGGGAACGCGCAGCTTTTGGCCCTTGGCATCTTCTGGAGACAGAATTGGCTTCTCAGCGGTATAGAAAGAACGTGCACCGGCATCGAACCAGCCCAGTGCAATCATGTTGGCAGAGGCCAGCATGTCTGAAAGCTGCTGACCGATTTCACCGTCGACCACCTTAAACATGTGCTCTTTGCTGCTAAAAATGTAAGGCAAGCTGGTCACTTTGAAGCCTTCAACGGTGTCGCTCAGTGCACCACTACTGAAAAGTGCCCAGTCAACGCCGCCAATGTTGATTTGCTCGATGGCAGAGGTTTGATCTCCCAACAAGCCATTGTGGAAAACCTTGGCGGTATGACGACCTTCAGTCGCGCCCTCTACTGCCTGTGCGAAAAACTCCATTGCCTGACCATTTGGATTGTCAGGGGTATGAAGGTTCCAACCCACCAATTCCTGCGCATTGATCTGCGAAGTGAATGTGACCAAACCCATCAGGGCAGCCGATAGAATGGTTTTTGTAAATTTCATCGCGTGTATCCTCATATTTTGATGATTGTGCCCAGCCGCCGTTACGCAATGCACAACGACCGGACGGTTTGCACCGATCAGTCGTGGTTGAACGACAGCTCGTTGTGTTTTAAGAAATCCTCGATACGGCTCTGCTGAGGCGCACTCAAAGGCCAACCCGCAGGCGGTCGTGTAATACCACAGTCTTGCCCCAATAGATTGAGCGCGGTTTTGATGACCGCCACGTTGACGCCGCTATTTTCTTCGGCACGCACTTCCTCAAAAGCACGAATCGAATCGATCAAGGGCAATGCTGCCGCTGAGTCATTGCGCTCGAGTGCCTCAAAAATTGCCATTGAGCGCTCTGGCCAGACATTGATCAATCCAGAGGTGAATCCACGGGCCCCAACGGCATAACAGCTAGGCGCATAGAGCTCCGCCAGACCACAGACCCAAACGATCTCTGGTGGGCATTCGAGCATCACGCTGCGCAAGTTGCTCATATTGGGTGTCGCCCATTTCACGCCGACCACATTGGGCAAAGAGCACGCTTCAACAATATGATTGATGCCGATACTGTCATCGCGCACGTATAAGACAATTGGCAAGTCAGGTGTCGCCGAAGACACTTCCTCCAAATAGCTTTTCCAGCCACGCGGCGCCACAAAGGGGTAGGAGGGTTGTTGAATCATCAACCCCTTTGCGCCAGCGCGCTCAGACGCCACTGCCAGACGCTTGGCATCCGCCACTGAACGGCCGATCCCGGCGAGCAGTGGCTTGCGGCCATCGATGAGCTCTGCCAATGCATTGGCCATACGAATCTGCTCTTCAGTCGTCAGGCTATAAAACTCAGCTGTATTGCCATTGACGACGGGCAGATGAACACCCGCCGCCAGTGCGCGCTCCACGATGGGCGCCAGTTTCTCTGGCGCGAGCTCACCATTGCTCCCATAGGGAGTGATGAAAATTCCCGCAACACCCCTCAGTGCCGTTTTGATTGTTGTATTCATTGCTTATCCTTAAAAAATGTCGGGTTCGCCGGCGGATTCACCAAACGAGTCAGTCAGGAAATCGAAGTCGCAGCCTTCGTTGGCTTGGGCAACATGGCGTTGAAATAACCAGCCGTAGCCGCGTTCATATCGAGGTTTAGGAGGTAGCCACTGCGCTCGGCGTTCGGCGAGTTCTGCCTCGCTGATCAAGACGTCTAACCGACGTTTCTCAACATCGACGCGGATCAAATCACCAGTGCGCACCAACGCGAGGTTACCGCCGACAAAGGCCTCAGGCGCCACGTGCAGAATGCAGGCCCCATATGAAGTGCCACTCATACGGGCGTCGGAGATACGCAACATATCGCGCACACCCTGCTTCACTAGAACCGTCGGGATGGGCAGCATGCCCCACTCAGGAAAACCGGGGCCGCCCTGCGGGCCTGCGTTGCGTAGAATCATCACGTGATCTGGCGTGACTTGTAGCGACTCATCATCCACAGCCGCCTTCATCTCGGCGTAGCTGTCAAACACGAGGGCAGGGCCTTCGTGTTGGTGGAATTTTGGATCGCAGGCAGCGGGTTTCATCACCGCACCATCAGGGCACAAATTGCCCTTCAACACCGCGATCGAACCGTTCTCATAGAGTGGGTTATCAATGCTGCGAATCACATCATCGTTGAACACCTGTGCATCGGCGATATTCTCACCAACGGTGCGCCCGTTGACGGTCATGCACTCGAGGTTTAAGGCGCCACTGAGATTTTTCATCAGCGCGCGCAAGCCACCTGCCAAATAGAAGTCTTCCATAAGATAGGTGGTGCCCGAAGGCCGGATATTGGCGAGCAACGGCGTATGCATTCCACGCGCGTCGATGTCCTCTAGGGTCAAATTAATTTTGGCGCGCCGGGCAATGGCCAAAAGATGCACCGCTGCGTTGGTGGAACAGCCGGTGGCCAGCGCAACTGCGGTGGCATTCTCAACCGCGGCCTCAGTGATGATTTGATCTGGCGTTTGTTGCGTCCACACCATCTCGACAATGCGCCGACCACAATCGGCCGACATGCGCTGGTGCGCGCTATCCGGCGCAGGGATAGACGAGGCACCTGGCAATGTCAGCCCCAATGCCTCTGCAATCGCTGTCATGGTCGACGCCGTTCCCATGGTCATACAGGTACCGGCTGAGCGAGCGATGCCCCCTTGTAATCCCTGCCACTGTTCGTCGTTGATATTGCCCGCTCTGCGTTCATCCCAGAATTTCCAAGCATCAGAACCACTGCCGAGAATTTGCCCTTGAAAATGACCGCGCAACATGGGGCCAGCAGGCAGAAAAATAAAAGGCACACCTGCGCTAATCGCGCCCATTAACAATGCGGGGGTTGTTTTGTCACAGCCCCCCATCAGGACTACGCCGTCCAACGGATGACTGCGAATTTGCTCCTCAGTTTCCATGGCCAGCAGATTGCGCAGCAGCATGGATGTTGGCTTGATATAGCTTTCATCGACTGACAGCGCGGGCATTTCAAGGCCTAGCCCGCCCGCCATCGCAATCCCACGTTTCACATCTTGGGCACGCTCTCGAAAGTGGCTATGGCAAGTGTTCATCTCCGACCAAGTATTGAGAATCCCAATAATCGGACGATCCACATAATCTTCATCGCCATAGCCCAACTGCATCATTCGCGAGCGATGTCCGAAGCTGCGCAGATCGTCAGGCGCAAACCAACGTGCGCTTCTGAGCTGATTTGGTGAAATTCTTTTGGGCGAATTAGTCATGATGACGCTCGGTGGGATGCGCTGCGTAGATCATTTCGCCGCCCTGGAAACGGTTGGCCAGTGAATCTGGGTCGCCAGTTGGTGAAAATTGATCTTGCCACTGCTCAGTTGAGTCCTGCGGCGCCCAATTGAGCACGCTCGCGTGTTCATTTGACCACCACTTCTCTGAGTCTTTGCTGCCGCCATACATGGCGAAGCATCCAGTGACCGGCGCGTCGAATACCGCCATGCACAAGCTGGCAAAGTCTCGCGGGCTCATCCAAGTGGTCAACATCCGGTGATTGAGTGGCTCAGCAAACAACGATCCAATGCGTACGCTGACCGTTTCAATGCCGTAGGCATCAAAGTAAAACTGCGCCAACTGTTCACAGCACACTTTAGAGACCCCATATAGCGTATCGGGACGCGTGGGAGAATTGCCATCAAGCACCGTATCAACCGAGTGATACCCAATGGTGTGGTTGGTGCTGGCAAATAAGACGCGAGGACGCTTCTCGCTATGACGAATCGCCTCGTATAAGTGATAGGTTGCGAACAGGTTCTTGTGAAACACCGTTTCAAATGACGCCTCGGTTGCCTGGCCCGCAAGATGAATCACCCCATCAACATCGCCAAGTAACTTAGAGACCGCCGCCTCATCGCAGAGATCACAAGAGATATACGACTCATGCGGCGCCAAGCCAGAGAACTCTGCGCGCATACTCGTCAAAACAACTTCCAAACCTTCGCGCTGAAGTAGAGGCCGAACCAAGGTCGCTACCGACCCGCCTGCCCCAGTGATCAAGAGTTTCATATCACCGCCTTTAGTCATGTTGTCATACAACTTATCGAAAATTAGTTCGCCGTGCAACAAAAAATTGATAGACTGGCTCAAAACAAAGACGGCATTCAAAAAATGCCAATTCATTTAGGGATAGCCAAGTTGGATACGATCATAAGAACCAAAACACTCACCGACGACGTGGTGGAACAGCTGAAGTCCTTTATAGAAGTGGAAACGCTGCTGCCGGGAGATCGTTTTCCAACCGAGAGTGAACTCTGCAAACGCCTTGGTGTGAGTCGCACCGTTGTTCGCGAGGCCATTGCTCGATTAAAGGCACGCGGCATTCTTCGCTCTAAACGCGGTAGTGGTGTGTTTGTTGACAGACAACTTGACCAGGAATCCAATACACCGCTCGCCCCGCCCAATTTGGCCGAGTTATTAGAGATTTTGGAGCTGCGCTTAGCGCTGGAAGTGGAAGGCGCAAGATTGGCGGCCAAACGCGGCACGGCGAGTCAAATGGTCGAACTCAGCACGGCCACGAAAATTTTTGAGCAGCGCATCGGTGACTGGGATCGCTCGGTAGAAGCCGATGTTCATTTTCATCTCACCATCGCACGTGCAACGGGCAACTCGCAATTCGAAACCCTACTGGCAGAGATGTCACAGCGCGTTTTACCGCATCGTCAAGGGTTAGTGAGCCTTTTCAAAGACCAAGGCGCGAGACAGGCGCAAAACGAAAAAATTGCAGCCGAACATCTGGTCATTGCCGAAGCCATACTCAGTGGCGATTCTGAGGGTGCAGAGAGGGCCATGCGCTACCATTTAGAGGGTGTTCGTCGTCTCTATATCGACTGGGATTCTCCCGCTGCTATCATCGGTGTCAGCAGCCCCTGAACTGGCAAATCCACGGCATAGACGCCACCGCCTTCGCCATCGACTTGTAAACTTGTAATATACATCGTACTCAGGTTCTTACCGCCAAATACTGGTTTTGTCGGCTTGGCAACAGGCACTTCAACGCACATATCTAACCGCCCTTCGGGCGAAAATCGATACACACAGCCCGCATCAATCGCGGCAATCCAATAGTGACCTTCCGCATCGACGGTCGCGCCATCTGGCCGCCCATCTAGCTTACGAAAATCCGCAAAAACAACGGGCCGACTGGGGATGGCAGAGAACAAATCATACTCAAAGCGCCAGACCATTTGGGTACTGGGATGACTGTCAGATAGGTACATATGCTTGCCGTCAGGGCTAAACGCCAAACCATTGGCCGTATTTAGGCCGGTGGCAAAGGATTGCTGGGTACCGTGTCGAAAAAGCTTGGCGCGGCCTTTGGCGCTGCCGTCCATTGAGCCCGCCCAAAACCGTCCCAGCGGATCGACAGCACCATCGTTCATTCTGCACCCGTGCTCGGGGACTTGTTGGCTTTCTGCGCCGTGAGCACTTCCGTCAATATTAACCGTTAAAAAGCCGCTCTTCCCACACACCACAAAGCCCCGCTCATGCTTGGCACAGCAGGCCAAAGGCGAGTCAAACGACACCGCAGCGCTCGTTTCGCTAACCGGATTAAAGCGATGCAAAATACCGAGTTCTATGTCCACATACCACAGCTCATCGTCGTACCAGAGCGGTGATTCTCCGAGCTTGCACGATGGTGCAGACGTTAAGGATGCTTTAAAACGCTGGATACTCTTCATGGATTTTCGCCTACCGTTCGTCAGGGCTGCATGCTAATCTAGTAATGTTATCATACAACTTATTGAGAGCGTTAAGTGACAAACCATATCATCGCAGGGACTTCGCAAGCCCCCTCAAATCGCCCGACCACCGACATTGAGTTAGCCCTAGCGCAAGCCGAAGCAGCCTTCGAAAGCTTCTCCCAGAGCACAATTGCAGCGCGCGCGGCACTGCTCAATAGCATCGCTGACCACCTAATCGCATCAAAAGCCGCTCTACTCGACATTACGCCGGTTGAAACCAATCTGCCGCCAGCCAGAATCGAATCGGAGCTTATGCGCACCACCAATCAGCTGCGTTATTTTGCCGACCATATCCAAAGCAGCGACTGTTTTGCCTGGACCACCGACGAAGCCCTACCAGATCGTCAGCCATTGCCTCGGCCACGCCTGCAAATGGTTCAAAGACCCGTTGGCCCAGTGGTGGTGTTTGGTGCGTCCAATTTTCCATTGGCCTTCTCAGTGGCCGGCGGCGACACCGCCTCGGCGTTAGCCGCGGGCTGCCCGGTCGTCGTTAAAGGTCATGAAGCCCATCCAGAGACAGGTCGTATCGCCGCAACCGCGATTACAGATGCATTGCGCCAACACAACATGCACCCCGGCATTTTTTCAATGATTCAAGGGGGCGGTGTACAGACGGGCCAAGCGCTAGTTGACCACCCCAATACTGCGGCGGTTGGCTTTACTGGCTCTGCGGCAGCAGGAATTAGCCTGTTTAAGCGATGCAATGCCCGCGACACCCCGATTCCGTTCTATGGCGAACTCGGTTCGGTCAACCCAGTCATTGTGATGCCAGGCGCAATTGCCGAGTCTACGCTCACATGGGCTAGCGAATGGGCCAAATCACTGACCATGGGTGTTGGTCAGTTTTGTACCAACCCGGGTTTGGTTTTCCTACCGCAAGGCCCCGAAGGCGACCAGTTCCTGAGCGATGCAGTCAAGCAAATTACTGACCTCCCATTACACCCGATGCTCACTCCGTCGATTGCTCAGCACTATGTCGCACGCACTGAGCAGCTCAAAAGCTCGGGCGCAAATGTCGTGCTACCCAACTCTGCTGACGGCGGCGCGATGCTGGTCGAAGTGGATGTAGACACCTTCTTAGCCAACCCGACCTTGCAGCACGAAGTGTTCGGACCTGCCGCCGTGGTGGTGCGCTACAGCGATGCCGAACAAGTCAAGACAGCCTTAAAAGCCCTAGAGGGACAACTGACCTGCACCTTACTGCTTGAAGAATCTGACCAGCAAGGCGCGCAAACCCTGCTGCCGACGCTAGAGCGCAAAGCGGGCCGCTTGCTGGTCAACGGTTTTCCAACAGGCGTAGAGGTGTGCGATGCGATGATTCACGGCGGCCCTTGGCCTGCAAGTACCAACTTCGGCCATAGCTCTGTCGGTTCCTCATCGATTCGACGCTGGCTGCGTGGTGTGTGTTACCAGAACTTCCCAGAGACATTACTGCCCAAGGTCTAATGTTGGTGTCGAGCTGGCACCATCGCGGTGCCAGTTTGAGCGATTTGTACAATACAGATCAGCAATGCGACAATACGCGGCTCGAAGCCAATTCAATGCCGATTATGCAAACCGTCGCCGCACTCTATCAATTTAAACCTATCGACGATGCCCCTGCGCTGGTGGAAGCCCTAAAAGCGCTAACCGACGCTGCGCAAACGGTCGGCACATTATTGGTCGCGCCAGAAGGCATCAACGGCACGAT
>JABXHR010000205.1 GCA_013373515.1 Gammaproteobacteria bacterium | reverse complement strand
TCTGGGCGTTGATTTCGGTCTATATGTGGGCTGGCCCACACCATTTGCACTACACCGCCTTGCCCGAGTGGACTCAAACCATGGGTATGGCGTTTTCGATGATTTTGTTGGCACCCTCTTGGGGCGGCATGATCAACGGCATCATGACCTTGTCGGGCGCATGGCATAAGCTGCGCACCGACCCAATCTTACGCTTCCTGATCGTGTCATTGTCGTTCTACGGCATGTCGACATTTGAAGGCCCAATGATGTCGATTAAAACGGTCAACTCACTGTCACACTACACAGACTGGACCATCGGCCACGTGCATTCAGGTGCGCTGGGTTGGGTTGCCATGATCTCGATTGGCGCGCACTACCATTTGATTCCTAAGTTGTTTGGCCGTGAAGGCATGTACAGCCAGAGCTTGATCAGTCTGCATTTCTGGATGGCAACCATCGGTATCGTGCTCTATATCGCGTCAATGTGGATTGCCGGGGTGATGCAGGGCTTGATGTGGCGTGCGACCAACAACGATGGCACGTTGACATATAGCTTCGTCGAGTCACTTGAAATGACTTATCCGTTCTACTTGATTCGTTTCTTGGGCGGCGCGTTGTTCTTATTGGGCATGTTGGTCATGGCATACAACGTATTCAAGACCATTAAAGGCGCTTCGCCAGAACAGGTTGAGCTTACAGCACAGGAGGCCGTGTAATGGCGATCGATACCAAACGCAATTCTCATGAAAAAGTCGAGACCAATACCGGTTTGATGGCGATTTTGATTTTTATCGTCATCTCGATTGGCGGTCTCAATGAAATCGTGCCTTTGTTCTTTATGAAAGAAACCACCACGCCGGTCGAAGGGCTTAAGCCTTACACCGCGTTACAGCTCAGCGGCCGCGACATCTACAGCCGTGAAGGGTGCGTGGGTTGTCACTCACAGATGATTCGTCCGATGCGCGCAGAGACTGAACGCTACGGTCACTACTCGGTGGCTGGCGAATCGGTATATGACCGCCCATTTTTGTGGGGATCTAAGCGCACTGGGCCTGACTTGGCGCGTGTCGGTGGCAAGTACTCAGATGATTGGCACATTATCCATCTCACCAATCCTCGCGATGTGGTGCCTGAGTCGAATATGCCAGCATACCCTTGGCTTGCGGAAACACCGCTCGACAACTCAACCATCGTCGCCAAGATGAAAACCCTGCAGACACTGGGCGTGCCATACACCCAAGAGGATCTGGATGGGGCAGAGGCAGCCCTTGAAGGCAAGACCGAGCTTGATGCACTGGTGGCTTATCTGCAGAACTTGGGCACTGTGATTAAGGAGCGTTACTAATGGGTACTCAGTTCTACACCACCTTGGTGGCCATGCTGGCGTTTATTGGCGTAGTGATTTGGGCCTACGGCCCAAGCCGCAAATCTGATTTTCAAAAAGCGGCTGAGCAGTTATTCGATCCCGCAGAGGCGGACTTACACAAAGCCTCTGTTGCAGAAGAGGAGAAAAACTCATGAGCGATTTTTGGAGTGGTTGGATTGCGGTCACTGCGCTGGGCAACATTGCCTTCGTACTGTGGTTGATTCGCTATACCTCAAAGATGCGTAACGACGTCGATACCGACGAAGTGATGGATCACAGCTGGGATGGGCTTCAAGAGTTTAATAACCCATTGCCGCGCTGGTGGCTGATGCTGCTGTATATCAGTATCGGTTTTGCGCTGCTTTACATGCTGCTTTTCCCAAGCTTTGGTAAGTGGGGCAATTTACTCGGCTGGTCACAGAACTCTGCACACTATGAATCGGTGGTTGCGGCCAATTCAAAGTATGCACCGATTTTCGAAGTGTATGCCGATGTCGAAGTAGAGGCGCTCCACAAAGATCCCAAAGCCATGGAAATCGCCCGTCGTATGTTTTTGAATAACTGTGCGACTTGCCATGGTTCTGATGCGCGCGGCTCAAGTGGTTTCCCCAATCTAACCGATGATGATTGGCTGTACGGCGGTGATGCGGTCGCGATTAAGGCCACGCTGACCAATGGTCGACAGGCGGTCATGCCATCATTTGCAGGTCTCGGTGAGGAGGCAATCGACAATATCGCTGAGTATGTGATGTCACTCGGTGGCCGTGCGCAGGACGAAGTCAAAGCCGAAGCGGGCAAAGCGCAGTTTGGCGTGTGTATGGGATGTCATGGCGCAGACGCCAAAGGTAATCAAGCCCTCGGCGCACCCAATCTTACAGATGATATCTGGCTTTATGGTGGTTCACGTGGCGCGATTGTTAAAACGCTACTCAATGGCCGTAACGGTGTGATGCCTAATTTTTCTGAAACGCTCTCAGAAGAAAAAATTCACTTGTTAACCGCCTACGCCTATGGGTTGAGCCGTGAGTAACACCGGTCGCAAGATCGCGATTTTGGGGGGCATTCTTTGGCCCTCCTTTTTCGCCGCTGGGATCGCCAACTCGTTGGTGTTTACGTTTTTGGCACCCGAGGATCTCAATGCAATGTTGAATGTGTTCGAGATGTCCAGCACGGCATGGTATTCAATCGGATTTTTTGGCTTTTGGTCGCTGACCGCATTGTCTTCGATTTTCACCACGCTCTTATTGAGCCGACTCTGGACACGTAATGACTGAGACCGTCTCGCTATACAAGGCCCGTGAAAAAATCTACCCACGCGAGACCGCGGGGATTTTCCAACGCCTGCGTGCCATTGCGGTGTGGGCATTATTGGGGCTGTATTACCTGATTCCCTGGCTCAACATCGATGGTCGTCAAGCGGTGTTGTTTGACCTGCCTAATCGCAAGTTCACCATTCTTGGCATGGTGTTCTGGCCACAGGATTTTATCTTGCTGACCTTGCTGCTGATTATGGCGGCGCTGACGCTGTTTTTGTTTACGGCGCTGGCGGGGCGGTTGTGGTGCGGTTACGTCTGTCCACAAACCGTTTGGACAGAGACCTTTATCTGGATTGAACGCTGGGTGGAGGGCGATCGAGCCAAGCAGATTCGTCTCGATGCCATGCCTTGGAATGGTGAGAAGGTCTTTAAAAAAGGCCTCAAACACACGCTATGGATTGTATTTGCGCTGTGGACGGGGTTTACCTTTGTCGGGTTTTTCTCGCCCATTCGCCAATTTGGCGCTGATTTACTGGCGTGGGACATTGGCGGCTGGGAAATGTTCTGGCTGTTTTTTTACAGCTTTGCCACTTATGGCAATGCGGGGTGGATGCGCGAGCAAGTGTGTATTTACATGTGCCCTTATGCGCGTTTTCAATCGGCCATGCTCGACAAAGACTCAATGGTCATCGCTTACGACGCCAATCGCGGTGAGCCGCGCGGACGTCGGGGCAAAGACACAGATTTAGAGAAGGCAAACCTCGGGTCATGTGTGGACTGCACCATGTGCGTACAAGTGTGTCCCACAGGGATTGATATCCGAGATGGCTTGCAGATCGAGTGTATCGGCTGTGCAGCTTGCGTGGATGTGTGCGACAGCGTGATGGAAAAAGTAGGTTATCCAAAAGGCTTGGTCAAATACACCACCGAAAATGCGCTAGAAGGGAAGGCCAGCAAGGTCATTCGCCCACGTATCGTCATCTATGTAACCGTTTGGTTCGCGTTGGCCATCGGCACGCTGACGCTGATATTGACGCGCTCAGATATAGAGCTGGATATTATTCGAGATCGTACCTCGCTGTATCGTACGACCAGCTATGGTTTGATTGAAAACGCCTATTTACTGCGGTTGGTCAACAAAGCCAATGCGCCACGCACGGTTAACTTATCGGCCAGCGGTATTAATGGCCTTGAGATCATCGGTGAGCAAACCATCGAGCTGCCCGCGGGCGAAGTGCAGGAACGCGCCATTACCTTGCGTGTCGATCCGGTGAATCTCAAGTCAAAAATTAGTGAGGTGCACCTAGAACTATCGACAGATGGTGAGCCTTTACTGAGCGAAGAGACACGATTTATCGGAGAGCTTATTCGATGAACATTGAGCAACGTCCTTGGTACAAAGAAGGGTATTTGTGGCTGGTGATTATGTTGCCTGCCGTGGTGGTGGTGGCTGCGATCGCCACGCTGGTGATTGCGGCGCGTGATGAGCAGTCATTGGTGACTGATGATTACTACAAAGCAGGTCTAGCGATTAATACTGACAAGGCAAAACTCAGTCGAGCTGAATCACTCGGGATCAAAGCGGTGGTTCAATTTCAATCGCAAACCTTACTGCTCTCGCTTAAAGGTGACTGGGTAGGGGAGCAGTTGATTTTGACCTTCAACCATCCCACTTTGGCGTCACGGGACACAGAAATCGCGCTAAGCCGTGTCGGTGACGAGCAATATATCGGCCACTTACCCACTCTGGCGGAAGGCCCATGGAATGTGATGCTGCAAGGCGATATTGATCAACCTGACCAGAGCTGGCGTATTAATCGCCGCATCACCGTGCCTACGAGTCAGTTTCAACTGCCGTGACGGAGCTATTACCGCTCTTAATTTCAGTGGTGTTGATGGGAATTTCAGGGGCACCACATTGCCTCGGAATGTGCGGCGGCTTGTCAATCGCATTGAATGCCAATGCCAATGCTAGGCCATCGCTTATTTCTCGACTCATAAGACAAAACCTCGGTCGCATTGCTGGCTATTGCCTAATGGGCTTGATTGCCGGAACGATCGGTTACGGGGTGAGCACGATTCAGTGGGCAGGCGCTGCTCAAATTGCAGCGTGGATGACCGCGCTCTTGATGCTTCTGGTGGCTTTACAACTATTTGGCCTTAATCGGCCGATTGCTTGGTTTGAACGGCTGATGTTTCGATTGGTTGGCCCAGCGCAGAATTTTGCCACTGGTCGCGCTTGGTTTGGGGCGTTGGGTTGGGGACTGATGCCTTGCGGGCTGAGTTTTAGTGCGCTGGCATTTGCGGGGGCCACCGCAAGTCCGGTTGAGGGTGTGCTGGTCATGGCAGCATTCGGGTTGTCGACGCTGCCATCGATTATGTTTGCCACCTTACTTGGGCAGCAACTCATTGCACTTGGACGCTCGACAGTGTTGAGGGTGTTTTCGGGGATTCTTTTATTGGCCTATGCGGCTTTTATCTTGATCAACTTTTACACACAGATAGGTCATTAAGGCGTCTGACAGCAGTGTTTGGCGTCATTTGCGCTTAATTAGATGAATTTAAAATGCTGCTTTTAAGCTTCACGCTAAGGTTTTCAACCCAATGAAATTATTAGTAAAAAAATAATCCTATGTCTAATGGGCAGCGCTTTTTCGTGTAACAAATTGTTTCAATCTCATAAGAAAAACTTTTCCCGATTGCTCTATAGTTTCGATGTTGATATCTTGACGCGATTGTTCAACAAGACGGAAAAATGACAATGAAATTAAAAGCGACTTTGGCAGCGTTGGCGCTGCCTTTGATTGGCGCCACGGCACAAGCAGAAGACAATGTGAAATTTGATGTAGGCTCTGTGTTGATGATGTGCGGTTCTGGTGACGCCGATGTGCCTGACGAAGATTTCCGTGTAATATTTCCAAAATTTGTAGCGAAGCTTGATGCCTTCGCTCAAGAGGGGAAAATCGCCCGGGCTCACTACATGACTGAACTCAAAGGTGGGATTTTTATCGTCGTTGGTGGTAAAGACTTGAACGAGTCACGTATGTTCGCTGGTGAGATTAACTCCGAACTCAACAAGATTGTTGCTGAGACTGCCGAAGTAAAAGACTTAAAAGGCGGATGTCGCATTCGCGAAATCGGCCCGTTGGCCATTGCACCACGTTAATTGATTAATCAGGGGCTGGCACTCAGCCCCTGACCATGCCATCAAAACCGCTTAAGTAACCCAATTCTCAAGCCATCTTGGGCATTGTCTGCAAATGTCGCTCGATGATAATCGGCGGTAATATTCAAACCGTTCGTCGCACGGTAGCCGATTCCAACCGACCCGATGTCATTACTGCCATCCGCGCGATCATAGGCAACCTCGCCGGTGTGAGTGGTTGTGAAGTTGCCCGTCCACCGCCACATCCCAAGCGATGCATTCAACTCGAGGCGCTCGGTCAGTGGAACGCTGATTCTTGCCTGTAATGCCGTGCCCTTGGCAGACAGCGGGTGTATGGGCGCTGCGCTGTTGTAAAGCGCTTCTGAGGCTTGGGCATCGACATCGACACCCACGCTGACTTTACCCAGATCGACATGGCTTAACTGTACAGCCAGATGAGGCGTGAGTTGGTAACCAATGGCGATTTCTCCGCCCACACTTGCATCACTGAGCGAAGTCACCTCGACGTCATAACCAGCCGCAGCGAACGCGTCGACGATCTTGGTTTTGGTGGTCGATTGCGTGTAATTGCCCATCATTCCGGCGACATACCAACGTGACTGTGCCGCTTTGAGCGTGACGGTGGCCTGCACTTGCTGGCCATCAGTTGAAATCAGCTGGTAGTCAAACTGATAAGGCAATTCGCTTGGGCGATCAATATAGAGCTGTCGGCCTTCGACCCGAGCCAGCGAGTCATTGACCATTAGGCGAGTGGTCTCTGCAGTGCTGTCGTTGGCCAGAACATTGAGCAGGATGCTGTCCTCCTCTTGCCAGACATATTGATCATCTGCCGCTGCAATCTGCATGGCGGGCGCAGCCTTTGTTACACGCAAATGTACTGAGCCAGACAACACGCCATAGGTGGGTGAAATCAAGCGGTAATCCACGACGTCATTGACTGCCTGACCAGCGCGTGTCCGGTAGACGATGCGCTGATCTGGGCGCAATTGCGCATTGCCCTCGCAGGAATGCAGCTCCCAGATGATGGCGTCGCCATCGAGCAGACGCTGGTGTTCTGCTTTTAGCTGGATAATGGTCTCGACGCCTTCATCAATGAGCTGCTGACGACCTTCGGGTTCGGCATTTCGACAGGCGGCGGGGGTGATTGCCGTGGGTGCCGCCAGTGCTGCGGTGCCTAAACCTAAGAGCATGCCCACAACCACTGCCGCACGTCGAGCAAAGGCCAGTACACCGAAGAGCACGCTGAGCAGGCCGCTGATCGCGCCACCGCCGCTCGTTTCAAGATGCACGACGTCGCCGTTGTCACCATTGCCGGTGGCAGCGGCGGTATCGAGCAACATCACTCCCACACCGCCTGGGTCGACTACCGTGCGGTTGACGAGGTTGTCGTCATCGTTCGGACCGCCATCTTGAATGGTGAGCTGCACGCACCAATGGCCAGGCGTCAAACCACGTGTCCAATCCTCGGTGCCCGGTGGTGGGCAGTAGCCTGGTTCACCGGCGGTTGAGCTGGTGTAGTTGAACTCGTCTTCCACAAATGTTGTCCATTGTCCGTTGTAGAACTTGCGGTAAACCGGATTTTCAGGAATCGCCGCACGCTGTGGCATGACCACATTGACCGATTGACCTTCGTCTTTGAGCTCTTTGGCGATGAAATCGAAGATACCGCCGACGTTCTCCGCTTGGGGGTCGTGAATCAAAATATCGTCGGTTTTGGCATCGATGTCCTCATCGGTGATTTGCGCACCGCCGGTGACGCCCTCAATGGCAAAGTTTCCGACTCGCATACACACGCCAGGATCCCCCTCGACCAAATAACCGTCGTAGGTTTTGACCTGCTCCGGTAGGACATTGCACTCGTTGATCGAGTCGAGGAAATCTGGAATGCCATCGCGATCGTTATCGGCAAAGCCTTCTTCGTTGTCTGGAATGCCATCCATATCGGTGTCGAGTTCTGCAGAGAGCTCGGGCAGGGCATTGACGATCTTGATATAGACGCGACTCGCATTGGACTTAGGCGGCAAGCCGTTGTCAGTCACATTGACTTCGACTTCATATACACCAACCTCTAGTGCGCTGGGATCGAATTCAAAGCGCGTTGGATTCTCAGAGAGATTGACCAGTTGATTGTCGCTATTTCGCCAGTCGTATTGGTGAGTCTGGCCACGGTTCGGATCCTCAACACTTGATATCACCGAGACCAATCCGCTCTGAGAATCAACCGTCAAGCGCTGCTGTCCCAGCTGCATCACATCGAGGGCGACGCTTGGCGCAATGTTGGATTCTGCAATGGTCACCGTATGTGTGTCTTTAACACCCGGATTCAGATGCGGCTGATCCACGATGCTTAGGGTCAGTGTTTCAGGGTTTTCTGGAATACTGTCACCCACGGTGTCGATCACAATATGAGTGACGGTGCCGGATTCGAATACCGCAGTGCCTTCAATCAAGTTGTGATCCTCTGGATAAACCGCAGTGCCACTTAGGCTAAACGGTACTTCTAGCGGGTACTCGACCGAGGGCCCGTTGAGCACCAATTCAACAATCACCTGCGCTCCTTCTGCGACGGTTTGATCCTTCGCAAATGAGAGCAGTGGCCGTACGCGCACCATTTGGGTGGCCATCGCGGTGACGCCATAGGCATCGGTTGTCTGCCACTGGACGGTGTTGTTGCCTGGCCAGTAGAACTGACGGCTATCAACCTTCGACACCGGCAATGGTTTGCCTTGGTAGTCATAGGCGACCGCTTCACCGGTATCGACTTTGGTGAATAGTGCAGTGGCATTGACGGCAACATCATCAGGCGCGCTGATTGAGGGCGGCCCCATCACGGTCAGTTCGACCTTTGCGGCGTAGGTATTACCGTCTGCATCACGCGCGGTATAAGTGAACGTGACTGTGCCAATGAAGTCTTTCTCTGGGGTGAAGATCACCATGCCATCAATCAACTCTACCGTACCGTTGGCCGGTTGAGTCACACCGACTACCAACAAGTCATCACCTTTGTCATTGCCCAGCACATCCACTTCAGTGGGTAAATTGAACCCAGTGGCGGTTTGGTCGTTTCTAACGATAACGGCTTTATCGACCGGCGCAACATTGATGGTGATCACCGCAGGCTCAGAGTCGAGCGCACCGTCATTCGCGATGTAGCGAATGGTAACAGCACCGCTAAAGCCAAATGGCGGAATGTAGCGATAGCGATCTCCATCCTTGACCAATTCACCCGCGCTCGGCAGACCGACAATGGTGAAACTCAAATCGTCGCCGTCCAAATCGCTGCCGCTGAGCGTGACAGGCGCGGACTCATCTGGATTGGTGTCGATTGTTTTCTCATCAGCCACGGGGCGATCATTGACCGGCGTCACTGTAATGTCGACCTTGATCGGATCACTATCCAGCTCACCATCGTTGATAACATAGACCACTTGATCCGCGCCAACGTAGTCTGTATTTGGCTGGTAGCTCGGGTTGGGTAGATCGCCAGTGAGTGTGCCATTGCTCGGGCCAACCAACAGGCGATAGGTCAGGGCATCACCGTTCGGATCGTTGCCAAGCAGATTTAACGCAATTGCGGTGTCCTCTGGTGTGATCACAGATTGATCCGCAGCCACCGGCGGCTCATTGAGCTCGCTGACATTGATGGTTATCAATGCGGTTGAACTGACACCCGAGGCATCGGTCACCGTGATTTCAAGCGTGAAGCTGCTGAAATCGTCGTACTCGATGTCATCGGCGACGGTCAGTTCGCAGGTGTTCGGGTCGAGGGCAAACTTGCCATCGCCGTTACCTGCAGTGATCGCGAAGCTCAAATTATCACCGACATTGTCATCCCCCGCATCACAGAGGGTGATGCTGGTACTGATGGGGCTATGCTCTTGCACCTCAGCGGTCTTTGGCAGAATCCAAGGTGCCACATTGAGCGACTTGCCAAAGCTTGCCTTGAAAGACTGTCCAGCGAACAGATAGGTGGCCGTTGGGTTCGGCGTCGAGTCGGTGGCATTGCCAACAGCGGCTGACGTCACGGTGTAGGGGCCTGGCTTGAGATAGCCAAACTCAACCACGCCATCGGCGTCTGACACTGCCGATTGGCCCGTGTCGAGACTCACCAGTACATTGGCGAGGGGTTCTTCTAGGCCGTTAAACAGTCCGTCAGCATTGGCATCGTTAAAGACGAACGCGCTCAGCGTACCGGCGGCTTGCAGGCCGAAGTTCCGGCTACCACTGAAGGTGGTGATATCAATGCTGAAGCTGCTGCTGCCAGTGGTTAGGAAGGAGCCCGTTGGCACCGTGGTGCTCAGGCTCAGGCTCGATCCGGCGACTCGCAGGAACTGATAATCGCCGTTGGCATCGGTCATCGCATCGGTGTAACCGCTCAATGTGACCACATGGCCTGAAACGCCTTGCTCGCCAACATCTTGCACCCCGTTGCCATTGGCATCATCAAATACACGGCCCGATACCACGCCTTCGAAACGATCGCCAAACAGGGCGTTGACGTTTGGTTTGCCATCGCTATCCAGCGTCACGACGATTGAGTTCGCTGTGGTGCTGTTGTAGTTCAGCGGGTCGGTTTCGGTGAGCGTGTAGCTCGCATTGGCCAGTTGGTTGGCAAATTGATAGCTACCGTCGACAGATGACGTCACCGTTTGCGTGGTATTGCCATCATCGATGGTAATGGTGACGCCGCCCAAGCCAGACTCACCAGGATCGAGCACACCGTTGCCGTTGATGTCGTCAAACACTTGGCCAGTGATATCACCGGCGACCGCAAGACCAAACAATAAGCCACGGTTGGCACCGAAGTTATTGATGGTAATGGCACGGCTGGTTGCGGTGGTTGCGACAAACCCAGTGGGCACCACAATACTGACGGTGTGCGAGCCATCTTCGATTTGCTCGAAATAGAAACCACCTTCGCTGTCACTCTGGCGGGTTTGGGTAGACACGCTAAGTTCAATCCCGCTCAGACCAGGCTCACCTGCATCGAGCACACCGTTGCCATTGAGGTCACTAAATACTGATCCCGACACAATGCCGCGCTTCATGTAGGCAAAGCTTGCAGTGGTTTGACTGCTTGGCAGGTTGAGCACTTGCTCGAGTGCTGTCGTGTTGAAGTATTGATCGACCTCGGAGCTCACCACCCGATAGCGACCGGTTGGCAAGTTGAGCGCATAGCGGCCATTTTGATCTGTGTTGACAAAGCCAACAATTGCACCTGGCGGATAGGTGACGGTGTCGATCACAACATCATCGGTGGTTGACGCGTTGTAAACCGTGATGGCGACATTGGCCAAGCCTTGCTCAGCGTCATCTTTGCTGAGATTACCGTTGTCATCACTAAACGCATAGCCGCTCAATTGACCCTTGGGGACATCGCCAAAATTAACTATCGCAGTGCTTCCTACTGCAAATGACGCAGGGACTTCATCCGAGCTGGTGCTGGTGTAGCCAGCGGGGTTGGTCTCCCGTACATAGTACTTTGTGTTCGGGGCCAGGCCGCTAAAGGTATACAAGCCATTTGCGCCGGTTTGCGTGCTGAACTGGGTACTGCCTTGCTCATCTAGGATTTCGACAGTAACGCCGCTCAACGGCTGCTCGTTTTGGCCATGTTGCGTGTTGCCATCAAGATCTTCAAATACAAGTCCGGTGATTTTTCCACTTTGCACGAAGCCGAAGTAAACGCTGTGCACGGCACCGTTGGTGTGATTGATCGCAAACCGAGTCGGCGTGGTGGCAACGTAGCCCGTGGGCATCGTATCCACTGCGTAAATAAACCGACCATCCGCGCTGAGTGTTTGCTCTGCAGCACCGGTAGCATTGGTGGTCAGTCCTGCAAGGGTTCCGTTTTGCAGAATGTTGACCGCAGCCAATCCGGACTCGTTATCGTCTTTGACGCCATCGCCATCGGCATCAATAAACGCCCAGAGGGTGACGACATTGGCGGGCTTCACCGGGATATTCATCTGCGTGGTGACGCCACTGACGACGCTGAAACTCAAGGTCTTCTGAATCGTGTCTGTATTGGTATTGCGGATGCGATAGTTGCCCGGCGCGAGCCCTTCTATTAGGTAGGACTCTGCCGCGACGTTGATGCTTTGGATTACAGAACCCTCGGTGTCCAAAACCTCGACCATCTGTGGATTCAAGGGGGTATCCTCACCGACATCAAGCAGTAAATCACCATCGTTGTCAGTAAAGACACTGCCGCTGACAGCGCCTGGCGCCGCCGCGATCTGACCGCCACCTTGACCGGTGAAACCGTCAGACTGTCCGCCTCGCGAGCCCATCCAGTCCTTCTGCAGTGGATCGGTATTGGACGCAGAGGTCGAGTAGAACATGCCGATTGGGTCGGCAGGATCGAAGGCCGGACCACCAGTCAAGTCGGTCACCGGAAGGCGAACGTCAAGGAAGTAATCTGAATCCCCGCCGCAGCTCACCGTCGTGTCCTCACTGACTGTAACAATTGATTGGGCTTGTTCGATATCATCGGCGTTCATGCCGGTGGCAAAGTACTCAGCGATGAATTCGGATTCTTCCATCAATAGGTTGTGGTTGGCATCGTGATAGAGGAAAACACGGTCCAATTTATTCGAGGCATAGCTACCGTCGACATCAACGATATAGTCGGTGGTGCCGTCGTTTTGAATATCAATCAAAAAGTCCCAATGCGAGCTGGTTAGGCCAGGTGCATTACGGCTGCTCTCTGATGGATTATCGTCAAGACGCATGCGTAGCATCAGATAGGCGTCGTCCAATGTTGACTCGTCGCCATCTTCATCGTCATAGGCAATCCAGACCGAAGGCTGATCGCCAGGCGACGCACCATCGGCAGAACAGGAGGCAATGTCAATCTGCGAAGGCTGAACCGCTGCGCCGCCGTTGGTGGGGTCTGATGAGCTTTCGTGGTCATAGACCGGCTTTCCGCCCACGGTGTAGGGAATAAAGACACCATATTGATTGGTCTGGAAGTTATCGGTAGGACGCTGTGCGGCCACAACGATCACCTTCACCACCATGCTGGCGCTTTCTTTGCCGTCTGATACGCGAACCGAGAAGAAATCTTCACCCGAGAAACTGCTGTCGACTTGGTAGTCAAACGCGGTTGGCGTGGCACCGTCACCACTAACACTTGCGGTGCCATAAATCGGCCGTGCATCCAGCGACCAGCTCAGCGGGTCATTGTCTTGGTCTGTGGCAGAAACGATCGGTGCAGTCCAACCAACCGGGTTACCGCCTTGGTCCATATACACCGTCAGGGGTGCTGGTTGATTAAATCGTGGTGCGGCGTTGAGCGGATTTGTGCCTGCAGCAACTTCTTCTCCATCGGCAATACCATCACCATCGCTGTCTGAGGAGTTTGGATCCGTGCCCAACGTCGTTTCGTCCTGGTCGCTCAAACCGTCATTGTCGCTATCGATCTCTAAGCTGTCTGCGATACCGTTTCCATCAGTGTCCAAGGCATCGACGGTAATAATCGTATTTGCATTACCAAGGTAGGCAGTGAAATCTGGACTTGAAGGGTTGTTGATCTGAACGAAGAAGGTTTTGCCGTCGTCGCCATTGAGATCGTTCAACGGGATGCTGAGCGTCTTGCTGGTTTCGCCCGCTGAGAAGGTCAAGTTGCCAGTCGTGGCAGTGTAGTCTGCGCTGCTAAGCGCGGTGCCATTCTCAGTGGTGTATTCCACTGTTAAGGATTCACCAGGTGCAGGGGACTTAGAAAGGGTGACATTCACATCAACGCGATCACGGCCCAAGTAGGCTGTGGTCGCCGTTTGAAGTGAGACTGTGTTAAATCGATCGGCACACCCCGGCGACAACACCCGTAATTTTCCAATTTCGTGGTTATTGACGCTGCCGCCGGTCGAGCCGGTGAAGCTCAGCAAAAACTGATCGGGCAGAATTGCTTGGTTGGCATTTGCCAAGAGATCTACGCTGCTAATGACGCTACTTAGACCGTTGCCAACATCTCTTCGCACATTGACATATGCATGTGCGCCATCGGAGCCATCAAATGTCATTTGATAACGATGTCCTGCACGGTTGGCATTGATCGTGGGTGTTAGGGAATTGGTGGCAGCGATTAAGTCGGCGTTGATGCCGTCGTTCAATGAGCCGCGAATGGCCACGGAATTTGAGACAGCACCGGAGAAATCGGTGGGATATTCCGACAGCCCCAAAGCCATCCAGCCACCGGCAAAGCCATTGAGGTAAGCCAGTGCGCCGCCAGATGCGCCGAGCGTTGAACTCACTGCATAATCCGACAATACCACCGCCATGCCATCGGCATTCGATGTGGAGGTGGAATGGGCCGCAGCTTCGAAATCGACGATAAATGGACGGTCTGATGGGACCGGGAAGCTCTTATTAATACCACTGACCAGGTTATTGCCATCTGAGGTCAATCTGAGTCGACGCTTGCCATCTACCGAGACGATATTGGGGTTGTAGGTCGAGCCGCTAATGACATTCCACGAGCTATCGAGCGAGTTGCCAGTGAAGTCATCAAAAATACAGACATTCGGTTCGACTGCATCGGCAATACCATTGCTGTCGGCATCGAGGTAATCTGTTGGATCAATAGACGATGTGCCTTGTTTGGCTTCAACGGCGTCTGGAACGAAGTCATTGTCAGTGTCTTTGAACGACAAACCATTGAGTGGATCGGTGCCGTCGATGGATTCTTGGGTGTCACTGACGCCGTCGTTATCATCATCGGTATCGCGCTCATCAGGGATACCGTCGCCGTCTGTATCGAGTGCAATTTCGACGCGCACAATAATGCTGCTACTAAATGCGCTGTCTGCGCTTGCAGTCACTTCGACTTCGAAGACGCTGTCGCTGTTGCTATCGCTAAGCGTGTTCGCAGCGGCGGTAAACTGCAGTGCGCCACTGGCTTCATCAATCGTGAAGGCACCGATATCACTGCCACCGCTCAGTGTGTAACTTGGATTGGCGATGCTGTAATCACTCTGTGCCAGCACTGTGCTGACGTCAACGTCGCTACCTGATCGCACATAGCGAAGCACTTGGTCTTGATTGGGGAAGTAGCCATGGCCAGTGCCTGCAGTGTAAACAATGTCTGCAGCGCCGTCGCCGTTTAGATCGGCGAAATCGACGTCGGAGAGCCCGGTAATGCTGTTGATCTTGACCTCGACAAATTCGCCGTTACCGTCGTTGAAGTAGACCAGCAGATCGCCAGTTGATTGAGAGGCGATCACAATATCCATGTCGCCATCTAAGTCGTAGTCACGTACACGACCGTAGTAGAAATCTTGGTTGCTCACATCGACGGCGCGGGGCGTGAAGAAATCCGCATCAGCCAAGGTTTTGTTGGGGTTTTGAATGAACACCTTCAAAACGCTATTGGTTGACGTGGTGGAACTGACGATCAAATCGAGCAGTCCATCGCCGTTGACATCGGCACTGTCTGCCCAGAGCGGGCTGAGCATCGTCGTATCGATGATGCGCTTGGTGTAGCCGTTGCCGGTGTTCTCGAAGATGGAAATCGTGTCATCGTCGCGTTGTGCCACCGGCAGATCGATATCACCGTCGGCGTCGATATCCACTGGCCGACCAAGAAACGCGCCAAACGCACCGCCGATGCTGGGTTGGAGCGCATCGGCCAGCGGCGTGAAGTTGCCACTGCCGTCATTGGTGTAAATCAGAATGTCGCCGCCGTTGTCGGTGCTAAAAATGATGTCAAGAGCGCTGTCTGCATTGTGATATGCCAAGGCAACGCGAACGGGGTTGTCTATGTCGGTTGAGTCGGCAATGACATGACGCGTGAAACCGCCGTTTTGATCATTTTCGAACCATGCAACCACGTCAGTGATCCAATTGGCACTTAAAATGTCGGCATAGCCATCGCCGTTTAGATCGCCAATGGCCAAACCATAGTCGCCATTTGCCGTCGAGCTTGAACGCTTCTCAATGACATGGTCAGTGAAAGTGCCATCCCCTTGATTTTCACTCCAGTAAATACCGCCAGCAATGCCTTCATGCGTGGCAACAATATCCAGCAGGCCATCATTATTGATGTCGCCAACGCGCACTTCGCCAACGCTAGCGGCGGCATTGCTGTAGATGGGAACGGCTGCTTTCAAAGCACCTGCGTCAAACGCTGCGCCAAGCCAACTTAACTGTGTTTTGATATCGAAGCTTCGGGTGATTGACGCGGCCGCACTGTAGGTCTCATCGCCGCTTTGGCTCGCAGTGACGGTACAACTGCCCGTATCGTTAAATGTCAGCGTGGCCCCTGAGACGGTACATACCGCTTCGGGTATCGCGCTGTAGGCGACGGTCAACCCAGAGGAGGCGACGGCGTTGAGCGCGAGGGTTTGTGTGCCGATGTCTTGAGTGACGATGCTGTTGGACACAATGCTTTGGGTGCTCTTGGCGATTTCTGCTTCACTCTGAGCACTGGCGTAGATAATGACCTCATCGATGTCACCGTCAAAGTAGTCCCAGCCCTGGACAAGATTCGAGCGGCTACTAGCACCCGCGCCGTAGACCGCGCCAATCTGGTTGTAGATCATGTTGAGGTGCAAAATGACGGTATTTTCTTCGTGCACTTTTTGGCCGTCCAGGTAAACGCGAAACAACCCTGAATTGGCATCTGCTGTCATGACCACTCGGTGCCATTGTCCATCGTTGACGGCATTGGTCGAGGTGTAGTCCACCGCGCCGTTGTCCGACCAAACCTCGGCACGCAGGTGCCCGTTTTGATCCACAGCAAGCAACGGAACGAACGTCGAGGGTTGTGTGGGGTAATCAGTCGCTTGATAGCCCAGCAGACCACCGCGGCTGCTGGTTCTAAACCACATTGCCACAGTGAAGGTATTGTTGGCTTGCAACAGGGTGCTGGGCAGTTTCACCAGGCTCGCGCCGTCGAAAGTCGCCGCTTTTCCTGTTTTGCCATCGGCGGCATAGGTGACATTCCCGACGGGGGTCATGGGGCTATAATTGCCGCTGCTGTCGACCAAATTCGCTTCCATATTAAGCACCAGTTCTGGTGTTTGCGCTTGGGCGATATTGGATGAAAGTGCGCTGATTGAGACGAGTACAGCAGCGAGCGTGCGAGTGAATGCTTTGATCATGTGTAATCCGTTATTCCATTTAGCAAATGCATGTCGAGCATCTTCGACACGCGATGGCGCTGATTGGCTAACGGCAAAAGGGGCTAGAGTTTGAACTAGTTCACAGTTGTGTGAGATTTTGGCACTTAGTTCAAATTTTTGATTTGACAAATGTAAATTTTTGGAAAGGTTTCTGGGTTGACAGATTTATCGAGTAGACCGCTTCCGGTCGATCAGGTGATGGACACTTTGCTCACGCAGCTTGGACAGCAGGCGCGCTTAGTGCTTCAAGCGCCGCCCGGTGCGGGGAAGTCCACGCGCGTGCCGCAGCGTATTTTGCAAAGTATTCCTGCGATGCGGGTGCTGATGCTAGAGCCGCGCAAATTGGCGGCGGCCAGCGTCGCGCAAACTTTGGCAACGATACTCGGCGAGCCGCTTGGTCAGGCCGTTGGATTGATCAGCAGTGAACGCCGTGTTGTCAGCGCTGATACACGTCTGACGGTGGTGACTGAGGCGGTGCTCACACGCATGCTGCAAGATGATCCTATGCTCGACGGGATCGACTTAGTGATTTTCGACGAGTTTCACGAGCGTTCCATCCATGCAGATTTAGGGCTCAGTCTTTGCCTCGATGTGCAAGAGGGGTTTCGCCCCGAGCTCAAGCTGTTGGTCATGTCTGCGACCCTTGATGACAGCGCGTTGAGTGCGTTTCTAGACTGCCCAGTCGTCAAAAGTGAAGGGCGTCTTCACCCGCTTACGTTTGAGTATGTTCCGGTGATGTCGCAACATCAGCATCCGTATCTTGCGTCGTGGTTGGTGGCATTGACGCACAGGCTACAGGTTTGGATCGCTGACGCCGCTGTGGACGACTCTGCGTTGGTATTTTTGCCCGGTCGCTACGAGATCAATCAGATGATTCGCCAGCTACAGCCTGCCGCTGAGCAAGCCGGTATAGGGTTATTTGCCCTTCACGGTGCCGCTTCAAAATCGGAGCAAGCTGCAGCGATTGCAGCACCCAGCCAAGGGCGGGCCATTGTTTGTGCCACCAATGTTGCGGAAACGAGCTTGACCATTGACGGTATCACCACGGTATTTGACAGCTTGCGCAAACGGGCGACCGCCTATAACTCAAAGTCCGATCATCAACAGCTGGTTGATCGGCTCATTTCGCAGGCTGAAAGCACGCAGCGCGCGGGCCGGGCTGGACGAACGCGCGCCGGGCATGTGGTCAGGGTGGGCACCGAGGAGCAATGGCTGCGTTTGGATGCTTTTTCTACACCACAAATTGCACAGTCCAGCCTAACCGACCTCGTGATCGAATGCCTGAGATGGGGGGCACCGCCGGCGTCATTGCAGTGGTTGACGCCACCGCCGACTGGCGAAGTATCCAGAGTGATGTCCAAGCTCGACGAGTTAGGGGTGGTGAACTCGTCAATGCGAATCAATTCGGCATTTGGCGCAAGCGGTCATTTTCGAGTGGATTTGGCGCTATTTCAGATGACTGTCCGCCAACACCTGCAATGGCGACCAGCGTTGGCTGCGTTTGCAGCGGGTTGGCAATGGAAAGGGTATCGTGGCGACTCCTCAATCGAGAACCAACTGCTGTCGATGAGCCGACAGACAGAATTCAAGCGGTACTATCGAAATTGGTCCAGACGCCTTGGCTGTGGCGAGCTTGATTTGACAGGGCTCGAGCGCGTGCTGTGTTATGCCTTTTATGATCGAATTACAACCTCGCGCGGCAAGGGGCTATTGATGAGCTGCGGGGTCGGTACGACATGGCGATATGACGCGCACTTATTGCCCAAGGCCATGGTGGCTGTCGAGCTAGGGGCACAATCTGAGGTCGTGGCTTATCAGCCGATAGATCTAGAGCAGTTGTTGGCGGATGAGTCCGATTGGGTGGATGACATCACGGTCGCCGAGCTAGACGAACAGACGGGGCGATTTACGCTGTGGCACAAGCGCTGTTTGGGACATTTGGTGCTGAATAAAACCGCAAAAAATCAAACCATCGAACCACAAATGCGCGCCGAGGCGTTTATGGGTTGGCTTCAAAAACGCGGACTGCAGCAATTGCAAAATGCAGCGCTGACGCAGTGGGTGAATCGGTTGGCCATCTTTCATCAAACGTCGCCCGACGAACAATATCAAGTGCTGTTGCAAACGCTTGATCAATGGGCGGCCAGTGCGCTTGAGGGCTGTCATCGCTTGGAACAAGTGCGTGCGCTTCCTTGGGCAGCGCTGCATCGTCAAAGTTTGGATTGGCAGCTTCAACAGTCAATCGATCATCAGTTGCCTTCGCAGTTTGTGGCACCGACCGGAACGAAGGTTGCCATTGACTATACGGATTCAGGGCAGGCGCTTGCCGCCGTGCGGATACAGGAGGTTTTTGGTCTGGCAGAGACGCCCGCGTTTATGCACGGGACTGTGCCATTGATCTTGGAGTTGCTTTCTCCCGGGCGTCGCCCTTTACAACGCACGGCAGATCTCGCCGGGTTCTGGGCCGGTAGTTACCATGATGTCAAAAAAGAGATGAAAGGGCGTTATCCCAAGCACCCTTGGCCCGATGACCCTGCAAGTAGCACTGCAACCAAACTCACCAAAAAACGAATGGCACAAGAAAAACCATAAAAAAGCCCGCAACAGCGGGCTTAACAATTGGAAGAGACTTTATTGTGCGTTTGCGAAGAACAGCTGCTCTCCGCCAACTTGATAGCGATTGATCGTGCTTTGGCCTTTTTCGCTCAGCATCCAATCAATAAACTGCTGCGCTTCTGCCACTTTGACATGGCTGTGCTTGTCTGGGTTGACCATGATGATGCCGTATTGGTTGAATAGACGGTCATCTCCGCTAAACACGATTTGCGCATCTTGCTTACCGTCGTACGCGAGCCATGTGGCACGGTCGCTCATGGTATAGCCTTGCATTTCGACCGCCACGCGGATCGTTGCGCCCATGCCCGAACCGGTTTCGATGTAGTTGGCTCCGCTTGGTTTGTCATCGCCCCAGAGCGCTAGCTCTTTTTTGTGCGTGCCAGAGTCATCGCCGCGCGAGACGAATTTTTCACCGCTGCTAGAGATCGCAGCCAAGGCTTGATCAATCGAACTCGCTGATTTAACGCCTGCAGGGTCTGCGGCGGGGCCGATGATGACAAAGTCGTTGTACATCAAGTCAAAACGCTCCACGCCATTACCGTCTGTAACAAATTTCTCCTCGGACGCCTTGGCATGAACTAACAGCACATCTGCGTCACCATTGGCAGCATTGCGAATGGCTTGACCAGTACCGACAGCCACAACCCGAACTTCAATGCCTGTTTCTTCGGTAAACTTGGGGAGTAGGTAGTCATATAAGCCAGAGTTTTGGGTAGAGGTCGTGCTTTGCACCAAAATATACTCTGCGTGTGCAAGCCCTGCGCTAAGTAGTAACAAAGCGGTTAGAAATTTCATCATCGTCGTCGATATCTCGTTATGTCATTGTGAGCATATCGTGTCTTAGACGATGAAAAATGTAAAGGATAAAAATGTCAGACGAAGGTCGTAAAGCCAGAGTAAAAACCAAGGTCACCTTTGGAGAAGACGCCATTGGTGACGGCAAACTACAGTTACTGTTGCAAGTTCAGCGTACGGGTTCGATTAGTGCCGCAGCCAAGGCGCAAGGGATGGGGTTTCGTCGCGCGTGGCATTTGCTGGATTCACTGCAAAACCTGTTTGACGAGCCCGTGTTGATTACTGAACGTGGGGGTGCGAAGGCGGGCGGCACAAAACTTACGAATTTTGGGCTTCAGTTGCTAGAGCGTTATAGTGAGCATCAAGTGGCGGTTCAAGCGGCGAGCGCACCGTTTATGCAGTGGTTGGCTGAGAACGCAAAATCGTAATGGTTTCGATTTCGGGCGATTGCGCGAAGAAGTCGATTAATGCCAGCCGCTCGATGTGATAGCCCATTGCACAAAGTCGCGGTAGCTCTCGCACCAGGCTCTCGATCGAGCAACTCATATACGCCACTGTACTTGGCTGGTATGCGGCAATTTGCTGAATCACGGCGTTGCCAAGCCCCGCGCGAGGAGGGTCGGCAACCAGCACATCACACGCTAAGCTCGGGCATTGGTCGTATAGGTTGGCAGCTTTAAATTGGCACTGCGTCAGCGCATTCAGACTTGCGTTTTGCGCCGCGCGCGCCACCATGCTCTCAACCACTTCATAACCGGTAATTTGCTGGCTGATACTGGCCAAAGGCAACGTTAGGTTTCCCAACCCTGCAAACAGATCGATGACTGTGTTGTTCTGCGGCAATGCACGTAGTAGCCAGTCAATGACACGCTGGTTGAGAGCAAGATTGGCTTGGGTAAAATCGGCCGCAGTGAAGTGCAGTTGTGCATCTGCAGATTGGTAGCTCAGCGGTGGGGCATTGTTGAGGATGTCACCATTTAAATTCACCACAGGGCCATGAGGCCATTGGCTTAATTGCTTGGCACGACCACTGATTGCAATTGATATTCCTTGCCCGTCAGTGGCAAGCCTAATTTCTTTGCCAATTTGCTCTGCGCCATTGTCAGTGCACCAGGCTTCGATTTCGTTAAATTCAGCTTGCAAGGTCGGGTGCAGAATGTCGCATTGGCGGATTCGCACTGGGCTGCGGCTGGCTGCTGTGCGCATGGCCAGATGTGCACCTGTGTCCGACCACTCCACTAACATTCGTGCGCGGTTGCGATAGGCAAACGCATCACCGGCCAGAACTTCTATTGCCGGTAGTGTGGCTAATTTTGCAAATTGCGTAAGCTGTTTTTCGAGCTGCGCTTGCTTGAGCGCAAGCTGCTCATCATATTGGATATGTTGCCAGCGACAGCCACCGCAGGCAGGCACATGCTGGCATTTTGGCGCTACACGTAGCTCGCTGGCTTCCAAAATCTCTTGAAGCTTTGCGCGGCTGAATTTTGACTTTAACTCGACGGCGTCAGCCGAGACAAGCTCGCCCGCCAGCGTTCCGGCAACAAAGACTTTTCGCCGCCCAGCATGTGCAAAGCCCTCGCCATTGAGTGCCAGCCCTTCAATTCTGAGCGACGAAAATTTCATTAGTGCTTGTCCATTGAGTCGTGTTGTGAATCGCCGTGCGTCATCGCACCGCTGTTCATTGCCGAGGCGTCTCTGACCGGCACATCGATGCTCAAGCGCTCGCCATTGTCAAAGCTGAATACCAGTGTGTGGCTTTCGTCTTTGACCAGCTGCTCTCTAAGCCCGACGAACATTAAATGGTAACTACCGGGTTTGAGTGTGACAGAGCCGTTTGCAGGGATCTCGATACCATTCTCGAGCGGGCGCATTCTCATTACGCCATCTACTTTGGTGACCGTATGTAGCTCAACGGGTGACACCTGAGACTCAACCGCGGTGAGGTGTACTGTTTGATCACTAGCGTTATTCAACACGCCAAAACCGGCGCCCATTTTGGCGCCTGGTGCGCTGGCGCGTAGCCAAAAATCGTCGGTGGTAATGCCATCTGCGAACGCGCTACCAAAGGCAAGTGTGGCCGCCAGAACAGCCGAAATGCGAAATGTTTTCATGTTTGCTTCCTGTATAAGTTTTGAGAATTAGATTGAGATACAGGCGTGCATGGGAGGTGCTCGGATTTGGGCACTGCGCAGAGGCTGGAAGGGTATTGCCAGCGCTAAATATGCATCGCTTATTTGGCTGGTGCGAATCGGCGCTGACCAAGCGTGTTGCGGTGCAAAGATAGCAGGTGAGCCACCGCCCATCTGGCAGTGGCTTTGGCAGCGGTCATGGTCAACTTGATCGACCAAGCCTTGGCACCATTGCTCGTCAGTCGAAAACTCGACCGCGAGTGCATGCACTGGACCGATAAAGGTCCAAAGCACCAAGAGCTGGGCGATAAATTCGATGACTAGTTTGCGCATCGCCACATTTTACTCAATCGCCGAGCTGATTTGGCGCATAATGATTGGCTTAGTCACAAAGCAATCGGAGGCGGCACAAGGTGTCCATGGAATTTGATTATGTGATCGTTGGCGCGGGTACCGCTGGGTGTGCGCTGGCCAATCGTTTGACTGAAAACGGTAAGCATCAAGTGCTACTGCTCGAAGCGGGCAAGCACGATCTCTATCATTGGATCCATATTCCGGTGGGTTATCTCTATTGCATCGATAACCCCCGCACCGATTGGCGCTTTCGCACGCAAGCCCAACCCAAACTCAATGGCCGCTCGCTGATCTACCCGCGTGGCAAAGTGTTGGGAGGGTGCTCGTCCATCAACGGTATGCTCTATTTGCGGGGGCAAGCCGCCGACTACGATCAGTGGGCCGAGCTTGGCAATGATGGATGGCGCTGGCAGGACGTTTTGCCGTATTTCAAAAAGTCTGAGGATTATCACGCGGGCGCAGATGAGTTTCACGGTCAGGGCGGGCCTTGGCGCGTCGACAAGCAGCGCCTGCGCTGGGACGTGCTCGAGGATTTCCAAGCTGGTTGTGTAGAGCAGGGGATTCCTGCCAGCAACGATTTCAATCGTGGCGACAATTTTGGCGTAGGTTATTTTGAGGTCAATCAGCGCAAGGGCTGGCGCTGGAACACCGCCAAGGCGTTTCTGCGCCCCGCGAAAAACCGTCCAAACCTCACCGTGCTCACCCAAGCGCAAGCTTTGATGCTCAGTTTTGACGGGCAACGCGTCAGTGGGGTTGAGATTGTGCACAAGGGGCAGAGAAAGACCGTCAGCGCTCGCGCTGAGACGATTTTGACCTCTGGTGCGATTGGTTCACCGGCGTTATTGCAGCACTCCGGCATCGGGCCGGCGGCGCATTTGCAATCGCTTGGGATTGAGGTTAAGCACGATGCGCCAGATGTTGGGCATAATTTGCAGGATCATCTGCAAATTCGCTGTGCATACAAGCTAAAGAATGCCAAAACGCTCAACACCATGGCCAATTCTTTGATCGGTCAAATGATGATTGGCTTGGAGTATGTGCTCAAGCGCACAGGGCCGATGTCGATGGCGCCAAGCCAGCTCGGTGCTTTTGCTTATTCTAATGACAGCGTAGATCGACCCGATTTGGAGTATCACGTCCAACCACTCTCGCTGGAAGCCTTCGGGCAGCCTCTGCACGAGTTTCCCGCGATGACCGCCAGTGTGTGTCATCTCAGACCTGAAAGCCGCGGCACCGTCTTGATTCAGTCTGCCAACCCCATGGATGCACCGGCAATTGATCCCAACTATCTTGCGACCGAGGGAGACCGACAAGTTGCGGCCAATGCTATTCGATTGACACGCCGACTGATGGGTTCGGCGGCAATGCAAAAATATTCGCCTATCGAATTTAAACCCGGAGATGAATTTCAAAGCGACGAAGAACTTGCGATTGCCGCAGGCCAAATTGCCTCCACGATTTTTCATCCAGTCGGTACTGCTCGGATGGGCAGCGATGATCGTAGTGTCGTTGATCCAACCCTGAAAGTACGCGGTGTACAAGGGCTTCGAGTGGTGGATGCGTCGGTGATGCCGCTGATTACCTCTGGCAACACCAATTCGCCAACCTTGATGATTGCGGAAAAGGCTGCGGATTTGATTCTGTCAGGGCGTTAAATTCGAGGTATTTAGGAGATGGACGTCCCTGTCCCAATGAGATTTCGCATGTGCTCAACTAAGAATTGAGAAGTTGTTCACAGTTTAGATAGCGGCGGTTGCAGGCTTTCTTGAGTGGTGAAGCAAAAACTACTCTAAAAATGGAGGTTTTGACCTCAATCGCACGAAATGGTACGGTGTTATGAACCAACCTAGAAGAGTGATATGCCAAAAAGTAATCAACCTGCCGTTTCCACCGAATTTTCTAAACGCCTCACCAAGGCGCGCAAAAGCAGCGAATTTAGCATTGCTGACCTGTCCCGCCATCTAGGCGTCAATCCAAAAACCATTCGCGAGTGGGAAGCCGGTCGCGCAGAACCGCGTTCCAATAAACTCAATACTTTAGCCGGTTTGCTTGGGGTCTCTGTTGGCTGGTTGCTGGCCGGTGGTGAGCAGCCTGAAATCACCGATACTTCACTCAAGAGCGAATTGGTTCGGTTAAGAGCCATCATTGATGAGGCGGGATTAATTTTGGATCGAATTGAGGCTCAGGTTTACCAATAGCACCCGAGCAAAGCCTGCGGACGCTTAGCGCACTGGCGTTGTGCTTCCCCAGGTTTGTCCAAGCCAACGCATCAATGCGGTGGTATCCATCGGTTTAGAAAACCAAAATCCTTGCAAAATCGAGCAGCCGCTTTTGAAAATGTATGCGGCTTGTTCTGCGGTTTCGATCCCTTCCGCAATTACCGGCACGTTAATGCTGTGTGCAAGATAAATCGCCGAGCGCACCAGTGCTAGGTCATGGTCTTTTTCGTCCATACCGGCCACAAACTCGCGATCGAGTTTAAGGTAGCTGATTGGGAATTGGTTGTAGCTGGAAAGCGCAGTCTGACTGTAGCCGAATTGATCGATGACCAGACTGACGCCGTAAGGCTGTAGCTTTTCGAACTGCGCAATTGCATTGTCGCAATGCTGCATCAAATCCGATTCTGAAACTTCAAGCTTTAGGTATTTACCGTCAAATTCAAATTGCTTCAGCGCCACAATGACACGCTCGGCCAATTGATGATCCGCTAGATCATGTGCGCTGAGGTTGATGTGGATGTTCAGCGCAATATGATTTTGATGAATCTGCGTTCCGACCTTGAGGGCCTCTGATAACACCCAATTGGTCAGCCGCTGCATCTTACCGGAGTGCTCG
The DNA here is from genome assembly GCA_013373515.1 of Gammaproteobacteria bacterium. Taxonomy (GTDB): domain Bacteria; phylum Pseudomonadota; class Gammaproteobacteria; order JABXHR01; family JABXHR01; genus JABXHR01. The sequence goes on along the minus strand of JABXHR010000205.1, from coordinate 1,562 downwards.
GCTTTGCCCAAAAACGCATCTGGAAATGCAAGGCGGCCGTCGGGTTGCGGCCAGCGAACGAGGGCCTCCAGGCCAATGGGTAAATCGGTGTGTGCATCGACGATGGGCTGAAAATGCAGCAGCAAATCTTGGTTGGCGATGGCTTGTGAGAACTTGCTGCTGGTCTCCAAGTGCTTCGAGATACTGCTGTCTAGTTCAGCTGTATATTTGACCACCGCGCGACCCAATCGTTGCGCATGACTCGCCGCGCAATCGGCTTGGGCCACCCACACGCTTGCAGGCTCTGGGCAGTCTCGGTGCTTTACCAAGCCAATTGCGTAGGCCGGGCATAGCAGCTCGCCATCTTGCATCATGCCCACATCAAGCGACGCCACGAGCTCGGGTTCTAGCTCGATTTCCTTCGGGCTCCAGCCCATCAGACAGCCACGACCTGCGTTGTGCCAACAGAGGTTTGGAATGTCATGGTCTAGGCGTTGCAGAAGCTGGTGGCTCCAATTGTCGGCACTTTCAAGACCCATGCTGTGCAGCACTTCGCGGTAGTTGAGCAAGTCGATTTGCACCATCATGCCACCTTGGTGAGCGGCGAGATCCTTGGTGACGACATCCAGCCAGGGGTGAGAGCGTTGGTCTGGACTTGTCTCGTCGGCGTTCGCCGTAGCGCGTGGCTTTCGCATCATTAAAACGACGATAGCCATGCAAATTAGGATGAGTGCGAAAAACAGGGGTGTCATGTTGTATTCCCGTGGGCTATCAAGCGTAATTCTATGAAAAGTCGCTAGTTAAAGCCACTAACCACGGTTAGCGACCGAACTACAGTTTCGGTTTAGCGACATCTGTCGTTTTCAGTGAGGTTATAGGTCGTCTCATGAGCGGGTTCTCGAATTTTCGCTGATAGTCTACCTGCGAAAAGTGTTGGAGCTCCTGCAAGACTCCAGTTTTGACCTCACAGACTCTAAGGAATACCCGCAAATGGCAGTTAAAAGCGATATCGAAATCGCGCGCGAAGCGTCCATGCAAAGAATTACCGAAGTGGCCGCCAAACTCGATATTGGTGAAGAACACCTTCAACCATATGGTCACTACAAAGCCAAGGTAAGCTTGGACTACCTCGACACACTATCAGATCGCCCGGATGGCAAGTTAGTGTTGGTCACTGCCATTAGCCCAACCCCAGCGGGTGAGGGTAAAACCACCACCACAGTCGGACTAGGTGATGGTCTTAACCGCATAGGTAAGAAAGCGGTCATGTGTTTGCGTGAGCCTTCATTGGGTCCATGCTTTGGTGTCAAAGGCGGAGCAGCAGGGGGCGGTTATGCTCAGGTTGTTCCAATGGAAGACATCAACCTGCACTTCACGGGTGATTTCCACGCCATTACCTCTGCGCACAACTTGCTTGCCGCTTTGATCGACAACCACATTTACTGGGGCAACAGCCTTGGCATCGATCAGCGTCGCGTCAGCTGGCGTCGTGTTTTGGATATGAATGACCGTGCGTTGCGCCAGATTAACCAAAGCTTGGGCGGAGTCGGCAACGGTTTCCCGCGTGAAGACGGTTTTGATAT
>JABXHR010000100.1 GCA_013373515.1 Gammaproteobacteria bacterium | reverse complement strand
GCAAGAGCCTTCGCCGAGACGAAACTCGCCTCCCACAAAACTCAACGTGGGAGTGCTTGTCCCCAAGCGCGAACGCTGAGCGCAGCGAAGCAAGAGCCTTCGCCGAGACGAAACTCGCCTCCCACAAAACCCAGCGTGGGAGCGTTTTTCCCCAAACGCGAACGCTGAGCGCAGCGAAGCAAGGGCCGTCGCCGAGACGAAACTCAGCTCCCACAAACGCAAGCTCAGCGCGCCAGCTACACCCCGGCTGTACCCTGCACTGCACTCAGCAACCACTGACAAAACTGTTCGGCAAATGGGTTGGCATAACTGCCCTGCGAGCGGCACAAATAATAGGCGCCACCTGGCACCCATTGCGCAGCATTAGCGCCGGGATATGCCACCAATTCACCACGTTGCAACTGGCCAGCGACCAAAGATTGGCGTGCCACCATGGCCCCTAAGCCATCGAGTGCGGACTGCAGCACCAACACATACAAACTGGCGCGTCGGTGATGGGCAAACTCTAGCGACTGCGCTTTGTTCGCCTGCGACCAACGCGACCAATCCTTCGCCCAATGGATATCGTGATAAAGCACCGCTTGGCCCTCTGACACACCATAGTTTGGGCTACAGACGGGCAAGACATACTCATCCCACAATCGTATCCAGCGCTCGGACGGCGGCGCAGCCTCGAAATAGCCAATCGCCAGATCGGCATCTTGCGGCAGCGATAGCAATTGCGAGCTGGCGGTGATTTCAATGTCATGATCTTGATGCGCCGCCTGATAACGACTGAGCTGTGGCTGTAGCCAAAGCTGGGCAATGGCGTGCAAAGTCACAATCCGCAGCGGACGGCGGCTCAAATCGCCTAAGCGGCGAGAATGATGTTGCAGCTGCACCAATAAAGGCTGAATTTGGCTTAAATATTCTTGCCCTTCCAAACTCAGTGAGACACCCCGACTGTGACGAATAAACAGCGCCACCCCAAGCGATTGCTCCAGCTGTTTGATTTGGTGTGCCACCGCTGAGGCACTGATACAAAGCTCATCGCCTGCTTTGCGAAAACTCACTTGCCGCGCTGCCGCTTCAAACACCACCAAACTCGCCATCGGCGGTAAGTTTGGAAATTCTGCCGATTTCATTTTAATTGCCCAAATTTTTTGAGGCCATAGCCCCAATATTATGCGCTTGTGAGTGGGGCGCAACTGCTTTGTAATCGAGGAAACACCCCTTGGAGAAATGCAGATGACGCCCAATCGCCCTTGGCTCAATGACACCCTCAACCAATTTGCCGACGCAAGCTTAGCGGCGCTGCCACTGGCAGATAGCGGTGCACTCAACCAACGCATCGCCGAGCTGGCCGCCGAAAGCCGCGATATCCACGAACGTCAATGCATCAACCTCAACCCCGCCACCAACATCATGAACCCACGCGCAGAGGCGCTATTGTCGTCAGGGCTAGGCACGCGGCCGTCGCTCGGCCACCCGGGTGATAAATATGAAATGGGCCTCGAGGCCATGGAACAAATCGAGCTCGCCGCCCAAGCGCTGGCCAATGAGATTTTTGGCAGTCAATTTGCGGAAATCCGAGTGGCCTCTGGTGCGTTGGCCAATTTGTACTGCTTTATGGCCACCTGCAAACCCGGTGACACCATCATTGTGCCGCCACCTTCCATCGGCGGCCATGTGACCCACGACACTGCCGGTGCCGCTGGGCTCTTTGGGCTGAATATCCACTACGCCCCCATTGACCCGTCCCGCTACACCATCGACTTAGACGCCCTGCGAAGCCAAGCCGCCACCCTAAACCCCAAGCTCATCACAATTGGCGGCAGCTTAAACCTAATGCCCCATCCGGTTGGTGAGATCCGGCGTATTGCCGATGATGTGGGTGCGTGGCTGTTATTCGATGCAGCGCATCAGTGTGGCTTAATTGCGGGCAAATACTGGCCCAATCCCTTACAGGAAGGTGCGCATCTGATGACCATGAGCACCTATAAAAGCCTAGGCGGGCCACCGAGTGGATTGATTGTGTCCAATAACGCCGAGCTGATGGCCCAAATTGACGCCATCGCCTTCCCAGGGCTGACCGCGAACTTCGATGCCGCCAAATCCGCCGCACTGGCCGTCACCCTGCTCGACTGGCGCGATTTTGGCCAAGCCTATGCCACCACCATGGTCTCTGTGGCCCAAGCCCTGGCCCAAGCACTGAAAAGCGAAGGACTGCCCGTGTTTGAATTGCCCAGCACTCGCGACGCTGGCGACTCGCACCAATTTGCGCTCACTGCCCACGACTTCGGCGGCGGCCAGCACATGGCCAAAGCGCTACGCGACTGCAATATCCTCAGCTGCGGTATTGGGCTACCGCTCGACCCAGTAGACGGAGACATGAATGGCCTGCGTCTCGGCACCCCCGAAATCGTACGCACTGGCATGACCGCGCAAGACATGCCAACGCTAGCAAGCCTAATTGCCGATGCCTTGCTAAAACGGCGTGATAACCGCCAAATCGCGCATGATGTCACTGAACTTAGGCAAGGGTTCAGGCAGTTACACTTTGTACATCACTAATGGCATAACGCCCAAAGGCCAAAGCGGCTGCCATTAGCCGCCGCTTTAATCACCGCTGATTCCTGTGTCACACTTAGCCCTCACCGACAAAGGCCTCGCCGAATTCACCAAAGACTGGGCCGCCACCGGGCAAAGCATCCCTTAAAGCGCAGTCGCAGAGGCCAAACTCAGCGCCCAAAAGAGCCTTCGCCGAGACGAAACTCAGCTCCCACAATCCTACCGCTTCGAAGTTTGCAATCTGCCTCTTAACACCCGACACTCAAAGCAAACAATCACAGGGAAGCGCAAATGGATAAAATCAGCATTCACTACATCACACACGACGACATCGAAGGCTTCCGCCGAACACTCGGTAAAGTTGCCGCAGAAAAGCGCTACATCCTCACCACGGAAATCCCTCCCCTAGAGAAACTCCAACCCTTTGTCGAAAACAACATTAAGCAAAACCACGCCCAATACCTCGCCAAGCACCAAGGCACCGTCATCGGCTGGGCCGATATCAGCCCCCACGACCACCCCACCATGGCGCATGTCGGCGTACTTGGCATGGGCATCGTCGAGGGTTACCGAGGTCAAGGACTCGGCAAGCGCCTACTCGAAACCACCATCAATCACGCTTGGCAACAAGGCCTTGAACGCGTCGAGCTGCAAGTATTTGCCGACAACCCTGCAGCAATCAGGTTATATGAAAAAATGGGATTCCAACGCGAAGGCTTAAAGCCTAAGGCCCGAAAAGTGGACGGCGTGTATCAAGATATTGTGGACATGGGAATGCTGCGGCAATCGGTTTGAGATAGTGCCCTGTGCGTGAAAAGACAAACGAGACATGGCTTTTCTACAAAATCTGTAATAATCCAGCCACCTTGTAACCCTCTCCCGCAGCCCCATCGGTCATACTGCGATCATGGCTAAACCAAGATACCGCATTATTAATACCGATCTGACGCCAAGCTACCATGTGATGGCGCGCTGTGTACGCCGCGCTTTTTTGTGTGGCTACGATGAATTTACCGGTCGCTCCTTCGATCATCGCAAAGACTGGATTATCGAGCAGCTTGCCCGACTCAGTCACGCCTTTTGCATTGATATCCTCGCCTACGCCATCATGAGCAACCACTACCACCTAGTGCTGCGCGTCAATCTAGCAGAGCTCTCGGCCCAATCCAATCAACAGGTGGTAGAACGGTGGCTCAGCGTGTTCGCAGGCCAGCCGTGCCACCGCGCCTATCTAAATGGAGAGATGGGCGACGAGCAGCGCGAGGCTTTTGAGCAACAAACCGTCCAAGAACTGCGCAAGCGCCTAGGCGAGATTAGTTGGTTTATGAACAAACTCAACCAGTGCATTGCCCTTCGCGCCAACCAAGAGGACCAAGCCAAGGGACACTTCTTTGAGGCACGATTCAATAGCCAAGCTTTACTCGACGATGCCGCGCTGACTGCGTGTATGGCCTACGTCGATCTAAACCCAATTCGTGCCGGAATTGCAGAACAACTGGCCGACAGCCATTACACCTCAATTAAGCAGCGGCTTGAAGGACTAAACCCACATACACCCAAAACTCAACCCAGCTCATTGTTCCCAAAACTATGCCGCTTCGACCCAAGCACACACGCCGACGCCTTGCCATTTAGCCTAGAGGCATATACCCAGTTACTCGAATGGACGGCAAAGCGATCATGGCCAATCCAACCAGGCGCTATAAAGGGCCGCATTCCAAACCTATTGCTCGATCTAAAACTCAACCCCGTGCAATTCAAACAACATCTTCCCGCGTTAAGCAAAAGCCACTCACACTGGCTGGGCAGCACAGAACAATTACAACACATCGCCCTCGCATTGGCCCAAAGAACCGTCAAGGGCATCGGCAAACTCACCGCGATCTCTTAATCGGCATCAGCTGAGGCCAGTTGCGCCCAGAAAATGCCTGATCTTAAACAAATCATCACAATCGACATAAAAACAACGCCTTGACCAAGTAATAGGCCGTTAGTGCGTCTAATCACAGAGTGCCAGCACAGGGCTTGTTGATTGAATTGGAAAAAGCCATGTCTCTTTTTATCCCCACTAATCAAGCATCACTGGGCAGTAACAAAGCTATTCAGCGACCAACACCTTTGCTTGCGCGAGTTTTTCCGCCAGCGCTTCATTGTGCTTGGTCAGCCACATATCATTCATCAATTGGAGGTTTAGCCAGAACTCCGGCGTGGTTCCTAACACCTTGGCTAACAGGAAAGCCGTCTCCGCCGTCACGCCACGGCGATCACCACATAATTCATTGATTGTCTTACGGCCAACACCCATCGCTTTAGCCAGTTGGCCTTGGGTAATGCCCAAAGGCGCCAAAAATTCTTCTCGCAGAATCGCGCCCACACTGCTCGGTTGATGTGCAGGTATCTTTATCATTCCGGTCATAGTTCAGACTCCTATCCATAGGTGTGAGGATCTAAATAGATCTCACTGGCTTCGCCTGCATTCCATTTGAATATCAGCCGATATTGCCTATTTACACGCATTGAACACCAATGCTTTAGCTTTCCTTCTAAATGCTCAAAGCGATTTCCGGGCGGTATCCTAAGATCCTGTTCGCCATGAGCAGCATGAATAATGTCGAGCTTGCGCCGCAGGGCACTCTCAATGGTATTGGGTATCTCAGACGATCTAACACCACCGAAGTAGTAGTCGTCCAGCCATTGATCTCGAAAAGTATTAATCATGACTCAATGTAACATGTATCGACACATGATACATACGCTTGACTAATTTGTAACCCTATTTTTGAATTTCGCGCTCAGCGATGTCGTTTGCTGGCTGTTCATTACCGGCTAGGAATGCCTCTTTCTGCGCCCAATTTGCCACTTTGGCCTCATGCCAAACGATTGAGAGTAGTACGCTAAACGAGTGCGTTGGGGTCTCAGGAAGCGATGTCCTTTGTTGCACGTTTCCTCCTCACCAACGAAACTCCCACACTGGAGAAACTCCAACCCTTTGTCGAAAACAACATCAAACAAAACCACGCTCAATACGTCGCCAAGCACAAAGGCATCATCATCGGCTGGGCAGATATCTGCCCCCACGACCACCCCACCATGGCGCATGTCGGCATACTTGGCATGGGAATCATCGAAGGTTATCGGGGCCAAAGCATCGGCAAACGCCTGATCGAAACCACCATCAACCACGCCTGGCAGCATGGCCTTGAGCGCATTGAGCTCGAGGTATTTGCCGACAACCCTGCTGCCATTGCACTCTATGAACAAGTGGGATTCCAGCGCGAAGGCTTAAAGCCAAAGGCCCGAAAAGTGGACGGCGTGTATCAAGATATTGTGGACATGGGAATGCTGCGGTAATCGGTTTGAGATAATGCCCTTGTGTGACAGTGGACGCTCTCGCTTCTAATACTGATCTTTGCTTGTTTATTAAAGCTATAGGTGTCGCTCAACACCCAATCATGATCGACCAGCTCGAAAAAACAGGACAGCGCCAACTTAACAAGCAGGTTAGTTTCCCTCCGCATTGTCAGCACAACTTTTCGCCACTTGGTACAAGCGACCCGTGTACGTGCTGACAGCGTAGATGTTGAAATTGCCACCCATTACGAAGGGATCTCGGAAAGCCATGTCCTTTGTTGCACTTATTAATGAGATAACTGTAAATACTAAAGGTTTCTGAATGGTAATTTTTTCTTGGTTATGAGTCGCTCCCGTTTCGACGATAGCCCCTAGCTTCGAGCTTGGGGCAAGCGCTTTCGCGTTGGTTCTGTGCGAGCTGAGTTTCTTCTCGGCGAATGCTTTTGCTTCGCTGCGCATCGAACTTGTGGGATGTCGCTCCGCTGCGACGAACGCGCTTGAGTCTTGTGCGCAGTTTTGCCGTGGGAGCCGAGTTTCGTCTCAGCGAATGCTTTTGGCTTCGCTGCGCATCGTGCTTGT
>JABXHR010000175.1 GCA_013373515.1 Gammaproteobacteria bacterium | reverse complement strand
GAGTCCCGTCCGCTCCGCCAGAAATCATGAAAAGCCCTTGGCATTGCCAAGGGCTTTTTTTGTGGGAAATTCCCGATGCTGTCGACACTCAAGCTGCCTCTATAATTCCCTATGTGCGGCATTTTTAGAGTGATAGATGTCGCTCGGCGCGTTCTGTTCGGCAGGTGTCGCATTTGCCCCAAAATTTTTGCCTACAACGGCGATAATTTCGGCGTTTTCTTAACTGATGAGACCAAAGATGACCGAGGGTGCAAAAGTACGTTCCAGACGTTCAAGAGGCGAGCGTCGTAATCGTGGTCAGGCGAAATACTATCCTTATATCGAACGCTCTTTTTCACCGCTAGAGGTTCTCTCTGAGGAGGCGCTGGCAACGATCGAGGCCAACGCAGATCGCTTGTTGGACGAGGTCGGCATTGAGTTCCGTGACGATCCGGAAGCAATCCAAATGTGGAAGGACGCTGGGGCTGATATCCAAGGTGAGCGGGTTCGTTTCCCCAAAGGAATGTGCCGCAAGATCATTCAGGACAGTGCCCCTGCGCAGTTTACCCAGTATGCCCGCAATGCCGAGCGCAGTGTTGTCATCGGCGGCAATAACACCGTTTTGGTCCCAGCGTATGGTTCGCCATTTATTCGCAACCTCGATGAAGGACGTCGTTACGCCAATATCTCGGATTTCCAAAATTTCGTGAAACTGGCATATATGTCTCCGCACATTCACCACAGCGGCGGTACCGTGTGCGAGCCTGTTGATCTGCCGGTCAATAAGCGACATCTCGAAATGGTGTACTCGCACATGCGCTACAGCGACAAGCCTTATATGGGTTCGGTCACTGCCCCTGTGCGTGCTGAGGATACGGTTGAGCTGTCAAAAATTCTGTTTGGCGATGACTATATCGATCCCGCCACAGGCCAAGAAAAGACGGTCGTCATCAACCTCATTAATGCAAACTCGCCAATGGTGTTTGACGACACCATGTTGGGAGCAGCGAAAGTTTATGCTCGTAACAACCAAGCTTGCGTGGTGTCGCCTTTTATCTTGGCTGGTGCGATGTCGCCGGTAACTGTGGCGGGTACTTGCACGCAGATATTGGCCGAAGCGATGGCGGGTATGGCGTTTTGCCAGTTGGTTCGCAAAGGCGCGCCAGTCGTGTTTGGCACGTTTGCAGCGGCCGTGTCGATGCAGTCTGGCGCACCGACTTTTGGCGGACCTGAGCCTAGCTTGGTGTTGTATGTATGTGCATCACTGGCCCGTCGCCTTGGCGTTCCGTTCCGTTCTGGTGGCGGTCTAAATGCGTCTAAAGTGGCTGATGCACAAGCAGGCTATGAAGCAGCCAATACGCTGCAAACGGCGCTACTTGGCGGGGTTAACTTTATGTTGCATTCAGCCGGTTGGCTCGAAGGTGGCTTGGTCATGAGTTACGAAAAATTTATTCTCGACGCTGAGCAGTGCGGTGTCTTGGGGCAAATGGGCCGCGGCGTCGATATGTCTGAAAACGGCCAGGCGATGGATGCATTCCAGCAGGTTGGCCCAGGCGAGCACTTCTTGGGTTGTGCCCATACGCAGGCGAACTTTGAATCGGCGTTTTTGATCAATAAAACCTCAGACTCAAATTCATTTGAGCAGTGGGAATCAGAGGGCTCACTCACCGCTGAACAGCGTGCCAATCGCATCTACAAGAGCATGTTGGAAAGCTATGAGGCGCCCGAGTTGGATGTTGCAAAAGATGAAGCGCTTCGCGAGTATATTGAGAAGCGCAAAGCCTCTGAGCCAGATGCCAACTACTAAAATTGTTGGGCTGTAAAAAAAGCGGAGAAATTCTCCGCTTTTTTTTTTACACTTGCTAGGTTAGGCCCATACATCCTGCCAGAAAAATAAGGTAGTCCTGAGTGTCCACAAGATTTGATTTACCCGAAAAGCCCACGAGGCACATTGCATTTGTGTTGATGCCGCAATTTACTTTGCTGGCCTTCAGCTCAGCGATCGAAGTGCTAAGAATGGCCAATCAATTGGCTGGCAAAGAGCTTTATCGTTGGCGTGTTTACAGCAAGGATGGGCAGTCAGCGCAATCTAGCTGCGGTATCAATGCCGCTGTCGATGGTGCTGCAGAGAGCATTCGCGATTTCGATATGGTTTTCGTCGTTGGTGGGATCAACATCAATCGCTACTCTGACCCTCATATTCACAGTGTGTTGCGAAAAATTGCAGATCGCAGGGTAGTTTTGGGTGCGCTGTGTACTGGGAGTTATGTGCTGGCGAGAGCGGAGCTGTTAAGCGGGTACCGCTGTACCATCCACTGGGAGAATATTGCTGCAATTCGTGAAGAATTCCCAAGCTTGGTGGTTTCGCAGGAACTATTTGAATTTGATCGCGATCGCATCACGTGTGCAGGCGGAATCGCGCCGCTCGACATGATGATGCACATCGTGCGTCAAGATTGGGATGAAAGGCTTGCCTCATCGATTTCAGAAATGTTTATGGCGGAGCGAATTCGCGATAAACACGACCGCCAGCGTGTGCCATTGATGCAGCGCATTGGTACGGGGCAGCCAAAACTTGCCGAGGCGGTGTCTTTGATGGAGGCCAATATCGAAGAGCCGATGACGCTCGACGAACTCTCTGGACATGTCAATTTGTCGCGTCGCCAATTGGAGCGCTTATTCAAGAAGTATTTAAATGTCGTGCCGACACGCTACTACTTGGATTTACGTTTAGAGCGGGCTCGACAGCTACTGTTGCAAACCTCAATGCCAATTGTTGACATTGCGCTGGCGTGTGGGTTTGTCTCGGCACCGCACTTCTCAAAATGCTACCGTGATATTTACGGTGTCCCACCGCGCGACGAGCGCCGCCGCGGTCAGCTAGACATCAGTCGCTAAATTATTGTGTGCCCTTGATGGCACACAAGACGCAATTTGGCCGCACTAGAGGCCACTTTGTTCAGGGATCAATGTTCCTCAATCGCGTGACCTTCACTCAATTCTGTTAAACAAGTCACAAAATTTGCCGATGACTGGGCAACATGAAAAGCAGTTTTGTCCGGAAATACCTATCCGGCTTGGGAGTGAATTGAGTGAAAGTCAAACAACTTATTACGCTAGTGTTTGGCGCGATTGTGGCATTGGCCACATTCAGCGGCGTCGCGCTGGTCAGCATGCTTTCACAGGTCGATGACATCAATACTGCAATGGATGTGCGCTACCGCTCATTCCAAAAAGCTGATGAATTACGACAGAGCTCAGACGATTTAACCCGTTTGGCTCGCACCTATGTGGTGACAGGCAATGATGATTACGAGTCGATGTACCTCGACGTACTGGCGATTCGCAATGGCGAAAAAGCCAGGCCTGAAGGGTACGAAGGTATTTACTGGGATTTTGTAACCAGCTACGGCCAAAGACCTAAGCCTGATGGTGAAAAGCAGTCTCTCAATGATGCGATGGTTGGTTTAGGTTTCAGTGATGCGGAATTTGCGTTGCTTAAGCAGGCTCAGCAAAACTCTGACGGGCTCGTTGCGCTAGAGGTGCAGGCAATGAACGCGGCCAAAGGCATCTATCAAGATCCGGTGACAGGCGAATACACTGTTCGCGGTGAGCCGAATTTCGAGCTGGCGCGGGAACTGATGCATAGTCCTGATTATCACATTGAAAAATCCAAAATTATGGCACCCATTGACAGCTTTTTTGAAGCGCTAGATCTTCGCACCGAGGCAGAGGTCGAAGAGCAAGTCTCTGAGTTGGTAACGGTGGCCTATTTGGCGCTTGCATTGCTTTGTCTTGGGATTGTCATTTCAGTCTGGGGTTTCTGGACGGTCATTAATCGGGTTGAAAAACCGATATTGTCCTTCTCCAAGATTTTGTCGGAATCATCGAGCAACCGGGATTTAACTCGCCGTGTTGACTTTGAGTCAGCATGTGAAATTGGCGAGATGGGTAAAGACATTAATAAATTGTATCAGGTGATCAATGATACGGTTCGCTCCTCGCTTGATATGGCTGAAAATGTTGAGCTAGTCGCCAATGAACTTGTGCAAATGGCCCACAAGTCTTCAGACGTGATCGAAAGTCAGTCTGCAGAAATCGAACGCAGTGCAACCGCAATGACCCAGTTGTCGTCTTCTTTTGCCAGCGTTGCAGCCAGTACCAATGAGTCAGCGGAATTGGCGCGCGACGTCCAACGTCTATCAAAAGAGGGTGAAGGCAAAGCGGCGAGCACTAGTTCTGAGATGCTGAAGCTTGCTGATCGCATTCAGCAGGTGGGTGATGTAATCGAAAGTCTCACCAGTGAGAGCGAGCGCATTGGCACAGTGCTTGATATGATCAAAGAAGTGGCCGAGCAAACCAATCTATTGGCGCTCAATGCCACAATTGAGGCGACCCGAGCAGGTGAGCACGGCCGCGGGTTTGCTGTGGTCGCTGACGAAGTGCGCAATTTGGCGCAGCGAGCCAAGGGGTCGGTTGCCGAGATCGAAGCACTCATTGCGCAGGTTCAGTTGCGTAGCTCTGAAGCCTCTGAGGCAATTAAAACCGGCCATTCACAGTTTGATATGAGTAACCAGCAAGTGCTGGCAACGGTGCGTGATTTTGCCGATATATCGAAGGCGATTGATAGATTGTCCGATATGAGCTCTTCGGTTGCCTCGGCCACGGAAGAGCAGGCGGTGGCCGCAGAAAGCATTACCAGCTCGCTCAGCACATTGCACGGTTTGTCAGACAGTGCTTCGCATGATCTCTCTAATTTACATGAGTCCTCAGAGCAGCTCAGCAGCATGGCTGTTGAGCTCAGCAGTGCAGTGAAAAAGTTTAAGGTGTCTTAACCACCCTCGGGCACATGCCTATCGGGTTTGTGCCAACGACGGCGCGTTGCTAATATGATCGTTTGATCAGCGGCGCGCGCCCATGTCATCCTCTAGCACTGCGCTACAACATCGTTATCCCTATCTTGTTCTCGTGATCGCACCCATTCTTTGGGGCGGTAATGCGGTGGCGGGCAAGCTTGCCAATGGCATCATTCCGCCCAGTACATTAACGGCATTGCGCTGGATCGGTGCTGTCGTGCTGGTCGGGTTGCTCGCACAAAGTCAAATTCGAAAAGATTGGCCCGTACTCAAGCGTCATGCACTCTTGTTTATGATGCTGGGTGTACTTGGCTATGCGGGGTTTAATTTGTTCCTTTATCAGGGGCTGACACTCACGACCAGTCTGAATATCTCATTGGTTCAGGCCACCATTCCGATGTTTATATTGTTGGGCTCTATTTTATTGGCCCAGTCTGTACGCCCCATGCAATGGCTTGGCGCGGCGTTTTCGATCGCGGGTGTCATTGTGGTGGTGACCCAAGGGGATTATCACAATCTTGTGAGCTTGCAGTTTAATCGAGGTGACTTGTTCGGTCTTGGGGCCTGCGTGGTCTATGCGATTTACTCGCTTGGCTTACGCTATCGGCCTGCGGTGCATTGGGCGAGTTTTTTGTTTATGGCTTCGGTGGGCGCGAGTTTGGCAGCCATTGTGCCGAGCCTATTTGAACTGGGCGCTGGCGATGTGGTCGTTTGGAATGGCCAGACACTTGCGTTGATTATCTACGTGATTTTGGGGCCCAGCATCGTGGCGCAGCTGTGCTTTATTTTCGGTGTTGAAGCGATTGGCGCGGCGCGGGCGGGGCTTTTTATTAGCTTTGTGCCGATTTTTGGCGCTTTGTTGTCGGTCTTGATCGTTAACGAACAATTTGAGTTTTATCACCTGGTTGCCACCTTGATGGTGGCAACTGGCATTGTGATTTCAGAGATCGCGAGTCGCCAACCAGCCAGCTAGCGCGAGTGGCCAACCAATGCGCTATCGCGAGCCATTAGCGCGCGGGTCGACGCCGACGCCGTGTATTGCGATCATTTTCGGTGACATTCATCGATTTTTTGATCTCAGGCAATACGATAGAGGTAGAAAGATGCGTAAACGGATCGGTCTTGTGCGGGATGGCCATTGCATCGACAAAGTGCTCTTGGAATTTCGGTTCAATGGCGGTTTCAACTTTGTGAATGGCGCGTACAAGGCGTTCGATGTCTGCGCGCGCGGTTTGATTGAGTAGAGCCATACGTGCACCGCTGCCTGCGGCATTGCCCGCTGAACTCACTTCTTTGAGTTCACAATCGGGAATTAAGCCCAGAATCATGGCGTATTGTGTATCGATATGGCTGCCAAACGCTCCTGCGAGTCGAATTCGCTCGACACTGGTGACGCCAAACTGATCCATCAACAGCTTTACGCCGGCATACAGAGCCGCCTTGGCGAGCTGGATCTGGCGAATATCATTTTGAGTGATGACGATCTTAACTTCGCCATCGTGTAGAACATAGGAAAAGGTTCGGCCATTGGCGACGATACGCGGAGATTTTTCGGCCATCGCGCCATCGATTACACCATCTGGATCGATGATGCCTGCTAGGTACATTTCCGCGACCACTTCGATAATGCCTGAGCCGCAAATGCCGGTGATGCCAATCGACTTGCTGAGCTCAGCAAATTCCTCGCTGTCGCTCCAAGCATCGACCCCAATGACGCTGAATCGTGGTTCTAGCGTGTCTTTGTCGATGCGAACGCGTTCAATGGCGCCAGGCGCTGCGCGCTGGCCGCCGCTGATTTGTGCGCCTTCAAAGGCTGGGCCGGTTGGGCTGGAGCAAGCCAGTAATTTTTCCTTGTTGCCAAGCACAATCTCGGCATTGGTACCGACATCGACCAGAAGTGTCAGTTGGTCCGCTTGGTCTGGACGCTCGGCGAGTACCACGCCAGCAGTATCGGCACCCACATGACCTGCAATGCAGGGTAGAACATAGGCGCGTGCGCCAGGGTGAGCTTTGATATCGAGTGAGATGGCCGGCACAGTGATCGCTTCATCGGTGGTCAGCGCAAACGGCGCACCGCCAAGTTCAACCGGGCTGATGCCCAAGAACAAATGATGCATTACCGGGTTGCCGACGAAGGTGAATGACAGAATATTCTCCTCGCTGTAGCCCGCTTCGCTGGCGATGGCGTGAGTCAGTTCGTTGAGGCTTTCGCGGATTGCTTTGGCCATTTCAACCTCGCCGCCTGGGTTCATCATCACATAGGACACGCGGCTCATTAGATCTTCGCCAAAGCGAATTTGCGGGTTCATAATGCCCGACGACGCCAGCACGGTGCCGTCGTCCAGTCTGCAAAGATGCGCTGCGATGGTTGTGGAGCCGATATCAACTGCAACGCCAAGTGCGTCTTTAAACTCACCCGGCCATAAGCCAATAATCTCTAAGCCCTCGTGTACCGCGGCGGTCACCGTCCACTGTCCATCGCGCAAAATGGTTTGTAGCTTGGGCCACAAGTGCTGCGCCAATGTGAGTCGATCTGTGCCGGCCACATCGCGCAGTGCTTCATTTAAGCGTTGTAGGTCCCCTGTGGGGTCGTGCATGTCCGGCTCACGCACACGTACCGTAAGCAGCTTTACGCTGGGATCAATCTCTATATTGATGTCGGCCGCGGATTTGCGCACGACTTGTTTGTGAACTTGTGAGTCTGCGGGCACATCGACCACCAAATCGCCCAATATTTGAGTGTGGCAGGACAGGCGTCGGGCGCCAAGGTCGATTTTTTTTACCTTCTCAAAACGCGATTCGACACCGGTTTTGTCATTGAGGTGATCGGGTTGAACGGTGATGCCATGCTTGGCAAATTGTCCGGTGGGGCAGAGCACTTGGCAACGGCCGCATAGGCCTCTACCACCGCAGACTGAATCAATATCAACGCCTAAGCTACGGGCGGCTTGGAGCACGGGTGTACCGATTGGAAAATCCCCGCGTTTGCCCGAGGGCGTGAATACCACTTTCGCTGTTTTAAGCTGATCAGGTGCGTTCATAGTTGTTCTTTAGCAAGATATTGAGGAGTCGAATCGTCTAAGGCGTAATAGTCGCCTTTTTCGCCGGTGAAAATATGGGCGATGAGTGTTTTGGGTTGGGTTGTATCTAGGCTGCCTGCGGCGATGGAGATCTCATCGGCATTGGGTTGGCGCCAAAATAGGGTACTGCCACACTCGCGGCAGAAGGCGTGCTCGGCTGTGGTCCAAGCGTGCCATTTAAGGGTTGCCTCGCCTTGTGTGATTCGCAAGGCTTTGGCGGGGCAGCGCGTGGCTGCCATGGCGTGGCTATTGAGGCGGCGGCATTGCTCGCAGTGACACATGACGATGTCGCCTATGTCGCTGGTAACGTCAAACCGAACTGCACCACACATGCAGCCGCCTGAGTACATTTTAGCCCCGGCTACGACGCGATTGGCGACGGCCGCGTCCCGCGCCTGCCGTGCCTTCTGCCGTAGGCTCACGGTAGGTCTGGATCCATGTGAGGCAGTTGGCGTCAAAGCCATTGAGAACGTCGGCAGCCATGATGGCTTGCTTTTCCGGATCATGCAGCGGATTCATTATGGCAGAGCTCATGCCGTGCGACGACGCCATCGCCAAGAAGTGCGCATTGATGCCGTGACGGTTGGGTAGGCCGAAGCTGATATTCGATGCGCCACAGGTCGAGTTGCACTTCAGTTCAGTGCGTAGTCTGTGCAGAATTTCGAACACTTGACGACCAGCGCCACCCATTGCGCCAATAGGCATTACTAATGGGTCAACCACAACATCAGCTGGTTTGATGCCGTAGTCCATCGCCCGCTCAACGATTTTCTTTGCAACCGCATAGCGCACTTCAGGATCTTCAGAGATACCGGTGTCATCATTCGATATCGCAACCACGGCGCAGTCGTATTTTTTGACCAATGGTAGAACCGCTTCGAGTCTTTCTTCTTCACCGGTGACAGAGTTCAGCAAAGGACGACCTTTAACGACCTGAAGACCGGCAACCAAGGCTTCGTGCACCGAAGAGTCGATTGAGATTGGTGTATCAGGGCAGAGCGCTTGCACCATTTCGATGCACTTGGCGAGCAACGCTGGCTCGTCGGCCAGCGGAATGCCGGCGTTGACGTCGAGCATGTGTGCACCGGCGTTGACCTGTGCAATGGCGTCCGCTTCAACGCGTGAAAAGTCACCGTTCTTCATTTCTTCGGCCAGAATTTTGCGGCCGGTTGGGTTGATGCGCTCACCGATGATGGTAAATGGACGGTTTAGGCCCATTGCCCATTCTTTGCCGCTCGCCGAGGTGAAAACTGTTTCAGTCATGATAAATCCAAATTTTTAAGTTACGGAAGGTCGACGGTCAAATCAAAACCGTCGCCTTTTGATTTCATTTTGAACTGGCCGTCGACGACCGCATTGCTCCAAAACGCAGAGCGCTTTAAGCCGCCCAGAGGGTACATGTGTACCTTGTCGATGCCGCAGTTCGGGTCGGTGGCTTTGTATTCGGCCAATTCGGTAATGAGTTTGTCGGGTGCGCTGACCGTCATCAGTTTTGCGACGTTGAGCGCTTGGCGCGTCAAAAAACGAATTGACGGACCCACACCGCAGGCTTTGGCGTGCGCCATCAAAGTTTTAATGGTGGCAAGTCCGGGCGCGCCGATATGAATCGGTAGTTTGTTGCCATCGGCTTGCAGTGCTTTGTCCCATGCGATAATGGGTGCCGCTTCAAATACAAACTGTGTGGCGATGTACACATGCGCATCGGTGCGCTCTGCAAAGCTATTTTTCCATGCCAAGGCTTGCTTGAGCATTTCATCGTTGATGTCTGGGCTACCTTCTGGATGGCCTGCCACACCGATTTGCTTGATGCCCATCTTGTCGAACAACCCTGTTTCAAGCAGTGCCATCGAGCTGTCATAGGGGCCAAGTGGCTTATCGACACCGCCTGCAAGCACGACAGCCGAATCGACGCCGGCTTCGTTGACACAACGACCGAGAAAGTCCTCGAATTCAGCTTGAGAGGTGATCGAGCGCGCTGCAAAGTGCGGCATGGGCACGAAGCCCTCATCGCGCAAGCGTTTTGCGGTTTCGATGGTTTCATTGTAATCGCTACCTGGCAAAAAAGTTACGGCGACGTTACAGCCTTCGCGAAGGTGATCGCTAAACGCCTCAACTTTTTTTGCTTGGCCGGGGGTCACTTCGATGGTGAAGTCGCGCATTAAATTCTGGATGCGTTCGATTGGCGTCGTCATAGGGGTTGCAGTAGCCGTCATGTGAGTGTCCTTGGGTGGGTTACGCTTTGTAACCCGAATTCTTGGTAATTGCCTTGAGCGTTGCCTCGTCTAGCGCCGCTTCAAGCTCTTCGACACGGGCATCTACAATGGCCTGCAGGTCGCCGTCGGGGAGCGGTTCTCCGTCCCGGCGCCAGTCGGCCAAATAGTCGTCTGTCGTGCCTGCGCCTGCACGCATCGCAGCACTGTCGATGGCTTCTTGAAAGCGTTCGGCCAGCATGCGTTTCGCGTTTGCGCGGCCAGATTTTGCGATGACTTGCGAGGGTATGTCGCGCCACCATATGACGGTTAGTTGCTTCATTGCGTCACCTGTAAAAAATGCGACACCGATTGGCCTAAATCGCCATAGCCGGTGTGATGTATTTCGAGTGGAACACCGAGCCAATGTGCCGCGGCCTCAGCTTGTTTGAGGCGTTCGGGATGCTCGATCTGGGTCAAGTACACCATTTTGGTGTAATTGGAAAACAACATGCCTTTGAGCTCTGGATGCTTGTCGAGCTTATAGCCGCGAATCATCAAGCGCTCAAAATGCCGGGCGAGAAAATCGGTCAAATAAAAGGTGCCCAAATTCTCGTTGGATAAACGCTCAAACAGCGGTGTTGTTGCGAAGAATTCATAGCAGTGTGCGCCGGGCAGTCGCTGCAGATTGTATTTGCGCGCCAAACTGTCGATACGCCCGCCTGTGCCGCAATCAGCATAACCGATAAGCACGTTGTCATATTGCAACTGGGCTTTATGAATTAGGGGCTCGAGTTTGGGAACGATTTGCTCGGGGCGATTGTGGAGCTCTGCCGGAAGGCATTGAATGGCTAGGTTGTCCCAACCAAACTGGCGCTTGAGTGCTACCAGTTCGTGCGAAAGCGCGCCGCAGGCCAAAATAATGCTGTCGGCGCGTTCCATTGTTAGCCAGCGCGCTTCTTAGCGACCAATGATGAGGCGGTCTCTACAGCGACAGCTGCGTCGCGGCAATAGGCGTCTGCACCGATGGCTTGGCCGAACTCTTCGTTCAAAGGCGCACCGCCGACCAAAACGATGTAGTCGTCGCGAATACCTTTCTCGACAAGCGTGTCAATGACCACTTTCATGTATGGCATCGTGGTGGTGAGTAGGGCAGACATGCCAAGGACTTCTGGTTTGTGCTTCTCGAGCGCTTCAAGGTAGTTCTCGACTGGGTTGTTGATGCCTAAGTCGAACACCTCAAAGCCCGCGCCTTCCATCATCATCGAAACGAGGTTTTTGCCGATGTCGTGGATGTCGCCTTTGACCGTGCCAATGACCATGGTACCGACGGTTTCTGCACCGGTTTCCGCCAAGAGCGGACGCAAGATTTCCATGCCGCCTTTCATGGCGTTTGCTGCCATCAGAACTTCTGGTACGAACAAAATACCGTCGCGGAAATCGATACCGACAATGCGCATGCCTTCAACCAATGCATCGTTCAATACTCTGGAGGGCTCCCAGCCACGTTCCAGCAAAATGTTGGTGCCTTCTTCAACTTCCTCTTTTAGGCCGTTGTAGAGGTCGTCATGCATTTGTTCAACCAGCTCTTCGTCGTTGAGCTCGGAAAGGATGATGTCATCGTAATCTTCATCAGACATGGCAGAATTCCTAAAATTGCGCACTAATAATTATGGTGCAGCAAGCGTAGTGCTCAACCGCAGTTTCCAATGCCTTTGCCGCGACTCAAATCTAGTGAATAACGACAGAAAATGCCTTTGGGTGATCTCTTGTGGAGATGGTGAAGTTTAGGGGCGTTATAAACCGAGAGTACTGAGTATTATTCAGCGGGGGCTGAGCTAGTTTGGCGTGCTGATGTGCGCTAACGTTAAAATAAGGTTTCGAGGTGACTTTCGCCATGTTCTAGGGCGAAATATCGAAACGCCTCGGCACCGGGTGACAGTGTCTTACCCTCTGGCGTGACGATGCTCCAGCTGCGCAAGATTGGTGTACCTGTCAGTGGCAGAATGGTCAACAAGTTGTTTTTCAGCTCCAAGGCAATCGTGTGCTTGGACACAAAGCTCACCCCCATGCCTGCCATGACGGCCTGTTTGATGGTCTCGTTGGAGTGCATTTCCATGATGATTTTGGGTTCGATGCGTTGATGATCAAAAAAGTCTTTGGCAGCGGCTCGGGTGCCGCTGCCGTGCTCGCGCGAGATAAAGCCGTATTGTTGAAATAACGAGGGATTGATAGGTGCTTGTGCTGCCGGATGCTGAGCAGCTGCAATAAACACGTGTGGATGCACGGCGAATGGCTCTGCCTTGCATTGGGTGTTTTGCGGTGCACGCCCCATCACCGCAACATCGACATCGTAGTCTTCCAGCCATTGGCTGAGTTGCTCCCGATTGCCAACCACCAATTTGATTTCGATACCGGGGTGCTCCCGAGTGAATTTAGCCAATAGCGACGGCACGAAATATTCCGCGGTACTCACCATGCCGATCGTTAGCGTGCCTGTTTGCAAATTTTGAAGACCAATCAGCGTGTTCTCGGCACTTTTGACTTCAGCCAAAATACGGTTGACGTGCACCAGCAGATATTCGCCCTGAATACTCAGTTGCACTTGTTTACCGGTGCGTAGGAACAGCAGGCAACCGGCATGATCTTCGAGTGCCTTGATTTGTTGCGATACCGCCGGGGCAGTGAGGTGTAGACGTTCGGCCGCTCGGCTGAAATTCAGCGATTTAGCCACTTCTGCGAAAATTCTCAGCTGACGAAGGGTGGCGTTTTTCATTAGGTAATTACTATTGTTAATGTAAATATATTTTCACTATAACTTAATAATGTCGTTCGATACAGTTTCAATTGACTTTATTTCGGGCTGCGATGTGAAAGCGATTATTTTTGACGTTGATGGAACCATGGCGGACACAGAAGACGCCCATCGCGTTGCGTTTAATCGTGCATTTGACCAAGCCGGTCTGTCGTGGCATTGGTCGGTCGACGAGTATCGCGACCTGCTGAGCGTGGCGGGTGGTCAGGAGCGGATTGTGCACTTTTTGCACACCAACACAGGTCATTCACCGACAAGCCTGTATGACATGGCCCGGTCGCTGCACCAGGCCAAGACCCAATATTACGTTCAATCTATCGAGGAGGGCTCGGTTGGGCTTCGCCCTGGTATCGCCGAGTTGGTTGCTCAAGCGACTGAGCAGCGGGTTCGACTTGCGATTGCGACCACCACCAGTCCGGCCAATGTTGTTGCGCTGCTGTCGACACAGTTGGGCGCAAAGTGGGCCAACCTATTTGAAGTGGTCGAAGACGCAGCAACTGCACCAAACAAGAAACCCTGCCCAGATGTTTATCTCAATGTGCTGGCTCGGCTTGGATTGGCAGCAGAGGAATGCATGGCAATCGAAGACTCATTTAATGGGCTTGCGGCGGCTCAACGCGCAGGCATACCGACTGTGATTACGCGTAATGCCTATACCCAGCACCATAAATTCGACGGTGCTGTCGCGGTTGTTAACGACTTAGGCGGCGTAGATTTGGCGGCACTTATTCAATTGCATACGCAAGCGATCAAATGAGATGAAGCGGTAAATACCCCTTAGGCGTTATCTCTTAAGGGCAGAGGCGGTGCACTGCACAATGAGGCACCATTGACATGATTGACAACAAAATGACCATCGGGAGCGGCAATGCCTTACTCACAACGTCC
The DNA here is from genome assembly GCA_013373515.1 of Gammaproteobacteria bacterium. GTDB lineage: Bacteria > Pseudomonadota > Gammaproteobacteria > JABXHR01 > JABXHR01 > JABXHR01. The sequence continues at coordinate 10,413 of JABXHR010000175.1, read as the reverse complement.
AACCTTGACGCAGTTTCTGATTGAAGAGCGGCGCAAACATCCGGAGGCGCGGGGGCAGCTCAATGCGTTGATCTTGGATGTGGCCAATGCCTGTAAAGCAATTGCCAAGGTGGTTGCGCGCGGCGAGTTGGCACATCCGGTCGGTTCGCGACATTCATCTGCCACTGTGAATGTACAGGGTGAAGTTCAAAAGCCACTTGATGTGATCTCAAATGAGGTGTTTATCCAAACCACGGAATGGGGAGGAAACCTCGCAGGACTGGCTTCGGAGGAAATGGAAACGTCCTATCCTGTGCCGGGCAAGTATCCACGCGGCGACTACTTATTGGTGTTTGACCCGCTCGATGGATCGAGCAACATCGATGTCAATGTGTCGGTGGGCAGTATTTTTTCGATCTTACGCGCGCCAGAAACCATTGATGAGACGATTAACGATCAGGATTTTCTGCAAACTGGGCGTAACCAAGTGGCAGCAGGCTATGCCATCTATGGACCAACAACCATGCTGGTGTTAACGGTTGGTACAGGGGTGCATGGGTTTACCTTGGACAGCGACTTGGGAGAGTTCAAACTGACCCATCAGTTCATCAAAGTGGCCGAAGACACCCAGGAATTTGCAATCAACGCCTCGAATAGCCGTTTTTGGGAGGCACCGATTAAACGTTATGTTGATGAATGTCTAGCGGGTACCGCAGGTCCCCGTGGTCAGGATTTCAACATGCGCTGGGTCGCCTCGATGGTTGCCGAGGCGCATCGAATTTTGATGCGCGGTGGCGTGTTTATGTATCCGCGTGACAACAAGGACCCCAGCAAACCTGGACGGTTGAGACTCTTATATGAGGCCAGCCCGATCGCCATGATTATGGAACAGGCCGGCGGTCGCGCCTCGACGGGCAATGTTGCGATACAAGACGTACAACCAACCGAATTACACCAAAGAATTGCGCTGATTTTTGGCTCAAAAAACGAAGTTGAGCGCATCGAGCGCTACCACCAAGAGCGCAACTATGACGACGAAATTGAGTCCTCGCCGCTGTTCGCGGCACGTGGACTCTTTCGCGACTGAACAAATTATAATTTTGTGAGACAACACTATGTCTGATAAGCACCCCATCATTGCGGTGACAGGGTCCTCTGGTGCGGGGACGTCGACGGTCACCAACACATTTGAGCAAATATTTCGAAGAGAGGGCGTTCGGGCCGCGGTAATCGAGGGCGATAGCTTTCATCGTTTTGACCGGATGCAAATGCGTGAAAAACAGGCGGAAGCTGAAGCCAGTGGCAATATGAACTTTAGCCACTTTGGCGAGGCCAATAATTTAATCGGTGAGCTGGAGGCTTTATTTGCCGATTATGCAGAGCGAGGCGTCGGACGCTGCCGCAAATATCTACACAATGATCAAGAGGCGGAACCCTATGGACAGCAACCTGGCACCTTTACCCCATGGGAAGATCTGGCGCCAGATACGGATATTTTGTTTTATGAGGGGCTGCATGGCGCCGTGGTGACAGAGCAACACGACGTGGCACGCCATCCAGATTTGTTAATCGGTGTGGTGCCGGTGATTAATTTGGAGTGGATTCAAAAACTCGTCCGTGACAAAACACAGCGTGGTTACTCGCAGGATGCGGTCACCGATACCATCTTGAGGCGGATGCCTGATTACATTAACTACATCACCCCGCAATTTGGACGCACGCATGTGAATTTTCAGCGCGTGCCGGTGGTTGATACCTCAAACCCGTTTATCTCACGTGACATCCCAACCGCAGACGAAAGTATCTGTGTCATTCGCTTTGCCAACCCCAAAGGTATCGATTTTCCGTATTTATTGAACATGATTGAGCGTTCTTGGATGTCAAGAGCCAACACGATCGTCGTTCCAGGCGGTAAAATGGCGCTAGCAATGCAGCTAATCTTTACACCGTTTGTTTGGCGCATGATGGAACGTCGAAAACGTGCCCTCGGCGCATAAGGAATTCACTCAATGATAGAAATCGAGAACTCAGAACACACCCAAGATCTCGCAAATGCAATTCGTGTCTTGTCGATGGACGCGGTCCAAGCGGCCAACTCTGGCCACCCTGGCGCGCCAATGGGAATGGCGGAAATGGCCGTTGCGCTCTGGAAAGGGCACCTCAAGCACAATCCTGCTAACCCAAATTGGGCGGATCGTGACCGCTTTGTGCTGTCTAACGGTCACGCCTCGATGTTGATTTATTCCTTGTTGCACCTTGCAGGTTACGATCTGCCGCTTGAAGAAATCAAAAACTTCCGTCAATTGCACAGCAAAACACCAGGGCATCCCGAATGCGATGTGACCCCAGGCGTTGAGACCACCACTGGCCCCTTGGGTCAGGGCATTTCCAATGCTGTAGGTATGGCGTTGGCTGAAATGCAGCTGGCCGCCGAGTTCAACCGCGAAGACCACTGGATTGTCGATCACTACACTTATGTGTTTCTCGGTGATGGCTGCCTGATGGAGGGCATTAGCCACGAAGTTTGTTCGCTTGCCGGTACGCTACGACTATCAAAATTGATCGCACTTTACGACGACAACGGCATTTCAATCGACGGCGATGTCGAGGGTTGGTTTGCCGATGACACACCCGCGCGTTTTGAGGCCTATGGCTGGAATGTCATTCGTAATGTCGACGGTCATAACGCTGAAGAGGTGTACGAAGCGATCGGCAGTGCGCGCGAGCAGGGTAACTACACCGACGGCAAACCGACATTGATTTGTTGCAAAACCGCCATCGGCAAAGGCGCGCCGAACAAAGAAGGGGGTCACGATGTACATGGCGCACCTTTAGGTGAAGAGGAAATCGCTGCCGCCAAAGCATTGATTGGTTGGGGCAATGAGCCGTTTCATGTCCCCGCCGAAGTCAAATCAGCGTGGAGCTGCCTAGAAAGCGGTTCTGCTGCCGAAGCGGAATGGAATGCCCGTTTTGCGGCATACGAAACCGCGCACCCTGAGTTAGCCGCTGAATTCAAGCGCCGCATGGCTGGAGAGTTCCCTGCAGACTATTCGGCGAAGCTTCAGGCCGCATTGGCTGAAACTGCGGCTCGCACCGATTCGGTGGCAACACGCAAGGCAAGTCAGCAGGCACTGGATATTCTCGGTCCGTTGCTGCCAGAAATGTTCGGTGGGTCGGCAGACCTGACCGGCTCGAATCTCACGAACTACAAAGGCGTCACCACGGCCGCGCGTGACCAGCCGGGCAAACACATGTCGTACGGTGTGCGCGAGTTTGGCATGGCGGCGATGATGAACGGCATGGCGCTGCACGGCGGATATATCCCCTACGGCGGCACCTTCCTGACTTTCTCAGATTATTCTCGCAATGCGCTGCGCATGTCTGCATTGATGAAGCTGCGTACCATCCATGTGTTCACCCATGATTCGATTGGTCTTGGTGAAGACGGCCCTACGCATCAATCGGTCGAGCACGTGCCTAGCCTTCGCATCATTCCGGGGCTCGATATGTGGCGTCCGGCAGATCCATATGAAACGTTGGTGGCATGGTCTAGCGCTGTCGCTCGTGCCGATGGCCCATCAGCCTTGGCATTGTCGCGTCAAGGCACGCCAGCGCTGACCGGTGCTGTTCCGGCAGATACCGTCGCCAAGGGCGGTTATGTGCTTCGCGACAGCGAAAACCCAGTGGCAGTGATCATTGGAACGGGCACAGAACTGGCTTTGGCCGTCGAGGCTGCAGAACAACTCGCGGCAGAGGGTGTTGCTGTGCGCGTGGTGTCAATGCCGTCCACCAATGTGTTCGATCGTCAATCTGTTGATTACCAAGACAGCGTTTTGCCTGCCAATCTGCCCGGTGTGGTGGTTGAGGCCGCGCACGGTGACTTGTGGCACAAGTACGTTGGCCGCAATGGTGTTGTCGTTGGCATTAATCGCTTTGGTGAGTCTGCCCCTGCAGGCGAGCTATACAAGCACTTTGGCATCACCGCAGATGCGGTGGTTGCAGCGGTGAAAAAGGTGGCTGGATGATCCAGCCCACCAAACAGCCCTTGGCGGCGGTGCTGTTCGATCTGGATGGCACCTTGGTCGCGACAGGACCGGAAATTGCCGATGCCATCAACGATACCTTGTTGGCGCTGGGCTTAGAGAAAATCGACGATAACACCATCGCCAATTGGGTCGGACACGGCTCGGCTGAGCTCTTAAAGTCTTCGCTAGGTCATGCGCTGCAAATGGACAGAGAGGCCACTTTAGCGTGGCCCCGCCATGGTGAGGCCGCTACATTGTTGCGTGGCTTCTATGAAGCGCGCACAGGCACTCGCAGTCATCTGTATGACGGCGTGGTGGAGACGCTACAAAAAATGAAGTCCGCTGGCATTAAACTGGGTGTTTGCACCAACAAAGACACGGTTTACGCCCTAAAAGTGCTTCGAGTTAATGATCTTGAGGGCTATTTTGACGTCATAACCTGCGGCGATACCTACAAAACGAAGAAACCTGACCCATCTGGGCTATTGAAAAGCATTGATACTCTTGGTGTAAACTTGGATACTACATTATTTGTAGGGGACTCTTCGGTAGACGTCGCGACCGCCAGAAATGCAGGCGTGCCCGTATGGGCATTTGATTTTGGCTACAACATGGGCGCAGACATCAAGGAGAGTCATCCCGACCGCTTGTGCAGTGACTTTGCTGACTTACAAGCACTGATTGGTTAATGGCTTTAAAACTTCTGGAGAGTCCAATATGGCTTTGATATCGCTTCGAGAGCTGCTTGATCATGCAGCGGAACATCACTATGGCTTGCCCGCGTTCAATGTGAATAACATGGAACAAGTGCAAGCGATTATGCAGGCGGCGGACAAGGCCAACTCTCCGGTCATTATGCAAGGCTCCGCCGGTGCACGAAGCTATGCAGGCGAACCCTTCCTGCGCCATCTTGTTCAGGCGGCCATCGAGCAGTATCCCCATATTCCAGTATGTATGCACCAAGATCATGGTGCGTCACCTGCCGTGTGCTTCCGCTCCATGCAGTCCGGATTTAGCTCGGTCATGATGGATGGCTCCTTGATGGAGGACGGCAAAACACCAGCAGACTACGAATACAACGTTCGCGTAACTCACCAAGTGAGTCAAATGGCGCATGCTCTTGGCGTCTCTGTTGAAGGTGAGCTCGGGGTGCTGGGAAGCTTAGAGACGGGCATGGCCGGCGAAGAAGATGGCCATGGTGCCGAGGGCAAACTCGACCACTCGCAGCTGCTGACCGATCCAGATGAGGCGGCTGATTTTGTGGCCCGCACCGATGTCGATGCGCTCGCCATTGCCATTGGCACTAGCCACGGGGCTTACAAATTCTCGTCTCGTCCAACCGGCGCAGTACTGCGTATCGATCGTATTGCCGAGATTCATCAGCGTATCCCCAATGTGCACCTAGTCATGCATGGCTCAAGCTCGGTGCCGGAAGAGTGGCTGGCCGTCATTAATCAATATGGTGGTGATTTGGGCGAAACCTACGGTGTGCCGGTTGAAGAGATCGTTGAAGGCATCAAAAATGGCGTGCGCAAGGTTAACATCGACACCGACCTGCGTATGGCAAGTACGGGCGCTGTTCGTAAGCACCTGCATGAAAACCCCAGCAACTTTGATCCGCGCAAATTCAGCAAGGCGGCGATGGAAGCGATGCGTGATCTCTGCTTTGATCGCTATGTGGCGTTTGGTTGCGAAGGGATGGCCAGTCGCTTTAAGAAAATCCATTCTCTGGATGAAATGCGCAGCCGCTACGAAACGGGCACGCTACGCGCACTGGTCGCTTAACGACGATTGCAATTCAAGCTCTCTAAGGCGCCTTTTGGCGCCTTTTTTCTGCCCGGTTAACAATGTACTTTGTGAACCGCATCAAAATTTCCCGGGGTCAATCTTCGCCAGCGGCATAGGCTGCAAAACACTACATTTTTCTATGAATCTAGGTTGGTTTCCGCTGCTTTAGGGTTGATGCAAGTAAAATGCACTACACGCGTTACACACATAAGTTGTGGATAACTTTGTGGGTAAGGTTGCCGCTTTGCTTCAAAATCCTAGGTTTTTACTGGGCTAGCTTTAAATTGCTCAAAAAAAGAACATTAGACAATTGATTAAAAACAATAACTTATCGTATTTATTAAGGTAGGTTCTGAAGAGATTGTGGCAGGAGATTGAAGTGAGCCTCTGTTCGGGCGCTGTGGGTAAAATTTCGATCTGCTTTTCAAAGTGTCAATCGTTTATTTTGTAATTTTTACTACATTAAAATGTAGTTTTGACAGGTGATTGTCAGCTGTCAGCTTGCCAATCATGCACCTGTACAACAAGGGCTTTGTTAACCATCATCATCCCGCTGATTGCCCAAAGGCGAAAATTTTCTCAGTTTGTGCGTCCCAAAAAACACTTGATTTTTGTGCCTGAAGTGGTTTTGTAGTCTTCGTTCAGTTTGGTCATGAATTTTACAATTTTTGAAATTGGAGACTACAAACAGTTTTTCACATTACTTGTGGATAAGTCTGTTGATAACATTGGCGCCAACTGGCGTCGGTCGGCGAGTTTACAGGCTTTGACATAAATTGTTCATAATTAGAACATCTCAATAATTATCAAAAACAACAACTTACCGTTTTTCTTCAAGCGAGTTCTGAGCTCTGGCCTCCATGCCTTTGATCGATGCATTCTGAAACTGAATGTGGGTAAGCCGGATAATACTTTGCATGTCAGTCAATGGTTTTTGTGTTTAATAAAACTACATAAATCTTGTAGTTTTGGCGGAGAATAGATGTATTTTACGGTTGACAAGCGCTCATTTAGTCATTGGCAGTCTTTTGTCGATTGCAGCAGGAATATTTAAAGTTGTATTGACAACTTTGTGGCGTTAAGATGTGTGCTGGCTTGGAGAGTGTTTTGTGATCGATACGCAATCAGCAACACCGATTTATATGCAGTTGGCCCATCTGCTCAGACTGCAAATTGAAGCGGGTGAGTATGCAGTGGGTGAAAAGATCGCCTCTGAGAATCAGCTTGCAAAGCAGTTTCGAATTGGGCGGCCAACCGTTCGCCAAGCGACCGAGTTATTGGTACAGCAGGGGATACTCAGTCGTAAGCGCGGCGCGGGTACTTATGTAGAAGCGGTTAGTTTGCCAAACGTCGATCTGCTGTCATTTGGTGGGACGGGCATCGCCATTGCCCAAGCAGATCCTGACGCGGCGACGTGCTGGCTTGGGACTATTGAGATGGCGCGCAGGGCCGATGACGATTTTTATCGACTAAGGCGCTTGAGTGTCATATTGGGCAAGCCGGCGCTACTTGAAGATTTGTACCTAAGAGCTTCGGTATTTGCCGACCTGCCGATGCGAGTGCAAGAAGGCGACTCGATTTCAAATGCGGTGATGGAAGAATACGGCTACACCATCGCCGAGATTCAGCAGCAATTTGCAATTTTAATGGCAAATGAGCAGCAGGCAGAGCGCCTAGGTATTCGACAAGGGATGCCGCTTCTGAGCGTTGACCGAGAGATTCACCTGACAGAACACCGTGCGGCAGTCCAGGCCAACATCATTTGCCGCAGCGATTTATTTAATTTTAGGCAAACCATCATGGTGCCTCGCCACCATGGCAAAACCACACAGTAAAGGATAGCTATGAAATACAGCGGTTATCACGGTCGATTTGGCGGGGCATTTATTCCCGAAATACTCGTGCCCACCTTTGATGAGCTAGAGGCAGCATATCTTGAAGCCAAGGCCGATCCCGCGTTTTGGCAGGAATATGAGCAGCTGATGTCGACGTATTCTTGTCGCGCGACGCCCATCACCTACGCTGAAAATTTAACCAAGTATTTTGGTGGGGCGCAGATTTACATCAAGCGTGAAGACCTCAATCACACGGGTGCGCACAAGGCGAACAACGTGATGGGGCAAGGTCTCTTGACAAAACGCATGGGCAAAAAGCGTGTTATCGCAGAGACTGGTGCGGGTCAGCATGGCGTTGCAACGGCAACCATGGCCGCAAAATTTGGCTTTGACTGCACCATCTATATGGGGGCAGTGGATGTTGCGCGTCAGCGTCCCAATGTGTTTTGGATGGAGCAAATGGGCGCTACAGTGGTTGCAGTTGAAGACGGCAGCGCCACACTAAAAGATGCAATTAATGAGGCGTTCCGCGACTGGGTGACCAATATGGATGACACCCACTATGTGCTGGGCACGGCGTGCGGTCCATATCCATTCCCCGACATGGTGAGCTGGTTGCAATCGATCATCGGCAAGGAAGCGCGCGAGCAAATGTTGGAGCGCACCGGGCAGCTGCCTAGCCGTTGTTACGCTTGTGTCGGCGGTGGCTCGAATGCGATGGGGCTGTTTGGTGGCTTCTTTGAGGATGAGTCGGTGCAGTTGGTTGGCGTCGAAGCCGGTGGTCATGGCCGCGGCATCGGACAACACGCAGTTCGTTTGGCTTATGATGACGCCACCGTGGGCGTTGCACAGGGCTACAAGACTTATTTTCTGCAAAATACCGATGGTCAAATGCAGGAAACTCACAGTGTCTCTGCAGGTTTGGATTACGTTGGCGTGTCGCCAATATTGGCGGCGTTACACGAAAGTAAACGCGTTCGCTTCGAGGCGGCGACGGATGCTGAAGTGGTCGAAGCGATGCAGTTGACCGTGCGCAAAGAGGGCTTAATTCCAGCACTAGAGACCTCGCACGGGTTTGCCCAAGCCTTTAAAGAGGCACCTGAAATGAGCAAAGACGAGATCATATTGATCAACCAATCGGGTCGTGCAGACAAGGATATATTTACCGTGGCAGACGCCATTGACGACCCAAAATGGAAAGAATTTATTATTCGCAAAGCCGAGGAGTACAAGCGTGCTTAAGTCTTACATTCGAGCGCGTCGTCAACAAAAAGACCTTCTGTTGATGACCCACATTGTGCTTGGTTACCCGAACTTTGATGATTCGCTGCGCGTGGTAGAGCAAATGGTCGAAGCGGGTGTCGATTTGATGGAGTTGCAAATTCCATTTTCAGAGCCGATGGCCGACGGCCCAGTGATTCTGCATGCCAATGCCGAGGCCATCAAAGCCGGCGCTACAGTGGATAAAAGCCTCGAAATCGCCGAGCAAATTACGCGGCGCTTCGATATCCCGTTTTTGTTTATGACGTATTTCAATATTTTGTATGCACGCGGAGTGGACAAGTTTGTCGATGAAATGAAAAGCATCGGCATTCAGGGCGCGATTGTGCCCGATTTGCCCCCAGAGGAAGGTGAGGAATATCTGGCGGCCATGAAGCGAAACGCATTATCGCCAATTCACATTTACACGCCAAACACCCCTGATGCGCGTATGCGCCAGTTGAGCGATCAGAGCGATGGTTTTATTTACACCGTCGCGCGCAAAGGAGTGACCGGCAAGGACACCCAATTCTCCGATGAATTGGGGGACTATTTGGCACGTTGCCGCGCCTCGACCGATCTGCCTTTGGCGCTTGGCTTTGGGGTGAAGTCCAAGGCGGATATGGACTTCATTCGCGGTCATGCCGATATTGCCGTCGTCGGTTCCGAGACTATCCGTGTCATGGAGCGCGAGGGCGTTGAGGCGGTCAAAGGGTTTATTCAAACCCTCGTCGCTTAGAGGCTCGCCAGTAGCTCGACATTGCCGCCCGCAGCAGTAGTGTCGACACAAACATGGCGCTCAATGTGTAATTGAGCGCTATTTTTTTGTCCAGCCAATAGGGGCAATATCGCACCATCACGGGCAGCCAACGCGGTTTTGTACGCACGACAGCTCGCCTCATCTGCCCAACTGATCACGCCGTCAAACCCTTCCAAATGTGTCAGTGCGCTCGCCGCCAGTACGCCATCCAACGCAGCGCCCGGTGCAATGATCAACGCAGAGCAACCTGCATTTCGGCAGATGTCTGCTTGCGCTTGCGCGGCTTCAAGCGTTGGGCCGAGGCACAAAAACAACCCGCGCCCATAGCTCGCCCAGCGGTTTGATTCGCCGGTGGGGCCCGGCAAAATTTCGCACGCTTGCTCGTTAAAATAATCAACGTCGAGCTGATCGATCGCAGTTTGCACCGACTTGAGCTTCACTGGTTTACTGGCTGGGGAATCAATCGCGGTTACCAACTCAGGCTGAGTGAAATGCGTGAGATAATGCGGCCCACCTGCTTTGGGCCCCGTGCCGGATAAACCTTCGCCACCGAAAGGCTGCGAGCCAACAATCGCGCCAATTTGATTGCGGTTGACGTAGATATTGCCGGCGCGGACTTGTTGGCAAACGGTTTCGACACGATCGTCGATTCGACTATGCAAACCAAACGTCAAACCATAACCGGTGGCATTGATTGCCTGAATGACATCATCCAATTTCGAGGCTTTGAATTTGGCGACATGCAGTACCGGGCCAAAAATTTCCT
>JABXHR010000081.1 GCA_013373515.1 Gammaproteobacteria bacterium | reverse complement strand
TTATCATGCACTGTGACACCGCACCGTTTGATAACAACGATCTACGTCTGGCCCTTAAATACGCCATGAACCGCGAAGAGATGGTCGACAAAATCCTATTTGGCTACGGCTCGGTCGGTAACGACACCTGTGTCAACGCTAGCTACCCGATGTTCACTGAGCTTGAGCAGCGTATGTATGACCCAGAGAAGGCTGCGTTCCACTTCAAGAAATCTGGCCACGACGGCCCAGTGTTGCTGCGCACCAGTGACAACTCATTCCCCGGCGCGCCAGACGCATGTCAGTTGTTCCAGCAATCGGCTGCAGCGGCAGGCATCGAGCTTGAGATCAAGCGCGAACCAAACGACGGCTACTGGTCTGATGTCTGGAATGCCAAGCCATTCTGTACCAGCTACTGGAGTGGCCGTCCGGTGCAAGATCAAATGTTCTCAACGGCGTATTTGTCGACGGCAGACTGGAACGACACCCGCTTCAAGAACGAGCAATTCGACCAGATCATTGTTGCCGCACGTGGCGAGCTCAACGAAGCCAAGCGCAAAGCCATGTACGCCGATGCCAGCACATTGCTGCGTGACGAGGGCGGTTTGATTTGCCCAATGTTCAATGACTTTGTCGACGGTGTCTCAGATCGCGTGGCCGGCTGGCGCGATACCAAAGGGTTCAACCTAATGAACCTCTATGCACCATCTGAAATGTGGGTAGTGGGCTAACGTTTTGAGCTCAGTACTTACACTCATTGCCCAGCGCGTTGCGCTGGGCATTGTCCTGTTATTTTTTGTTTCGCTACTGATCTTCTTGGGCACGCTGGCACTGCCCGGTGACGTGGCGCAAACCATCCTAGGACAATCCGCTACCCCCGAGTCACTTGCCAATTTGCGCGCATCCTTGGGCCTTGATCAACCTCCACTGACGCGCTATCTAAACTGGCTTGCCGGAATTTTTCAAGGTGATTTGGGCAACGCCCTGACCAATGGCCGTCCAATCGCAGAGTCGATCGGCAAACGCCTTGGCAATACCATGTTTTTGGCATTTTGGACGGCGGTGATTGCCGTGCCTTTGTCGATTTTGCTTGGACTGCTCTCAGTGCGCTACCGCAATCGCTGGCCCGATAAACTGATTTCAAGCGTGACCTTGACCTCGATTTCTGTGCCTGAGTTTTTGCTGGCCTATGTGATGATTTTTGTCTTCGGGGTAAAGCTGGGTTGGTTCCCGACCATCTCCCTGCCCAATGATTCGATGAGCTTGGGACAAAAGCTTTACTCAATCTCACTGCCCATTTTGGTGCTGGTGATGGTCATCCTCGCGCACATGATGCGCATGACCCGAGCGGCAATTTTGAATGTAATGGAATCTGCCTATATCGAGACCGCAGAACTTAAGGGCATCAAGCAATTCACCATCATTGCCAGTCATGCGATGCCCAATGCGCTGTCGCCAATCATCAATGTTGTCATGCTCAATCTCGCCTATCTGGTCGTGGGGGTTGTGGTGGTGGAAGTGGTCTTTACCTATCCGGGGCTTGGGAGCTATTTGGTCGATCACGTGGCCAAGCGCGATCTGCCCGTGGTGCAGGCGGTGGGCATTATCTTCGCGGCAATCTATATCGGGCTGAATATCCTCGCCGATGTGTTGTCAATTCTTACCAATCCTAGACTGAGGCATCCCAAGTGATACGAATACCACTGGCGGCTGTTATCGGCCTGTTTTTAACCTCTACTTATTTCTTAGTGGCCATTTTTGCGCCTTATATTGCCCCATATGGCATGGCCGAAATTGTCGGCGATGTGTGGGAGCCCATGTCGATTGAGCATTGGCTCGGGACTGACAACATTGGCCGCGATTTGCTTACGCGCATGATCTACGGCGCACGCACCACCATTGCCGTGGCAACCTTTGCCACATTGGTGAGCTTTGTGATTGGCAGTGTGCTTGGCTTTACCGCCGCGGTGTTTGGCGGTTGGGTCGACCAAGCACTCTCGCGATTTGTCGATTTGATTATGTCGATTCCCTCACTGATATTTGCGCTGGTGGTGTTGTCGGTGATGCCGGTGACACTGCCCGTTCTGATCTTGGTCATGGGGCTATTGGACTCAACACGTGTGTATAGGCTGTCGCGTGCAGTGGCGGTCGATATCTACGTCATGGACTACGTCGAAGCGGCCAAGCTTCGCGGTGAAGGTCGGGGCTGGATTATCTTCCGCGAACTACTGCCCAATGCGCTGTCGCCGTTGGTCGCCGAGATGGGTTTGCGCTTTATTTTTATGGTGCTCACCATCTCCACGCTGTCGTTTTTGGGCTTGGGCGTCCAGCCTCCCAATGCGGAGTGGGGCCTCATCGTCAAAGAAAATAAAGACGGCATTGTCTACGGTATCGGCGCTGCACTGTGGCCCGCGTTATCAATCGCGACCTTGGCCATTTCGGTCAACTTGGTTGCCGATTGGGTGCTCACCCGTACCACAAGCCTTAAAGGAGGTCGAGAATGAGCCATATCGTCGATATTCGCGACTTACGCATTGAAGCCACGGTGCGGCCACCGGGCGAAAAATCAAAGCAAATCACCATCGTCGATGGTGTGTCCTATCAAATCGAAAGCGGAAAAGTCCTCGGTTTGATCGGTGAATCAGGTGCGGGCAAGTCCACCATCGGTCTAGCGGCCATGGCTTATGGTCGCGGCAGTGTGGAAATCACCGGTGGCGAGGTATTGGTCAAAGGCACAAACATTCTGGAGGGCGGTGTTGCCGCCTTGCATGAATTGCGGGGACAGACCATCACCTACGTTGCACAATCGGCGGCTGCAGCGTTTAACCCAGCTAAGCAGCTGATGACCCAAGTCACCGAAGCTGCGCTCGCACACGGTTTGATGAGCAAAGCCGAAGCGGAGGCCCGTGCGGTGAGCTTGTTCAAGCAGCTCGGTCTACCCAACCCCGAAACCATCGGCTCGCGCTATCCGCACCAGGTCTCCGGTGGGCAATTGCAGCGCGTGATGACGGCGATGGCGCTGTGTCCAAAGCCCGAACTGATCATTTTTGATGAGCCGACCACGGCGCTTGATGTCACCACACAAATCGACGTCTTGGCGGCGATCAAGCGCGCGATTCGCGATACCGGCGTTGCGGCCATCTATATTACGCACGATTTGGCGGTCGTGGCGCAGATTTCCGATGACATTATGGTATTGCGCCATGGCAAAACGGTCGAATACGGCACCACCGATGCCATCATCAATCACCCCAAAGAGGACTACACCACAGCGCTGGTGAATGTGCGCTCCATCGAGCACGCTGAGGCTGAACCAACGCCTGAGTTTTTGTTGCAAGCGCAAAACATCACCGCTCGCTACCAGGGCGCAGAGTTTGATGTGCTGCGCGATGTATCGGTAGAGGTGGCTCGGGGGCAAACACTTGCGATTGTCGGTGAGAGTGGCTCGGGAAAATCGACGCTGGCAAGGGTGATCACTGGTCTGCTTCCTGCAGCGCAGGGGGCGCTGAGCTTCGACGGGCGCACGTTGTCTCGCGATCTTGCGGGGCGTTCTCGCGAAGATCTGCGCGAGTTGCAAATGATCTATCAAATGGCCGATGTGGCGATGAATCCGCGTCAAACGGTGGGCACCATTATCGGTCGGCCCTTGGCGTTTTATTTTGGACTCAAAGGCGAAGAAAAACGCCGCCGGGTGCAGGAGCTGCTCGATCTAATCGAAATGGGTAGCGGCTTTATGGATCGCTATCCTGCTGAGCTCTCGGGTGGACAAAAGCAACGTGTGTGTATTGCGCGTGCACTTGCTGCCGATCCGAAGCTGATTATTTGCGATGAAGTGACCTCGGCGCTCGATCCATTGGTGGCCCATGGCATTCTCAAATTGCTACTCAAGCTGCAGGCAGAGAAGGGGTTAGCCTATTTGTTTATCACCCATGATTTGGCCGCAGTGACGGCCATCGCGGATTCTATCGCGGTGATGTATCAAGGTAAGCTGCAGCGCTATGGACCGAAATCGCAAGTGCTGAGTCCGCCGTTTGATGACTACACCGATTTGCTGTTGTCCTCGGTGCCGCAAATGCGCTTGGGTTGGCTTGAGGATGTGATCGAAACCCGCAAAATGGAGAGTGCGGGCAATTGAACACCAAACTTCTGCTCATTATCTTGGATGGCGTGCCCTACGCCAATTGGCGGCGCTTGTTTGGTAACTTGGAAGGCTGGGTGGCCTCGGGTGAGGCTCGCGTTTGGCGTATGCATTCGGTACTGCCGTCTACGTCAGCCAGTTGCTATGCCTCGATACATTCGGGCGTCCCGCCACAAGTTCACGGGATTACCTCCAATCACGATGTGGTGCGGGTGGCGCAGCCCGATATTTTCTCTGAGCTGCGAAAGGTCGGGCGGGTCACTGGTGCCGTTACGCATAGCTTTTGGTCTGAAATGTTTAACCGTGCGCCTTTTGATGTGGTGCGCGATATTGAATACGACGAGCCTGAAAGTACCTCTATCAACCATGGCCGCTTTCACACTATGACCGGCTATGGTTTGATCAATCAAATGACGCCGTGTGATGTGGATTTGTTTGCCACACTCACGAGCTTGGCGGCACGGTTTGATTTGGATTACGGCATTTTGCACACCTGCACACTGGACAGCATGGGGCATCGCTTTGGTCACGATTGCACTGAAATGGACGATGCCTGCTTTATGATGGACGCCATGCTGGCCCCGTTTATCAAGCAATGGCGAGCCATGGGCTATGAGGTGATCGTC
>JABXHR010000071.1 GCA_013373515.1 Gammaproteobacteria bacterium | reverse complement strand
GCCTTGTAGGCGGCGATGCCTCCGGTGATACCCAACAATAGGCGCGTGTTCAAAGCTTTCATATCTGTAAATTCGCTACTTAAATGTCAGAACTGCTCGCAGAGTTTAACTGCAAACTGGGGCCTAGATCATAAATGGAATTCGCAAATGTCCAATTCACCCCTGTTACCGCGTGAAAAATTGCAAGCACTCGGATCAGCGACGTTATCCGACGCTGAGTTGCTGATGATCTTTATTGGATCAGGCCAACGAGGCCGAAGCGCAGAGAGCATCGCGAATGGATTGCTCGTGGAATTTGGCAGTCTACGCAATTTGGTGCATACGCACCTAGATCGCTTGCTGCAATCGCCAGGTGTCGGGCTCGCCACTGCAGTACAGATCAAAGCCATTCACGAAGTACTACAGAGAATCTTATTAAACGATACCTTGAACCGAAACGTTCTAGAGTCGCCAGACGAAGTTCGCCGTTTGTTAATCAACCAACTTTCGGGAGAGCAACGTGAACAGTTCTTGGCGCTGTACCTAGATCATCGACACAGGCTCATTTCGATTGAGTGCGTCAGCGAAGGCAGCATCGCCAGTGCGCAAGTCTATCCGCGCGAAATCATCAGAAGAGCGCTTGATCTCAACGCCTCCGCGATGATCGTTGCACACAACCACCCCTCTGGCGAAGCGACACCCAGCCAAGCAGATATCAGGCTAACCCATCGGCTCAAACAGCAGCTCGAAACAGTGGAAGTCCGGTTGTTGGATCACTTAGTGATTGGCAGCGGCGAGGTCTATTCACTGGCCGAGCACGGAGAAATGGGAGGATGAAAAAACTGAGCCCAAAAAAACAAAACGGGCCGAAGGCCCGTTCTGTCAATCACAATGTAAATCTAACCTTATTTAAGGCCAGAGATCATGATTTCTACACGGCGGTTTTGAGCACGGCCTTCATCAGTTGCATTGTCAGCAACTGGGCTGCTTTCACCCATCCCAGATGTAGATACATTTTCTACACCTTTAGAAGCCAAGTAGGCTGCAACAGTGTTCGCACGACGGTTAGACAACGCCATGTTGTACTCGTCGCTACCACGGCTGTCGGTGTGACCAACGACAGAAACTGCGTTAACAGCGCTCATTGCCGCGATACCAGCAGCGACTTTGTCAAGCTCAGCTGCGCCAGCTGCAGTCAACGCTGCGCTGTCGAAGTCGAACAATACACCGCCGCTCAAGGTTACTTTCGCGTCGACGGCTTCTGGCGCAGGAGCTGCACCGCAATCAGCGACTTTGCCAGCGCCGTAAACAACACAGCTACCGCTAGAGTCGACAACTTGGTTGCCAGCAGAATCAGTTACTGCGCCGCCCCAGGTGCCAGCTGTTGGAGCTGTACCGCAAGCAGCGAGAACCAAAGAAAGTGCAGATGCTGCAAAGATGGTTTTTTTCATGACGTCATTATCTCCTAGTTAACAACACAGCACCGGGGCTTCCGTACGCTGCACTGCTAATTGTAAAGGGTTAGAGGGATAAAGTTAAAGCTTTAACATCGTATATGTTGTTTTTTTCCAACAAAATGTCAAGTCGATTGCGTGATTTTTTATCACCTCAAAGATTTATTCACACACTAACCGTATATTTAACAACATCTTGCAAAATTTGCCACACAAATTTAAAAACGTTGTCTATTTGCCACGACTGCAGTCAGTGCGCCGCGATTAACCCACAACACTGCAAATTGTGCCTGAGTGAACTTGCTAACCAGTCTGACATACTCTGTGGTGACTGTCTAAGATCCACGCCAAAATGGTCATCGATTGTGGCACTTTCTGCTTACCGACCACCCATCTCAACACTGATACAGCGCTTCAAATATGAGCAAAACCCCATTTTGCTCTCGTGGATTTGGCAAAATCGGCAATGGTTTATTGAGGCATTGCAAGAGTGCGATGCCATTGCACCCGTACCCACAGATGACTGCACCCTAAAATCGCGCCAGCATGATCATTGCTATCGAATTGCACACTTAATTTCCGTGATTACAGACAAACCTTTGGTGTGCGTATTAGCGCGAAGCGGTGAGCAACGGCTAACCACGCTCAACCGACGACAGCGCAGATCGATTGTGAAGAAGCAATATCAAAAAACGGGATATACATCTGGGCGGATTTGCTTGATCGACGACGTAGTGACCACTGGCGCGACCGTGGCGCGCTGCACGGAGCTATTGCTGGCCGCCGGCGCAGACTCAGTCAACGTGGTGTGCCTATGCCGTACGCCGTCACGCTAGAGTGAGCTGGCCTTGTCTTTCAGCCATTTCACGGCAGATTGCTTGTTCAAGCGCACATTTTCCTTTGCCCGATTGAGCTGTTCACGCACATCTTCGATCAGTGCGTCGCCTTGGCGCTGCCACTGTACCCGCGATATTTCAAAGGGCGATGGAACCACCACCCAATACAACGCACGCAGCAACCCAGCTGCCAATCCGATCAAAGCCAGCGAATCGATCATCCCCGACAAGCCAAGCGGCTCTGCCACACCCGCTTGGCTTTGCAGCAAACGCCAAACTGTCCATCCAGCAAGCCCAAGCGCCACAACCACAGACAGGCTATTCAGTACTCTGGCAAGATTAGCGCGCATTGCCACCCCCTCTGTGGTTTGCATATCTGGCTCAAAGCGCTGCAATCGACTCAGCGGTATATCTAGCGTCTGATCACCCGCCAATTCACAAAGATCGTCGAACTGGGCAAGTAACGCCGCATCGTCAACAGATGGCATCAATGCCTGGGACGGAGACGCTTTACGCAGCCAACGCCACCAGACTGGCATCGGCAATTCCCCGGCGGCCGCAGCTTGGTACTCACAATAACGCGCTATCAATTGCGCGCTATGGCTTGATGAGTCGATAAATTCGAGGGCCCTGTCGATGCGCGCCTCGTCCCTTTGATCTTCTTCAATGACGGAAATTTGCCCTTCGATAATGGCCGCTTTGCTTTTGGCGAGTTTGTCTTGTTTTTGTGACGATAAATTCTCGGCACCATCGAGCGCTGTATGCAGCTCAGCAATTAGTGAATCTAACTGATTTTGCTTCGCGCTGACGCAAACCCGCGGACTGTCAGCAAATTCGCTTTGAGTTAACAGTTCATGCCATGCGCTGATGGTCTCGGGATCGGCAAGGTCCGACTTATTGAGCACCATCAACATCGGTGTGGCCTCATTTTGCGCCACCACCGACTGCCAAATTTTCAAATCCATATACCGTTCCGGCGACGTGACCAAAATCGCCAAATCAATGGCGGGCAACCACTGTGCGGTGCGCACGGCATGCGTGGACTCGACCGAATCGATATCGGGCGTATCGATCAAGATCAAGTCGTCCCGCAAAGGCGATTCGATTTCGACCCAACGAAACTCATCGCCAAAACGCGAGCGAAACCTGGGCTCAGCATCTAGCCCTGCCGGTAAATACACACTGACCTGCGTCGATGTCGGTCGCTTCGCACTGACTTTAGCGTAGTCACCGCCCAGCAAAGCGTTGACCAAGCTGCTTTTACCCACCCCAGTACCGCCCCAAACGCCGATCATCCAATGGTGTTGATCCGCCCGTGCCCGCGCCTTTGAAATTGTCGCGATTTGCTCGAGGGCTGGCCTCACTAAACTTTGAGCGCTTGGTGATAATTGGCCCAAAGTAGCCTCTGGCGTAGGATTAGTCATGACTAGGCGCCCCCTCCAAAACCTGATGACGCTCTGCAGATTGCAAGGCGGGCAGCACATCAAAATCAACCCAATGCTCGACGTTAGCGGTTAGCTGCGCAATGGCATCACGGCCAATGTCAATGGTCGAGCGTCGCAACCTATCGGCCTCCCGATCGACATATACACCGACTGCACTTTCAGTAAGGGTATTGGTCACCGCAAGCACCGCAGGCGCAAACAACAATTCGACAGCGCCGACACCGAGGGTTTTGACAGTGGCAAAAATCGCACCGGCGTCCATACCAAATTTTAGGGTGCGCAAGCTATTGAGCACCAAAGGCTGCTCTTCGACGGCTTTGAAAAGCGTTTGTGCACTGCTGTCAATTTGACGCGAAATCTTGGCCTCTGCAGCGCTCAGCACGTCCATCTGTGCTTGCTCGAGCCCAGCCGCGTGATGACTGCGCGCTCGGCCCAAGCGCCCTGTCAAAACGTCAGACTGCGCCGCAATCTCAAGCTGTATCTCATTGTCAAACCAGTCAATCAAATCGCCAAAAAGACCTTGATCCGTTGATGCTTGTCTGCGACCAAACCACTTAAGCGGTGATGTAATCAGCCCGCGAACACGACGAGTGATTGGCGCAAGCCAAGGTAGATCGAGTTTTTCGACCAAACTCAACATGGCACGATCTAGTGCAGGCGGCCGCGGTGCCTCATTGAGCTTTGCTTCGAGTGACCCTTCAAGCTTGCGCTGCACGCGACCGAGTGTTTCTGCCCAATGATCGGCCAGCAGCTGCTGGCGCACATAAGGCTTGATCCATTGTTCAACATATTGCCCGCTGACAGGCGTCAAAGCGTCAGTTGACTCACTGACGCGTTGACGCAACCGGTTCAGTTGTGGCGCCCATAGCGCCTCGCTGAGCTTAAATGACGGCAGCCAATAGGCTGTATGCTGACCACCTGCTGCAGTAATGTACGCTTGCGCATAGCCAACCAAATCAAGCGCCACGTCGGGGTCGCATTTATTGATGACCAGCTGCCAAGGCGTCCCCAACGCAGTCAGGCGCTCGGCCCATTGCCAAACAATGGCGTCACCGTATTTCTCTTGGCTGACCACCAACAACACCAAATCGGCGCTGCCAATCGTGTTGACCAGTGGCTCGAAGTAAGTTTGCGCATGGATGGAATCAAAATCGGGTGTGTCCCAAACCACCCAATCTGGCAATTGAGACTGCTGAATTTTTGCCCAGTGCCCTTCTGTTAAGCCGAACCCAAACACATCCTGAGTAAATCCCGCACGCGGACTGGGCTTGGCGACCTCATCTCCGACGAGCGCGTTGACTAGCGTGCTCTTGCCGCTCTGAGTGGGGCCAATTAGCACCAGTTGCTTGGTCGAACTGGATTTTTGCAGCTTGGCACGCCACATCAGCAGGGTTTCCAAATTTGCCCTTGCTTCGTCAGAGGTTTGCAACTGCCATTGTGTTCGCCAGTAATCAACCAGACGGCTCAGCCAATCTATATCCATGTGCCACCCACTACACCGAGAAACAGCGAAAACCCCACCCAGTGATTATTCAAAAAAGCCCAAAGACATACCTGCGGTTCGCGATCACGCACTCGCCACATTTGACGAATCACCAGTCCTGCGGCCACCAAAAACCCAAGCCAAAACAAACCGCCCAAATTTTCGCTTAGCCCGATCCAAATCCACCCCACCATATGCACCGCATGCCATACCGAAACCACCCACAAATCGTGATCCCCAAGCCACACCGCGGTGGATTTAATGCCAACTTTTAGATCGTCGGGCCGGTCACACATGGCGTACAGCGTGTCATAGGCCAGCACCCAAAAGAAATTCATCAAAAACAAAAACCAGCCCAAGCCAGTGACTTCACCTTTGGCCGCCGCAAAGGCAATCGGAATTCCAAAACCAAATGCAATGCCAAGCACCGCTTGTGGCTGTTGAATCCAACGCTTGGTAAAGGGGTATAAAAACGCCACCAAGGCAGCCGGTAGCAGCAGCGGCCACGCAGGGCTTGGCAATGTCAATGCAAGCGCCAATGCCAACAAAGACAGCACCACAAATGTCCAAACTGCATTGCGTGCCCGCAGTTCCCCAGTGGCAAGCGGCCTATCTCGGGTGCGCGCAACCTGCCCATCGACGTGACGATCGGCAAAATCATTAATGGCACAACCACCGGCACGCATTAAGGTCGTTCCCAACACAAACACGGCCACAAAGTGAAGACTGGGCCGTCCATCTGATGCCAGCCACAACGCACTGAGCGTCGGCCATAGCAGCAAGTAGATTCCGATAGGCCGATTCATTCGCGTCAGACGCCAGTAGGCGCTTAAGGTTTGTTGTATTGCACTCACAGAGCCACGCTTTAAACTTCTTTTGGGATTGCTGACCAACAAGGACAGCCGCCGATTTTAACTCTCTCATCTAACCGTGGGTTGAATGTTGCTAAAATTCAACCCAACCTATGAGTATGCCAATGTACAGTAAGGAACCACATAAACCATGAACTACGACTACGACTTGATCGTCATTGGCGGCGGCAGCGGCGGCATTGCGACAGCCAAACGAGCCGCACAATACGGCGCCAAAGTCGCGCTAATCGAATTCGATCGTCTTGGCGGCACCTGCGTCAACCGCGGCTGTGTCCCCAAAAAAGTCATGTGGTATGCCGCACAGGTTGCCGACACCCTGCGCCTTGCACCGTCGTTCGGATTTGGACTCAGTACCAACCCAAGCTTCGACTGGACCACACTGGTTGCAGATCGTGAGGCTTACATTCGCAGGCTCAACGGGCTATACGAACAAGGCCTTGATGGCGCAAATATCGAGCGCATTAGTGGCATTGGTCGATTGGCCAGCGCACACGAGGTCAAGGTCGGCTCACGCACACTCAGTGCTGAGCGCATCTTACTTGCGCCTGGCGCACAGCCCATCCGGCCCGATGTTCCTGGCGCCGAGCTTGGCGACACCTCAGATGAATTTTTTGAGTGGACCAGTCAGCCGCTGAAAATGGCGGTCGTCGGCGCTGGCTATATTGCCGTCGAAATTGCGGGCGTCATGCACGCGCTTGGGACCGAAACCGATCTTATTCTGCGCAAAGCACACGCGCTGCGCGAGTTCGACGAAGACATCCGCGATCAATGGCACAGCATCAACCAAGCGCACGGCCCCAACCTCATCAACCAAACCCTGATTGAGAAACTAAGCAACGCCGAGGGCGGCACCTTAATCCACACCACAGACGGTCGAGTACTGGGCCCTTATGACAAGGTGGTTTGGGCGATTGGCCGCGAGCCACTGAGTAAGGACCTCGGCCTTGCAAACGCGGGCATTGAAGTAGATGCTCACGGCTATATACCCGTTGACCAGTGGCAGCAAACCCAGTGTGAATCGGTCTTTGCGGTTGGCGATGTGACGGGAGCGGCGCAGCTCACGCCGGTTGCCATTGCCGCAGGCCGACGCCTTGCCGATCGATTATGGGGCGGCCAAGCTGATCGAAAAATGGATTACAACACCATCCCAACGGTGGTGTTTAGCCATCCGCCCATCGGCACAGTTGGCCTCACAGAGACGCAAGCGAGAGCGCAGTTCGATACCGTGAAGGTCTATCGTTCCACCTTCAACCCAATGAAATACGCCACCAGCCAAACCAAAGTCCCGACCACAGTAAAACTGGTGGTTGAAGGACCGCAAGAGCGAGTGGTGGGCGTGCATCTGATTGGCGATGCCGCCGACGAAATCCTGCAAGGCTTTGCTGTGGCCGTCAAAATGGGCGCGACCAAATCGCAGCTAGACGACACGGTCGCCATTCACCCGACCAGTGCCGAAGAACTTGTGACTTTGAGATAGCCATGACCATTAGAACGTTTGAGGGCACCGCGCCCACCCTTGGAAAGGACAGCTACGTTGACCCAGACGCCCTGGTGCTCGGTAGGGTGACCTTAGGCGATGAAAGCAGTGTTTGGCCCAAAGCTGTGATTCGTGGCGATATGCACGACATCAGCATCGGCGCACGTACCAACGTACAAGACGGCTGCATCTTACATATCACCCATGACTCAAAATACGCCCCGGGCGGTCGTCCGCTGGTGATCGGTGATGACGTGACCATCGGCCACAATGCCGTGGTGCACGCCTGCACCGTTGGCAATCGCGTGCTAATTGGCATGAATGCCACGCTGCTCGACGGCTGTGTTGTTGAGGATGATGTGATTATCGGCGCTGGCGCCGTGGTGGCACCAAACACGCGTTTAGAAAGCGGCATGCTGTATGTCGGTTCACCGGCCAAGGCGATCAAACCGATCTCGGATTCACAACGCGAGTTTCTGCCCTACTCCGCACAAACCTACGTCAAGCTCAGCAAACGCTTTGCCGCTGAATACGCATGAGACCAAACTATCGCGAAGCCGCCGTACTTGCGCCCTTGATCGAAACCGAGCAAGGGTTGGCGCTTTTGGTGATTAAACGCGCACCGCACCCCAAGGACCCTCATAGCGGGCAACTTGCATTCCCAGGCGGTCGAATTGAGCCCAGCGATAAAGACCCCATCGACGCCGCGCTTCGCGAGACGGAAGAAGAAATTGGCGTCCAACGCCAGCATATTGAAGTGAAACAAACACTGCCGTCGATCGTGACAGGGACAGGGTACAAAATTACGCCGATCATGGGCCACATGCAGTGGCCCGTCGAAATGACGCTGCAGCCCAGCGAGGTTCATTCAACGCTGGTTTTCCCCATCGACTGGCTAAACGATCCCGCAAATATCGCGTCGACCAGAACCACACAATGGGGCGAGTTAATTTGGCATCACCCCTTCGAGGGCGAAGTGCTCTGGGGCGCGACAGCACGCATGTGCCAACAGGTCATCGAGGTGCTTAAAGTCCAAGGCCGCGTTGAATCTCACTGATTCGCTCGGCGAGCGCGTCTTTGTCGTATCGTGTCATCGGCTGCCCCCAAATGACACCCGGCCAAAAGGGGTCGTTGCGATAACGGCCCACAACGTGGATATGCAGCTGCGAGACAACATTTCCAATCGCCGCCACATTCAATTTATCCACGGCAAAGGCTTGCTCCAACAGCGTCGCACAACGTTTAACCAACGCATTAACCGCCTGCTCTAGTTCGCCCTCTAACGCCGTCCACTCGGTTTGATCTGTGTTGGGCACGATGATCAACCAAGGCACCAGAGATTGATCGATCAAACGCAGTTGATAATCCTCTGTCTCAGCGACCAAATGAGAATCTGCTTCTAACCTAGAATCAAGTTGAAATACCACCGATTTACCTCCATCAAACGCCAACATCACGCGACCGCGATCAATGCGGTAAAATATCAGGAACCTTCTGCCTTGCCCATCATGAACCAATCGCCCGATCCCATTCTCAGTCTCAGCGCAGCCGGATTTCGCAGTGGTCAGCGCTGGCTGGTACGCAGTGTCGACCTGTCTATATCGGCGGGCGAAATTTGCACATTGATCGGCCCCAACGGCTCGGGTAAGAGCACCACGGTCAAAATGGCTTGCGGCGTGCTCAAACCCCACGAAGGACAGGTCTGGCGCAAACCCAATCTCAGCATCGGCTATGTACCACAAAAGCTGGCGATCGGCGCGAATATGCCGCTCAATGCGGTGCGCTTTATGAGAGTTGGTACCGGCAGCAGCAAACGCGCCATCGATGAAGCGCTAGAGCTGGTCGGCCTTAGCAATCATCGCAGTCGTCCGGTTCATGCGATGTCCGGTGGGGAATTTCAGCGGCTTCTAATTGCACGTGCCATCGCTCGAAATCCTGATCTACTTGTACTCGACGAACCGGTACAAGGGGTCGATTTCAGCGGTGAAATCGAAATCTATACGCTGATCAATCAGATTCGAGATGAAAAGAACTGTGGCATTTTGATGGTCTCACACGACCTTCATATCGTGATGGCATCCACCGACACCGTGGTCTGCCTCAATGGGCATGTATGCTGCACCGGCAGCCCAAGCCACATCATCAACGACCCGGCATATGTGCAATTATTTGGTGAACGAGCCGCAGGCACGTTGGCACTCTACACCCACCATCACGACCATACGCACAATGACGATGGCAGCGTCGAGGCCTGTTCGCATGATCACTGATTGGCTCGACGATTTCTTCATTCGTGCCCTGCTGACTGGCGTCGGGATCGCATTGATGGCCGCCCCGATGGGCTGCGTGGTGATTTGGCGACGAATGTCATATTTTGGCGATACCCTCGCGCATTCCGCCTTGCTTGGCTCTGTGATCGCCTATTCGCTCAGCATTCCACCTGTAGCAGGTGTCTTTTTGACGGCCTCCACGGTGGCAGTCGCCCTATTTATCGCGCAGCGCCAAGCCTATCTTAGCAATGATGCGCTACTAGGGATCTTGTCGCATTCGGCCTTGGCCATCAGCCTGATTGCCATTGCATTAATGCCGAACTTCCGAGGCAACTTGTTGGGTTTTTTGTTTGGTGACATTTTGACAGTGTCCGCGCAGGATGTTGGACTGGTTTGGTTAGCATTGGTGGTGGCCATTGTGGCGCTTTGGCGCATTTGGGACCAATTAATGGTGGCCACGATCAGTCGCGAACTCGCGGCCACAGAAGGTAGCCATCCAGAGCGGACAGAGCTTGCGTTTATGCTTTTAATTGCTGCGGTCATTGCCGTATCGATGAAGTTGGTCGGCGTGCTACTGATCACCGCACTTCTCATCATACCGGCGGCGGCGGCACGCCGATTTGCCCGCTCACCGGAGCAAATGGCCTACTACGCTGCCGCGATTGGCTCAGTGTCGGCAATTGGCGGTTTGACGCTGTCGCTCTATCTCGACACGCCAAGTGGCCCAAGCATTGTGGCCATCGCGCTGGTGTGTTTTTTGGCGAGCCTCGCAAAACCAATCGAGGCTTAGCGCCACTTAAAAAGTTTTGCCCCCAGCGCCATCACGACCACGGCAAAGCCTATGACATAACCGAGCTGCGGCAGAACATCGGTTAAGGTCGCAGCGTCGTACATGACCGCTCGCGCAGCGTCGATCATATGCCAAAGTGGAGAGGCTTGTTTTAATCCCGCGACTAACGGATGGGCGCCCTCCAGTGAAAACCAAATCTCAGATAGCAACACCAAGGGCCAACTTATAAAGTTAATCAGGCCGCTCGCCAATTCTTCAGATTGCGTCGAAGCCGCAAGCAACAGCCCAAGCGCCAGCATGGCGCAGGCACCCGCCAAGTAAACCAACAACAATGTGCCGAAGCTGCCGACCACCGGAAACTCAAATACCCAGTCCAGCCCGATGAACAAAACCGTCACCATCACCAGCAACAAGCCGAGCCGGGCACCGAGCTGAGCAAACATAAACACCGATGCTGAGGTGCCAGTGGCTTGCAGACGCTTTAACACACCATTGCGTCGATAACGCACCAAGGCATAGCCGACACCCCACAGCGCGGAGAACATCAGGTTTAAGCCAATTATGCCGGGGAACACCCAGTCCACATAACGTATGGGTTCGCCCTCTAGGCGGTGGCGCACCAAGCCTTGATTGGGACCCATGATTTGAAGCAACACTTTTTCGAGCAAATAGGCATTGGCCGAGTTTTGGTTAATCCAATAGGCGTTGCCCAACGGATCAACAATCATGTCCACTTGATGCTTTGCAAGCTTATCCAGCGACTCTAGGGGCTCGTCTTGCCAGTCGACCCGAATCAAGCTGTTGTGCAAAAACTCGTACCAACCACCGGTCATCAAATCAAACTGCTGGGGGGCCACAATGGTGAAGCGTGCCCGTTGCCCGTCAAATGCAAATGCAAATGACACAATCAAAAACACTGGAAACACCAAATTCCACATCAGCGTGGCGCGATCTCGCAGCATTTCGAGCACCCGAGAGCGCATTAACGCCCAGCATTGCGATAGCCAGAGACTATTCATCGCCCGCCTCCGCCGCCTGATCTGAAAAGTGCATCAAGAAAACGTCCTCCAGCGACACCGCGCGGATCGTCATTTGGCGAAGATCTATTCCAGCATCGAGCCAGCGACCGAGCGCAACATTTAAATCAGGCACCACGATCTCCAACCAGTCTCCTTGCTCGCTGTACTGGGTTCCCTCTGGCAATTGGGACATTACCCGCCTCGGCAACTCCACAATGCGTTCTTGAGTGTAGCGACTAAGCAGCTCATGGGTTCGCCCCTGATTGACGACTCTACCGCTTTGCATAATCGCAATTCGATCACAAAGCAACTCGGCCTCTTCCATGTAATGCGTGGTCAGCAAAATGGCGACCCCCTCGGCACGCAGCTGTTTGACGATCTCCCACAATCGCCGCCGCGCACTGGGATCTAACCCAGCTGTCGGTTCATCGAGAAATAAAATTTCGGGCTGATTGACGAGTGCCAGTGCCAGCAATACCCGCTGCCGCTGCCCACCAGACAGTGTTTTGGGCTCTTGTCCGAGTAAGTCGCCAAGGTCGCATCGCGCGATCAATTCATCGAGCGATGCCGCACTGGGATAGAGTGAACGGAATAATGTCAGCGTCTCCAGCACCGTGAGCTTGTCTGGCAGCGCGGTGGCTTGAAACATCACCCCAATTCGCTCAGCAAAATTCGATGGCAAGGGCGCACCTTTATAGCGCACCTCCCCTTCGCTCGGGTCTTGTAGATTTTCCAGCATCTCGATGGTGGTGGTTTTGCCCGCGCCATTTTCTCCCAGCAATCCAAGACATTCGCCCGAATACAAAGCGATATCCACCCCGGCCACGGCAATGACGTCGCCAAAGCGTTTGACCAAATTTTGGGCTTCTAAGATCGGTTGGGACATGGTTTTGCAAACAGAAAAATCCCGCCAACTATACAGAAAAATCAAAACCAACGGTTTAGGTGCATGTCATTGGCCGCAAGTTCCCGTAAAATCATGCAAACCAGATTGGCGAACGCAAGCCCTCACTTAAAATCACAGTCAATAAAGGAGTCACCATGACAAAAGTATTACTTGCCGATGACGACACAGTGTTGGCTGAATTGTTGGAAGAATTTTTAACCGCAGAAGATTTTGACGTCGTTACCGTCCATGATGGCAAGAGCGCGGTAGAGCAGGAAGCGAGCGGCCAATTTGATGTGGTTGTGCTCGACGTCATGATGCCAGTGATGGACGGTTTAGAAGCCCTGCGCCGAATTCGCGCCAAGAGCCAGACCCCGACGCTGATGCTCACCGCACGTGGTGACGATATCGATCGAATTAACGGCCTAGAGCTGGGCGCCGACGACTACCTACCCAAACCCTGCAACCCACGCGAGCTGGTGGCCAGAATCCGCGCGGTCCTGCGCAGAACGCAAGCGGGCGCGGCGAATACCGAGCAGCGCGAATTTAGCGTGGGTGACCTTGAATTGCGGCTCGACGATCGCAGCACCAATGTCAAGGGTGAATCAGTCGAACTGACCACTGCAGAATTTAATATTTTGGTTCTGCTGGTCGCTAGCGCAGGCCAAGTCGTGGACAAAGAAGTGCTCTACGCCGAAGCGCTCGGTCGCCCATTTGGCGCTTACGACCGCAGCGCGGACATGCATATTTCGCATTTGCGCCGCAAACTCGGCCCACTCGACAGCGGCGAGTCACGCATCAAAACCGTTCGTGGCCGCGGCTACCAGTATATCGTCACGTCTGAATGACGCGGCTGTTCCTACATTTATTCGGCACTATCTTTCTGGTGGTGCTGCTCTCTGCCATCGCCAGCGTGCTGCTTTATCGCGCATTCGATGACTCTCCCCAGCGTAGAATCCCGGACCCCACCCTAGATGCTTGGGCTGACGAGGCCATTCGCGGGCTACCACTTGGCAGACGCGCACTCAACGAACGACTCCAGGGCATGGGCGAGACGGTGAATGTCTCGATGACCCTGATTATGCCCGACGGCGAGCAATACGGCCGACCTGTCTCCGCCCGGGTGGTGCACACCATGCGCAACGAATTGACCGATATGCTCGAAAAAGAGGGCCAAATCAACGACACCGTCAGTTGGCGGATGGGCAGCCGAATTCACGCACTGCGACTGGTAAAGTTTGGTCCGCGCTATATCGGTTTTTTGGTCAGCTGGATCGAAAACCCAGAATCTGAATTGCGCATGCGCATGTGGATGGGGGCGACGCTGTTCGGCATCGCCGTGGCCGCGCTGCTACTCGCTTGGCGAATTGAGAGCCCCATTCGACGATTACAGCGCACTGCACGCGCCATCGGCCAAGGGGATCTTTCGGCACGCCCACCCAACTTGATCATGCAGCGGCGGGATGCCATTGGCGATCTAAGCCAAACCATGGCACGCATGGCACAAGACATCGATGACCTAGTGGCCAATCAGCGCCAGTTGATTCGCGATATCTCGCATGAATTGCGCACCCCGCTGGCCCGCATACAAGTAGCGCTGGCACTGGTTGAGAAAAAAGGCACCCAAACCATGCTGCCGCGTATCGAAGCCGAGCTGGTGAAGCTCGACGGTCTGATTGGCGAAGTGCTGGCATTGGCTCGCATGGAAAGCGGCAAAGACGATCTCGAGCACAGTCCGATCAACTTGGCGCAAATGCTTGAAGACATTGCTGATGACGCCAGTTTCGAGTTCAAACCTCGGCGAGCGAAAACCTCACTGACGACACAATGCACCCTGCTTGGCGATCCAGATTGGCTCCGACGTGCCATCGAAAACGTGGTTCGCAACGCTTTTAAGTATTCCAAGCAGGGTGATGTCGACATTTCCCTCACCCGCATGGGCCCTTCTGTGATCATTGCCATCTCTGACCGAGGCCCCGGTGTGGCAGAGTGCGAGCTCGAGGGATTATTTGAGCCATTTACACGCGGCAACACAGCGCGCACGCATGACGGCGAATCCGAGGGAGGCTATGGCGTTGGACTGGCAATTACACGCTCTGTGATCAAACGCCATGGCGGCCAAGTCAAAGCCAAATGTCGAGAGGGCGGCGGTTTAACAGTCGAAATTAGCCTGCCGGGATAAAATCCGGCACAAAGTTCGGCTCGTCGCTGCCCAACGCCGCTTTGCGCTTTGCAACGTAGGCGTTCATTGCATCGAAGATGTCGGCAGAAACACTCGGTGGCGTATAATGGGCCAACGCGTGCTGCCACAGCGCTGTTGCACGCTCCGTCGCTGTCTTCTCGCCAGCCATGACCCAGTTTTCGTGATTCTGCCAATCGCTGAGTATTGGGCTGTAGAACGCCGTTTGGTAGCGAGCCATCGTATGTTCACACCCAAAGAAATGCCCACCCGCACCAACCTCTTCCATCGCATCAAACCCAAACTCCTCTGCCGCAAAAGATCGCGGGGCCAACATGGATTTCATGTGCTGAATCATCTCAACATCCAGCACGAGCTTTTCAAAAGATGCAACCAACCCTCCTTCGAGCCATCCCGCAGCATGGTAGATCAAATTGCCATGGCCCAAGGTCGCGCCCCACATCGCCATCTGTGTTTCATAGGCGGCCTGCGCATCGACGACATTTGCCGCATTGCAAGCGCTGGTTCGATAAGGCAAACCATAGCGCCGTGCAAGCTGCCCTCCAGCAATATTGGCCAAACTGTTCTCTGGCGTGCCAAACGCTGGTGCGCCTGACCGCATATCGACATTTGAGGTAAAGCCACCGTAAACCACCTGTGCGCCGGGGCGAACCAACTGGGTCAACACCACGCCAAATAACGCCTCTGCATTTTGTTGCGCCAAGGCGGCAGGCAAGGTCGCCGGTGTCATTGCCCCCATCAGGGTAAACGGCGTCACGACAACGGGCTGGCCATAGTAGGCCATTTGCATGGCGCTATAGGCCATTGCATCGTCGAGCTTACGCGGTGAGTTGACGTTGATATTGGTCATCACGCAGGGAAAATCGCGCAGCTCGTCTAGTTGTTTGCCATGATAGATGGCCATCAACTGCATGGCGTCCAACACCCGGCCTGCGCCAATACCGGTAACCAAGAAGGGCTTATCGGCCAGCGTTAAATTGCAAAGTGCAGTATCCAAATGACGAGTACCGACTGGCAAATCCGTCGGTGCAATTGCTTGATTGCCAAAAAAGTCGATGGCGTTGAAAAACTGACCGAGCTTGATCAGCGTTTGGTAATCGGCGAAATTGCCCACTCGCCGTCCATTGATGCAGTCATGCACATTGGGGGGCCCGGATACCAAGCCAAAATGAATTTGATTGCCGCCGATTTCAATGTTGTTTGCCGGATTGGGCGCATTGAGCACAAAACGCTCAGGTGACGAGGCAACCGCCGCCTCAATCATTCTGCGTGTCAGCTTTACCAAGGCTTCGTTGCCATCAATTTGCTCCACCTTAGCTCCGTGCTTTTCAAACAGTGATATGGCGTGCGAGCCCAGTACGGAAATGCCGAGATTTTCGAGAATCTTAATGGACGCTTCGTGCACAGCGTCTAACTGATCTGGCGATAGTGCTTCTACTGGCGCCCATGGATGCACCAATGGTGCCTTGGCCAATTGGTTGATGCCTTGATTTGATCGATGTGACCGTTGGGATCGGCGCCCTCTACTCAATGCCATGGGCTCTTCCTACTGCAAACTTATTGACAGCTTAGGCCGTTGAAAATACAGCACCGTGCAATGTGCGCAAAAAATTAAGTCCTAGCGACATCGCCAAGACGACGAGCAACCCTACTGATTGAATTGCTCCAGTTGCAACTGCCGCGCTGCCTCAAGCACTTTGAGCTGCTGTTTGATCTGTTTCGCTTGCATGTTGGCGGGTGCACTTTGCATCAGGAGCGCAGTATTTGAAGTCGCGTTCGATTGCTTTGGCGTGGTCTGCCCAATCACCAAATAGGCCACAACGGCCAATCCGATCAACAGTACAATTAAGGTAAAGCCTGCTTGGCGATGGTTTTGCATAAGTTATCCAATGTGTTTAAGGAATCTCCTAGCTCAACACGCTGGATGGCTAGCCTCGTCAAATTCTCCCGCGAAACGCGCAGGGACTTGGTCGGAAGTTCCTTAACCTATAGCCCACCCTCATCATAAAAACTTTAGACAAAAAAACGCCCCGATAAACGGGGCGCTGTTAACCAAGTTTGGTGCTGATCAATTAATGACCAGTCGCCGCACCTGCACCTTTAGGTACACGTACACTTTCGACCAAATCTTGAATTTCTTTCGGTGGCGCTGCCGTCATGTTAGACACAACGATGGCAACCGCGAAGTTAACCAATGCACCGATCGCACCGAAGGCTTCAGGCTGAAGGCCCAAGAACCAGTTCGAATCAGCGAAGTAGCTGGTGCCTTTGACGAACATGATGCCTTTGTGACCAAAGATGTACCACAATGTCACACCCAAGCCAGACAACATACCCAAGATAGCGCCAGTTTGGTTAACGCGCTTCGAGAAGATACCCATCATCAATGCAGGGAAGATCGAAGAGGCCGCTAGACCGAAGGCCAATGCGACCGTACCGGCCGCAAAGCCAGGTGGGTTCAAGCCAAGATAACCCGCCACACAGATCGCTGCGGCCATCGAGATCTTACCGGCCATCAATTCGCCTTGCTCAGAGATACCCGGTGAGATAACACCTTTGATCAAGTCGTGTGATACCGCAGAAGAAATCGCGAGCAACAAACCCGCCGCCGTTGAAAGTGCAGCCGCTAGACCACCTGCCGCAACCAATGCGATAACCCACTCAGGCAACTGAGCGATTTCTGGGTTAGCCAGAACGAGGATGTCGTTGTTGATGCTAAGTTCGTTGGTTTCTTTGTCGGCGTTGTACTGCATGCGGCCGTCGCCATTCTTGTCTTCAAACTTCAACAAGCCCGTGACTTCCCAGTTTTTGAACCACTGTGGGCGCTGCTCGTATTCAAGCGCAGCGTCTGCAGAAATTTCAGTTGGGTAGATGGTGTTGATAACGTTCAAACGCGCCATTGCGCCAACCGCAGGAGCAGTGGTGTAAAGCAATGCGATGAACACAAGCGCCCAGCCCGCTGATGTACGTGCATCTTTTACTGAAGGAACCGTAAAGAAGCGAACGATAACGTGTGGAAGACCAGCAGTACCGATCATCAAAGACAAGGTGTAAACAAACATGTTGAAGTGGCTAAGCTGTGGTGTTTCAGAGTAGATCGGGAAGCCGAGCTCTTGAACCACTTGATCTAGCTTGTCCAACAAGTACATACCGCTGCCGTCTGCCATGGTGCTACCCAAACCAATCTGTGGGAATGCAACGCCAGTCAATTTCAATGAGATAAAGATTGCAGGTACGGTGTAAGCGAAGATCAATACGCAATACTGAGCGATCTGGGTGTATGTAATCCCCTTCATACCGCCGAATACAGCGTAAATAAACACGATGACCATACCGATGACAACGCCCATTTCGTTAGAAACGCCAAGGAAGCGAGAGAACGCAACACCAACGCCCGTCATCTGACCGATTACATAAGTCAAAGACGCAACAAGCAAGCACACCACCGCAACGGTACGTGCTGTATTGGAGTAGTAACGATCACCGATAAACTCAGGTACGGTAAATTTGCCGAACTTACGAAGGTAAGGTGCGAGCATTAGCGCCAGCAATACATAACCGCCGGTCCAACCCATTAAGAACACTGAACCGCCGTATCCTTTGTATGAGAAGGCAACCAAGCCCGCCATGGAGATAAACGATGCAGCAGACATCCAGTCAGCCGCAGTTGCCATACCATTGGCCACTGGGTTGACGCCGCCGCCCGCAACGTAGAATTCACTGGTACTGCCTGCGCGCGAGCGCAATGCAATAACGATATACAGTAAGAAAGTGGCACCAACGATGGCGTAGGTCCACATTTGTTGTGATGACATTATCTAAACTCCCTTATTCGTTTACGCCGTGTTCACGGTCGATTTCAGCCATGCGCTTGGCATAGTAGAAAATGATGATAAGGAAGAAGTAAATCGAGCCCTGCTGTGCAAACCAGAAGCCCAATTTAAAACCACCCAAACGAATTTGGTTCAGCTGCTCGACCAGCGCGATTCCACAGACATACGAGACCAGGAACCAGACCACCAAGCATTTGATCAGCAAACTGACGTTTGCTTTCCAATATGCGCTATTGTCAGACATATACCCTCCAATTTTAAGAATGTTGGCCTCCCCTTGGGGAGGCCGCTACGTTTGACCAATGAATGGACAATACACGCCCAACAACACAGAAAACATGCCAGAAATATTATTTCATTTAAAACAATCACTTAAAATTTTTTGAGACAAAATCGAACACACCCACGTTACCATTCGTAACACCAAATCGATTCGAAACGTAACCTTTTCATTGACAACCATCTTGCGCAAAACATTCGCGAATTAGCGTGCAAAATGCAAAACTACGCGCTCTGGACTTTCGGTACTGACATTGAATAAACCCATCATTATTGGCATCGCGGGCCCCTCTGGTTCAGGCAAGTCTGTTCTCTCGACCCGCGTGCAGGAGTCGCTTGGTCGTTCGCGCTGCTCAATCATCGCTGAAGACGCTTATTATCGGAACCTAACCCATCTAAGCTTCGAAGAGCGCTGCGCGGTCAATTACGACCATCCCGATACCTTCGAGCACGAGCTAATGGAAGAACACCTGGCCGAGTTACTAGCTGGACGCAGCGTGGACGCACCCAGCTATGACTACGCGAAGCACCTTCGCGCGTCCGAAGTACAACATGTGGAACCCACACCGGTCATTATTGTTGAAGGTATCTTGATCTTCCATTTGGCTGAGCTGCGCCAGCGAATGGATCTCAAAGTATTTGTCGATGTTGCTGCCGATGTTTGCCTTGTCCGCCGCATTTTTCGCGACACCCAAGAGCGCGGACGGACGATGGAATCTGTGCTCAATCAGTACCTACAAACGGTGCGCCCAATGGCACAGCAGTACGTCATTCCGTCGATGGGGTTTGCCGATGTCAAAATTTCCCATGGCGGCGCCAGCGACGAAGCGCGCGATTTGCTGTGTGGATTTATCAAAGCTAGATTGCCGGAGCTGGCATGAACCGAGTCATCGCCCATCGTGGTGCCAGCGGCTACGCGCCCGAGAATACAGAGTCTGCCATTCGCCTAGCGGCCGCACTTGGGGCACGATCAATCGAAATCGACATTACCCCAACCGCTGATGGCCATCTTGTACTGCATCATGACGACAGCCTAGATCGTTGCTCGAACGGCACGGGTTATGTCGCCGACCAAACCTTGGCCCAACTCAGTACGCTCGATACCGGCAGCTGGTTTGCACCGGAGTTTGCTGGGGAAAAAATCATTTCCTTTGATCAATGCTTACAGCTCGCTGAGGCGCTTGATCTCTCCGTCAACGCGGAGCTTAAACCGCCGTTTGGACTAGAAACCCATTGCGCCACACTGGCGATTAAATCTGCAAATCGACATGCAAACGTCGAAGTGCTGTTTTCAAGCTTCAATCTCATTGCGCTGCAGGCGCTGAAATCAATCGCCCCAGCATCGAGAGTGGCTTATCTCATCGAACGTCCCGGCCAAGACTGGCTCAGTCGTGCATTGGCCCTCGGTGCTGACGCGGTACATGTCTGGAATCATGACCTCCCCGAGGATATCTCCGAGGCGCTGCAAAACAACCTTGCCATGCGGGTATTCACGGTCAATGACGCGGCGCGCGCAGAGTTCTTGTGGGAACAAGGCTATGCCAGTGTATTTACCGATTTTCCCGATCGATTGGGATAAGACTAGGCAAATACAATAATCAACCAAGCCCCAAGCAACAGGCGATAAACAAAGAACCAGCTCATCGGCAACACTTCGATCCACCGCAGAAACAGCTTGGTCACGATCCATGCGGACACAAACGACACCAGCATCCCAATCAGCATTGGCCGCCAATCGATACTGAGGCCAGACTGTGCAAGCTCATAAGACTTCAGTAGCCCCGGCAGCAAAACTGCGGGCACCGCGAGAAGAAAACTAAATTCTGCTGCAGATTTACGATTTACCCCCATCATCAAGGCCATACTAATCGTAATACCTGAGCGCGATGTCCCTGGAATCAGGGCCAAACACTGGGCAAGACCAACAAGCAAGTAATCAACCCAACTGAGCTGATCTAAACTTTTGGCGCACTTGGCGTGCCGATCCGCCCACCAAAGCACAAAGCCAAAGCCGACGGTGGTGGCTGCAATCACCAGCGGGCCACGCAAATTGACCTCGATAAAATCTTTGAATACCAGCCCCACAATGCCCACGGGAATGGTGCCCACCACAATGCCCCACGCCAAACGCGCATTCGGCGTGGTCAATTTAAATGTCCAAAGCGTTGGCACGCCATCGCGTAGTACCGGCCATAAGCGATGCCACATGGCCAATACAATGGCGAGCAACGTGCCGACATGGACAGCCACATCAAATGCAAGCCCCTGATCTTCCCACCCCAGAAGCGCTGGCACCAAGATCAAGTGACCAGAGCTAGAGATCGGCAAAAACTCAGTGATACCCTGGACCAGCGCCAGAAAGATCGCGTGCCAGTCACTCATCGAATTCGCCGCCGAGAAATGCGCACACCGACAGACGCAGCGGCGGGCACTGCGTTGGGCTTATGAAGGGTTAACTCCAATCGCTCGATCGCGAACTCACGAAGTAACATCTGCGCCACGCGCTCAGCCAGCGTTTCGACCAGCTCAGAGGCATCTTCCCCAACAAAGGCCATAATTCGATTCGAAATTTTTTCATAATCGAGTGCATGGTCTATGTCATCTCCCTGTGCGGCGGCCGACTGATCGTGGTACATATCCACATCAAAAGAGATTGGCTGGGCTTGATTTTTCTCCCAGTCGTATATACCTATGACGGTCTCAAACGCTAGGCCTCTGATAAAAACGCAATCGGACATGGTTAGATCTACAAAAGACGAACCCCGGCATTATGCCAGTAACACGATGAATTATGTCTTGCATTTGATACAAAAATAAATTATATTTCCCGATTAACTTTTACCTTGGAGTCCTTCCCATGAAAGCAGACATCCATCCAAATTACGAACAGATCACTGTTACTTGCAGCTGCGGCAACAACTTCCAAACGCGCTCGACGATTGGCAAGGACTTGAACATCGAGGTTTGCTCTAACTGCCACCCGTTCTATACGGGCAAGCAGAAAATGCTCGACACCGCAGGTCAGGTTGACAAATTTAAGCGTCGTTACGGCGGTTAATTTGGACAATACGAAAAAAGGCGCCACGGCGCCTTTTTTTATACCCGCATGATCGGCGCAGCCCTTATCGACTTCAATAGCTTGAGCTATTGGTGCCATCAGCAAAGCAAAGACTTTGCGCAAACCGTCGCCGATATCCAGCGACGCTGGCCCAATGCAAAACTCATGTTCGCCCTCGATCATCGAGACGGCAATCAGCTTCGCAAATCAATTTACCCCGACTACAAAGCCCACCGCCGACCCACGCCGCCCCATATGGTGACCTACTTTCAAAGCTGCGAGAAGTGGCTCGCCGACAGCGGCCTTGAATGGGAATACAATCTGCGCTTCGAAGCAGATGACATTATCGCCAGCTGGGCCAACCAAGCGAACACAAAAGACCTTCCAGCGATTATCATCAGCAACGACCGCGACTTACATGCGGCAACCACCGCATCGACGACGTTTATCACCGCCACAGCCATTTACAGCGGCGAAGCCCTAAGCCAACGCCAGCTCAACCGAAAAATCGGCATTTCACCCACCTGCCTTGCAGACATTAAAGCCCTAGCAGGCGACAAAGGCGATAATATTCCCAGCGTCCCGGACATTGGCTTCTCCACCGCCATCAAACTCATCAGACGCTTTGGTAGCATCGAGCAGCTAATCGATAATTTAGATATCTTACGCACATTAAAATGGCCAAAACGAAACCAATGGGCAGAGTCACTCAGCACCCATCGCGAACAAATTCAAATCGCCAAACAGCTGGCCAAGCTCTACCAACCCGAAACCCAGCACCATCCATGCTAATTTTATTCAATAAGCCCTTTGGGGTTTTGACGCAGTTTCGAGCCAGCGGCGATACCCCAACCCTAGCCGACTACATCAAAACGCCCAACGTCTATCCAGCAGGTAGGCTCGACAAAGACAGCGAAGGGCTTCTGCTGCTGACTGACGACGGCAAATTGGCGCAGCGCCTAACCAACCCAAGATTCGATAAGGCTAAAACCTATATTGTCCAAGTCGATGGCGATATCGATGACCGTGCCATTGAGGCGCTGCAAAACGGGTTACAACTCAAAGATGGCCAAACCAAACCCGCCAAGGCACACAAAATCAACCCACCTGACCTCTGGCCCCGCAACCCGCCCGTTCGATTTAGACAAAATATTCCAACCAGCTGGATTAGCATCACCATCACCGAAGGCCGCAACCGCCAAGTACGCCGCATGACCGCAGCGGTTGGCTTTCCGACGCTCAGACTGATTCGCACCCAAATCGATCGCTTCGAACTCAAAAACCTCGCACCCGGCGAGCAGATCAAGCTACAAAATCCCGGCAAAATTTGAGCTAGCGCAAAGAACAGAGCGCCAACACCAAGACCCGCTTTACAGCGGAAAGCCAATTATCCGACACTATAGCCATAACTAGAACGGATAATTGACGCATGTGGAAAATTGGCTGGACAGCAGCCCTATTGGCAGCCTCACTCACGACCCACGCAGAGCGCCTGGACATCAAACTCGGCACTGAGACGATGCGCCTAGAACTCACCGACAACACAGGCTGGCCCACCGAATACGGCCAGCATCAGCATGGCGTGATCGACGGCCGCCCACACTCGTGGGCTCGCTTAAGCCGGTCAGATGACACCACACATTTAGCCCTATTTAACGGCAGTGATCGCTACTTACAAGGCACCATTGAAGACGGCTTGTTCCACATTGTCGCCACCCGATATGCAGAATCGAAGATCAACCTATTCAGCCACGAATCACGCGCTGGACAGCTGGTCAACGGATACGAAATCAGCCTCGCGATGAACACACCTGCAGAGGCCCCTTTCACGCTGCCCATCGATTTGGCCGCCGACCTCGCCTTTAAAACCCAGTCACTCAACTGGCAGTTCGAGCTATTGGCTCAAACCAATCTCGCTGCAGGCGTGATGGCGCACAGCTTCAATATCGAATTGCGCCCACGATACATCTTCGCCGATGCACCAGAAGCCTACGACTTGCTGCGTGGCGACTTCGATGCCGCCGCCTATGAACTACAAAAGTGGCGCGCGCAAAAATTACTCACCGCCGACATCGCACCATCGCTGATGCACTACCTAAGCGGGCTCAGCGCCAAGGCCGCTTCAGACGGAAGCTATCAAGAGGGCAATTCATTTAATGACTGGGCTTGCAAACCACTTGGATACGATCTCGGGCTATCGCTCTACAACAAAAACACCCCTTGGGTGATGGCGCACGAAATCGGACACTCTCTAGGCGCTAAACACGATGAGCAAACGGCCTGCGACGGCTCAAATTCACTGATGTCAACATACTTCAACGGTCGCACTACAATCCAAAGCAGCGCTTGCGGCATCGAATCTGCAGCAAAAGCATTGAAACGAAGCTGCGTTATCTCGACGAATGCAGAACAATTAGATGATTGGAAATTTGGCAACCCGATCGAGACGAGCGACGCCCTACGTCAGAACGATAGCCTTGGGGCAGCCCTCAGCGCAGGCACGATCAACCAGACAATGATTTTACTGCTGATGGCTGCTTACTTGATTCGATCCACAGCACTTCGCGCCAGCTCCAACAGTGCCAGCTTGTAATCACCATCGGGGACGGCACTCAACGCAGCGGCCGCACGATCCACCTGAAGCAACGCTGCCTGGCGAGTTTCCTCGATTGCGCCTGAGTCAATGACCCACTGAATGATCGGCGCAGGGTCGACAGCGCCCGGTTCTGCGATGGCCCGTTCTATTTGAACACGCATCGTATCGTCGGCCTTGGCGGCTGCGCGCAACAGTGGCAAGGTTGGCTTACCTTCGGCGAGATCATCACCAACGCACTTCCCCATAATCTGCTCATCCGCCTGGTAATCCAGCACATCATCGATCAGCTGGAAGGCCACCCCCAGCGCACGGCCAAACTCCGCCACATCGGCTTGCAAATCAACACGACCTGCTAACAACGCTGCGATTTCGCAGCTGGCGACAAACAACGCCGCAGTCTTGGATTCAATCACCTGATAGTAGCGCTGCTCACTGACCTCTGGGTCGCCGATATTCATCAGCTGCAACACTTCACCCTCTGCGATTTGATTGGTCACGTCCGCCAAAATACGCAGAATACGGATATCCTCAACTTCTAACATCAGCTGGAACGACCGACTGTAGATAAAATCACCCACCAACACAGACGCCGCATTGCCGAAGACCTGATTGGTGGTTTGGCGTCCACGGCGAAGCATCGACTCATCCACCACATCATCATGCAGCAGGGTTGCTGTATGAATAAACTCCACCACAGCACCCTGAGAAATCACATGCGAACCGGTATAGCCCAGCGCTCTCGC
This sequence comes from Gammaproteobacteria bacterium, assembly GCA_013373515.1. GTDB lineage: Bacteria > Pseudomonadota > Gammaproteobacteria > JABXHR01 > JABXHR01 > JABXHR01. Next base: position 1,438 of record JABXHR010000071.1, on the reverse strand, counting down.
CATGAGTATTAAAAGCGTTGGGCGAATGCGTTTACCGCCGGCCTCGACCAAGTAGCTGGCCACTTGGCCGACCAAAGCGACATCCGAATGAAGTGACTGATTGATGTAGTCGTCGAGCGCGTCTAGCTCGTCCGCTATGAGCTGGGCAAATTTCATGCGCGAAGTATACTTGATGGCAACTGAAGTTTGCGGCTTTCAACAATTTTCCCAAAAAAAGTCTCATAGCCCTGTTTCAAAGGCAAATTACCACTTGATATTTACTCGCTTTTTTCTCATAATTGACAGCTTTCCAGAATTTAGGGGACACCCATGTCTCGAGTTTGCCAAGTAACCGGCAAGCGTCCTGCGGTTGGTAACAATGTATCGCACGCGAACAACAAAACGCGTCGTCGCTTCTTGCCAAACTTGCACACCCATCGCTTTTGGGTAGAAAGCGAAGGACGCTTCGTACAATTGCGCGTTTCTGCCAATGGCATGCGCACCATCGATAAGCGCGGCATCGATAGCGTCCTTTCGGACATTCGTGCACGCGGCGAAAAAGTATAAGGAGCGATCTGATGCGCGATAAAATTCGTTTGGTTTCAAGCGCCGGTACTGGCCACTTCTACACCACAGACAAAAACAAGCGCACCATGACGGGCAAATTTGAAATCAAAAAATTTGACCCAGTGGTTCGCAAGCATGTGATCTACAAAGAAGCCAAGATTAAGTAGTCAACCGCTTCAATAGACACAAAAAAACCGGCATAGCCGGTTTTTTTGTGTCTACATTAGGCACTCAACGAGAGTACTTAATGAAGTCTGTCTTACGCGCGATTCGGTCGTAGAGCTGACGCGCAGTGGTATTGAAGTCTTGCGTCAACCAATAGACATTGCTTACCCCACAAGCATCGGCATCCTTATAAACCGCTTCAATCAACGCACGACCTAAACCCGTACCTCGCCGAGACTCATCGACAAACAAATCCTGCAGATAGCAGACATTTTCAATACTCCAGCCGTGGCGATGGTAGAGGAAATGAACCAACCCAACCAACTCACCATCAACTTCGGCAACTATGCCGTTAAATTCGTGCGGATCTTGGCTTAGGAGGCGCTCGAAATAGACATCAAAAACACCCTCATCAAGCGTCGTCCCATAAAATGCCAAATAAGCACGCCATAAGCGCTCCCAAGCCGCACGATCCGCATTTTGCAGCGCTCTGACCCTGAGCTCAGCCATTTAGCACTCCCTGTGGTTTTAATGCATACTGCCGCATCCGCTCGGCAAACTCTTCTAGTGCCGCGATGCCGCTTTGCTCCGCCTCATTGCACCAGTCAACAAAGGCTTGCACCAGACGCTCGTGACTGGCATTGGCGATACCCCAAATTTCCGCCAACTTTTCACGTGCCTCGTAGACCGCCTGCAGCTGCTCATCGAGGTGAATCGCCTCAGCAAT